>CAZTAE010000165.1:0-4872 GCA_964611535.1 uncultured Woeseiaceae bacterium
TGGCGGCGTCGAGGTCCGTGAAGCTTCTGTGCCTCGCGGTGGGGATGCCGTGACGTTCGAGGAACGATTTGGCCCAGGCCTTCGAACCCTCGAGCCGCGCGGCGGCGGCGGACGGGCCGAAACACGCGAGGCCCCGCTCGCGAAAGCGATCCGCGATGCCGGCGACGAGCGGCGCCTCCGGTCCGACGATGGTGAGATCCGCTTCCTCCGACGCGGCGAGGTCGAGCAGCGCGTCGACGTCGTCTCCGGCGATCGCGATGTTTCGCGTCTTCGGTTCCAGCGCGGTGCCCGCGTTGCCCGGCGCGACCAGCACCTCGCGCACTCTCGTCGAGCGCGCGCATTTCCAGGCCAGTGCATGCTCCCTGCCGCCGCCCCCGACAACCAGAATCTTCATCAGCAGATCATCCCGAGAATCCTGCCGCGCCAGTCAATGGCGAAAGTGGCGCATACCGGTAAAGACCATCGCCATGCCGCGTTCGTTCGCGGCCGCGATCACCTCCTCGTCACGCTGTGAGCCGCCGGGCTGGATGACCGCAGCGATGCCGTGTTCCGCGGCGGTGTCGATGCCGTCGCGGAAGGGGAAGAAGGCGTCGGAAGCCATGACCGCGCCCTCGACCGGAAGGCCCGCGTCCGCCGCCTTCAGCGCGGCGATCCGGGTGCTGTCCACACGGCTCATCTGGCCGGCGCCGATGCCGACCGTCGCGCCGTCCTTGCAGAAGACGATGGCATTCGATTTCACGAACTTCGCGACCCGCCAGCCGAACAGCAGGTCGCGCAGTTCACTGTCGGCAGGCGCTCTGTCCGTCACGGTCTTCAGATCGTCAACCGATGCCGGTGCGTCATCGGCCGTCTGCACGAGCAGACCTCCGGATATCTTCTTCAGGTCATAGCCGCCGGCGGCGCCGCCGGTGCCGGCCTCCAGCACACGCACGTTCTTCTTCGTGGACAGCACGCCGCGTGCGTCCTCCTCCACAGCCGGCGCGATGATCACCTCCACGAACTGTCTGTCTATGACTGAGCGCGCCGTGTCCCGGTCGAGCGGCCGGTTGAAGGCGATGATGCCGCCGAACGCCGAGGTCGGGTCCGTGGCCCGGGCGCGCTCGTAGGCCGCGGCAAGGCCGTCGGCGGTTGCGACGCCACAGGGGTTTGCGTGTTTCACGATGACGCAGGCCGGCTCCGCGAACTGTCTCACGCAGCCGAGCGCTGCGTCGCCGTCGGCGATGTTGTTGTAGGAGAGCGCCTTTCCCTGAAGCTGCCGGGCAAGGGCGAACGAGCCGGGAGCGGCGGCCTGGTCCCGATAGAGGGCCGCTTCCTGATGCGGATTCTCCCCGTAGCGCAGCGACTCGACCCGCGCGCCGGCATAGAGAAAGCGGGCGGCGGTCGTCGGCGTCCCTGCCAGGCGGGCCAGCCACGTGGCGATGGCGGTGTCATAGGAGGCGGTATGCGCGAACGCTTTCGCCGCGAGGCGCCGGCGATACACGAGGTCGAGCCTGCCGCTGCCGAGAGCCTCGAGGAGCGCTTCGTAATCGTCCGGGTCGACGACCACGGCGACGTCTTCATGGTTCTTCGAAGCAGCCCGGACCATGGCCGGACCACCGATGTCGATGTTCTCGATGCCATCCTCCACGGTCGTGCCGCCGCGCGCGACGGTGTCCTCGAACGGATAGAGATTGACCACGAGCAGATCGATGGGCTGGATGCCGTGTTCGGCCATCACGGCGTCGTCGGTGCCGCGCCTGCCGAGCAGTCCACCGTGGACGAGGGGGTGCAGCGTCTTCACGCGTCCGTCCATGATCTCGGGGAAGCCGGTTCTCGATGACACCTCGATGGCTTCGATGCCGGCATCCGTGAGCTGCCGGCGCGTCCCGCCGGTGGACCAGAGTTCAATGCCGAGTTCGGCCAGGCGGCGCGCCAGGGGGATGAGGCCGCGCTTGTCGGAAACGCTCAGGAGCGCTCGACGGACATTTGACATAATGAAGTTGGTCAGCGGATCAGCGCATAGGACTTGAGTTTCTTCCGCAGCGTGCCGCGGTTGATACCGAGTATGCCGGCGGCCTGGCTCTGGTTCCCCTGTGTGTATTCCATGACGGCCTTGAACAGCGGCTCTTCCACCTCACCCAGCACCAGATCGTAGAGGTCGCCGGGCCGGTCGCCGTTCAGGCTCGCGAAGTATCTGTGCAACGCTTCCTCTGCATGTTTCCGGAGTGGCTTCTTGCTGGCGGCTCTCAACTCCGTTTCTTTTTTCGATTTCTTCTTCACCACTGTCTGTCGATCCCCAAAGCTGAGTTGCAAGAGCTGTAGTCGCCCCGCCGGTGCGCCTGCCGCGGATAGCCGGAGAAAACCATCCCGAAGCGCTCGCGCGCGAGGTGCAGTGATACAAGCTTTTCGACACGCACGACCTGAGACCGAGTGTTCGTGCGTTTGCGGCCGGTACGATAGCTGGCAGCGTCCTGCGCGCCGCCGTACCGCCGGCCGCTTCCCCAAAATAGAAAACCGGTACAGGTCGCCAGGCGAGCGAGGATGATAGCACGGAGCCCGGCTTTTTCTAGCGCTGAATGCGACGGTTTTTCGGCTGCCGTATGCCCGCAGTTGCGAGTGATGTGTCGGCGGTTTTGTTCGCTGCGGGAATGGTCGAGTGTGCGGCAAGGCTTACACGCCGAACCTCAAGCGACTTCTCGAAACGATGCCCAAACCTCGGCCGTCATCTTCTGAAATCCGGGATTGCGCAGCGCACTCGATCCGTTTCTGCCGGATAGCAGACGTTCAGCTTGAAGCCGCTGGCGTCGGGAGAGAGAGCACGGACGGTGATGGTCGCGGTGAAACCCTCGCCCGACGGCACGAGCGCCGCCGCGTCCGCGTCGGGCGTCAGGTATTCGGTCGGGTCGAGCACGCTCGCGCCCACGGGTTCTTCCCAGCGGTCGGTGAGTGACAGGTAAATCAGCGGATACGGCAGCGCGCGGTCCGCTTCGTTGACGATGTGCGAAGAAATGCTCAGCACTTCGCCTGTCGCGTCGGTGCCTCCGCTGGTCGCCTGGAACTGCCATCCGCGCGCGTCCCAGCCCGGAACGAGGGGAGCGCCGAGGAGACGGTACACGGGGGCCGCGGCGCGTTCGAAGGCGCCGTTCGTTGCCAGCGAATCGCGGTAGCCGTGAACGACCTGCACGAGCAGCAGGAGTCCGAGGATGAAGAGCCCCGCGATCGCTCTGCGGGAGCGCGGCTCCGCCGGCGGTTCCTCGGCCCGTGTGGGAGGTGGGCTCCCGAGCCACGTGTCCAGGGTCTCCCGGTCGCGCTGCTCCGGGGCCGCGGTGGAATCGTCCGCTTCATCGCCCTCGAGGGCGGTGCGCACGAACTCGCCCTCCATGATGATCGTCTCGACGTGCGGTCTTTCCCGCGGAATGCGTGTGCCGCCCGTCGTCGTGGCGAGCGCCTCCTGCTCCTGCGCAAAACGCATCAGGTCCTGGTCGATCAGCCGGTTGATCGTCAGCTCCTCGTCGGTCAACGGTGCCGGCTCGTCTGCGGAATTCTCCTGCTCCGCGCCGGACCGGACGGCCCCGGCTTCCCCGGGTTGCGAGCTGTCGCGCGGCCGCTGTTCGTGCACGCCTGCTTCCGCTTCGTCTCCGAGTGTCTCCGGCGCTGCCTCGGGCTCCGCCGGGGCGGCCCCGGCGGCATCGCCGCGGCTGTCGGAATCGGTATCGGTCGCCAGTTCCTGCTCCCCCGGCTCATCGTCGGCGAACCGGAGATCGATGGCGTCGCCCGCATCCCTGGCGCCCGCGACGCCGTCCGTGGCGAGTTCGGACTCGTCGTCCTCGGGCGCGAGCTCCGTTTCGTCGTTCCCGTCGCCGGGGGCGCGGCTGCCGGTCAGCTCGATCCCCATCTCCAGCGCCTGCAGCTCGAACTGCGTGTCGATATCGCGCGGGAATTCGTCGTGGCCGGCGTCGCCTTCCACGCGTTCGTCGCCGCCTCCGGCAGGCCGGATATCGGTATCGGCGAGGTCGCCGGCTTGCGTGCCTTCTGCGCCGTCGCCGGTTGGGCGCTGCTCGTCGTGCGGCGCCGGCTCTTCCTCTTCGGGTCCCAGCTCATCGAGCAATGCCATCCATTCGCCGGGCTCGCCGAGCGCCAGGTCGACCTGCCGCTCGTCGAACTCGGGAGAGCGCGGCTCGGCAAAATCCTCGGCCCGGCGCCGCGGGGGTTCGGGCGGCTCCACGTCCGCGCCGAAGTCGTCCGGCAGCGGCGTGTTGTCGTCGAAACGAAGCTCTTCCTCCTCGTCGTCGGCTGCAGGGAGCTGCAACGGCTGCTGTGCCTTGCGGCGCGTGACGAAAGCCTCGTCGTCCGCTTCCTCGCCGACGCCCTGGATGCCGGCGTCGTTGCCTGCCGACGCCGGGCCGGCGTCCTCGATGTACCAGCGGACGGCACTCGTGTCGCTTTCTTCCGCGGTGTCGTCCTCGCCGGGCTCCGCTGCGTCGACGTCATCCTCGTCGATGACCCGCCATTCGACCCCGGTATCCTCGATCCGGATGTCCTCCGGTCCCGTGAGCGCCTCGAGCGCGTCCAGCATGGCGTTCGGGTCTTCGCGGCCCTCCCGGGACTCCGGCGGATCCTCGGACAGGCTTTCGAGGGCATTGAAAGGATGGCCGCAACGGCCACAGCGCACCTTTCCTGCGGCCTGCTGAAGGACGCGGGCGGTGACCGGGAATGCCGTGTCGCAGTCAGGACACTGTGTGTACATTGAGGTTGCTCAGTTCCTCGTCCCCGTCAGGCGAATCCAGCGGCCGCGGGCCGCCGGCGGATCCAGCACGATCCGTTCGCGCCAGGCCTCCGAGACTTCCCCCACCTGGTGGTCGATGATGCCGGAGAGCGCGATTCTGGCGCCGC
>CAZTAE010000166.1:0-4866 GCA_964611535.1 uncultured Woeseiaceae bacterium
AGAGTGTTGACCTCCGGTCCTGCTCCGAACGCGCGCTGGTGCTGCATTCGCTCGACATCCCCTGCGAGATCGTGCGCGGGCCGCAGGGGCACGGGCTGGTCGTGCCGGCCGGGTATGAGGAACGCGCGAAGTTCGAGCTCTGGCAATACGAAAAGGAAAACGTGCCGCCGCGGCCCGACCGGCCGCGGGTCGTGCCCGTCTACCAGGACGCGGTGCCCGGCGTGCTGGCTTACATAATGGTCGTCCTCGTCGTCGCCTGGCTCGCAGGCATGGGCGCATTCGGCCGCGACTGGCTCACCGCCGGCCGCGTCGACGGCGAGCTGCTGCGTGGCGGCGAATGGTGGCGCAGCATCACCGCCCTCACCCTCCATTCGGGCGTTCGGCACCTGCTGGGCAATCTCGGCTTCGGTGCGCTGTTCGGCTTCTTTGCGGGCCGACTGGCCGGTTCCGGCACGGCATGGCTCGTCATTCTGCTGGCCGGGGCCGCGGGCAACGTCCTCAACACGCTGCTGCTGGACCCTGCCCACCGCTCGATCGGCGCCTCCACGGCCGTGTTCGCCGCGCTCGGCCTGCTGTCGGGCTACGTCTGGCGCGGACGGCTGATGGGCCAGGCGCGCTGGCCTTACAGGCTCGGCCCGATCGTCGGCGGCATCGCCCTGCTCGCCTTCACCGGCACGGGCGACGAAAACACCGACATCGGCGCGCACCTGGCCGGTTTCCTCTGCGGCCTGGTCGCCGGCACGGTGCTGACGGCGGTCGCGGATCACCTGCCGAACAGCCGCCTGCAGCGCGCGTGCGGCCTCACGGCCCTGCTGCTGGTGGCGGGTGCCTGGCTGCTGGCGCTGGCACGGTCCGGCGCGGCCTGAGTATCGACGGAGCCGATTGACGTCCCGCGTCGCGGCCGATACTGTATGGGTGTACAGACCCTGGAGGCAGTCTTGGCCCGTCGCTATCACAAAGGCCGCGGCGCCGCGTCCCGGCCCGCCGGTCGCTTCGCCGCGCAAGCGCTTGAACCGGTCGCTGCGGAGCCGATGCAGGAGCCGGCACCGGAGACGGAGCTGCGCGCGATGCCCGCGCGCCGCATCATCAGCCGCAACGAATCGCCCGACGTTCCCTTCGACCGGTCGATCAATCCCTATCTCGGCTGCGAGCACGGCTGCGTCTATTGTTACGCGAGGCCGAGCCACAGTTACCTGGACCTGTCCCCGGGCCTCGACTTCGAGACGAAGATTTTCTACAAGCCCAACGCCGTGGAGCGGCTGCTCGAGGAATGGGCCCGGCCCGGCTACGAATGCCGACCCATCACCATCGGCGCCAACACGGATCCCTACCAGCCCGCGGAGAGGAAGCTCCAGATCACCCGGCGGCTGCTGGAGACGTTCCTCGAGCACCGTCACCCGGTGAGCCTCATCAGCAAGGGGCTGCTCATGCGGCGGGACCTGGACCTGCTGTCGGAACTCGCGACCCGCGGGTTGTGCTCGGTGGCCATCAGCGTGCCGACGGCGGAGGATGCCCTGAAGCGGCGCCTGGAGCCGCGCGTGCCCTCGGCGGCCGCCCGCTTCGCGCTGATGGCCGAGCTGTCGGCGCAGGGGGTGCCGGTGAGCCTGCTCATGGCGCCCGTCATTCCGGCGGTGAACGACGGCGAAATCGAGCGCATCGTCGCCCGGGCCGCGGAAAGCGGTGCGCTCCGGGCGTCGTACGTGCTGCTTCGACTGCCGCACGAGCTCAAGGAGCTCTTCCGCGAATGGCTCGATATCCACATGCCCGAGCGCGCGGGCCACGTGATGAGCCTGGTCCGGCAGGCTTCCGGCGGCAAGGACTACGACAGCCGCTTCGGTACCAGGCAGCGGGGCCGTGGCGCCTACGCCGAGATGATCGCGCAACGCTTCCGCGTCGCCTGCGCCCGGGCAGGTATCCCGCGAGGCCGTTCGCAGGAACCGCTCGACTGCAGCCGGTTCCGGCGGCCCGGCGGCGGCCAGATACCGCTCGACATCTAGCTCCCATCCCGGAGACGCCACCGCGACGGGTCCCGAAGCCCGTCCCCTGTCACCGGATCGACCCCGGAGGTATAGTCGAAACGAGGCTCCACGGGGCGTGCAGCCTCGAACTATTCACACCAGAGGCAGTCATAAGTCACCTCAATGCTCGCCACGCATCAGACATGAAATCGAGGACTTGCAGGAGAACGGTCGTCGCATTGACCGCGGGAATGCTGGGCGGTTGGCTCGCCGCGGCCGGTGCCCAGGACCCGCTCGATGAGCCGTCTGCCGGCGACGAGGACAGCCTTCGGGAAATCGAGACAAGCGAGTACCGCCAGGTCGGTCCCGAAGCCACCGCGGAAGAGCTCGAGCCGATACGGGAATCCGTGCGCGACGCGGAGGCAACGCGGCCGCCCTCGGACGAAGAGGAGCTGGCGCGGTACTTCTCGCTCTACAGGGACGCGCTCGCTGCCGAATCCTGGCTGGAAGCAGAGTCTCTCGCGAAGCAGGTGGTCGAGCTGGCGATCCGGGTACACGGAACCGACAGCATGGACTCGGCCAAGGCACTGACCAATCTCGGCATCGCGCAGCACCACAACGAGAACTACGAGGCGGCCGAGCTCAACTACCAGGCCGCGATCGACATTATCGAGCGCATCGCGGACAGGCTCGACAGCAACCTGATCAATCCGCTGAAGGGGCTGGGAGCGGCGCAACTCGCGTCCGGACGACCCGACATGGCATCGCGGACATTCGAGCGCGCCGTGCACATCAGCCACGTGAACGAGGGACCGCACAATCTCATGCAGGTGGAGATGCTGGAGTCGCTCGCTGAAACCTATCTCTCGGTCGGCGAGTTCGACCTGGTGGAGGATATCCAGGCGCGGATCTTCCACCTCGAGGCGCGCGACGTCGAACTCGACAGCATGGAGATCGTTCCCGCCCTGGAACGGCAGGCCCGGTGGCAGCATCGCCTCCAGCTGTTCGAAAAGGAACGGTATACCTGGCGCAAGGTCATCGACATCATCGAGGACCACCGGGGCAAGGACGACCTGACGCTGATCCAGCCGCTCACGGAGCTCGGCAAGTCCTATCTCTACACCGGGCCGATGAATATGGCCTTCCACCAGACCACGTCCATCAGCTCCGGCGAAATCTACCTGAAGCGGGCCTTGCGCATCGCCGAGGAGAATCCGGAGTCCGACTGGGAGACGCGGGAAGGGGCGATGCTCGCTCTCGGCGACTTCTACATTCTCTCCGGCAAGCCCGGCAGGGCAAGAAGGATCTACGAGGACACGTGGCAGCTCCTGTCGGGAAACGAAGAGAGGCTCGAGAATCGGCGCGAGCACCTGGAAACGCTCGTGGTCCTGCGCGGCGCGAACCCGCCGCGGTACGTGGGTATCGACGGCGCAGTACGGCAGTCACTGCCCGGCGACAGCTACCAGACCGGCAAGCTCGTATACGACTACGGCGTGACCACCCGTGGCTTCACAACCGACGTCGCGCTCGTCGAGGCGGAGCCGGCCGGTTTCGCGGAGATGGAGCGCGCGGTGCTGAACGAGCTGCGGGGAATGGTACACAGGCCGCGGCTGGTGGAGGGCGCCATCGTCCCGACGGAGGACCTCACCTATACCCACCAGTTTTTCTACAGGCAGTCGGACCTGGAAGAAGTGCAGCAGGAAGCCGACGTCGCCGCCAGCAATTGAGGGCCGTTGTTGCGCCGGACCTGGATGTCGGCGGCATGCGCGGCTTTCGCGCTGTCGCTGCCCACACCCGCGGCGTGGCCACGGTGTTCGGGCGAATGGCTATGCATCGAGGAGATCCGTGAGGCCGGCAGTGTCGAGCTGCGGGCGGCGAATCTCCGGGACGTGCCCCTCACGCTGACGCTGGCCGTCAGGACCCGGGACATGGTTGCCGAAGGGCCGGCAACCGTCACCGAAACTCTGCCGCCTCGGGAGTCGCTTCGTGTAATGCTCCTGCGGCCGCGAGGCCCCGACACGGCCGGCCGGTATCGCATCAGCTACGACTGGACCGTCGGCAGCAAGGACGCGGTGCACGACGACGACCACGTCTACCGCCTTCCCTACGCCTCGGGCAAGAGCTACCACGTGCTGCAGGGCTACGGATCCCGCTTCAGCCACACCGGCCTGGAGCAGTTCGCGGTCGATTTCCGTATGAAGGAAGGCACGCCGGTGCATGCCGCCAGGGACGGTGTCGTGGCGCGAACGGAGCAGGCGCATTCCACAGGTTGCTGGGAGGACGGCTGCGGAAGATATGCCAACTACGTCGTGGTACTGCACGACGACGGCACGACCGGAGAGTACTATCATCTGCAGAAGGACGGCGTGCTGGTGGAAGTCGGGGAACGGGTGACCGCCGGCCAGAGAATTGCGCTATCCGGCAACACCGGGCATACGACGACACCACACCTGCACTTCGCGGTCTACCGAGCAGCCGAGTGGGGTACCACGCAGTCGGTGCCGGTGCGTTTCGCCAGCGCCGAAGGCATCGTCGAACGCCCGCGGCGCGGAGCCAGATACCGGGCGAGATGACGCCCACCGTACGACATTTGCAGAACGAGGAAGCCATGTCGAGCAACGCCCTGCCGGGCCGCAGCACGGAAATGCCGGTACCGGAAAAGCACTTCGTGAACGGACGGCCGCTCAAGGGACCGTTTCCGGAAGCCCTGCGGCAAGCGGTTTTCGCGCTGGGGTGTTTCTGGGGCGCGGAGCGCCGGTTCTGGGAGACACCCGGCGTTTACACGACCGCGGCCGGTTATGCGGGCGGCGAAACGCCGAACCCCGACTACCGGGAGGTCTGCAGCGGCGCGACCGGCCACGCGGAATCGGTGCTGGTCGTCTACGACCCGGCCGAAATCAGCTACGAG
>CAZTAE010000167.1:0-4816 GCA_964611535.1 uncultured Woeseiaceae bacterium
CAGGTCAGCTTTCCCGGCGGTCGCATGGAGCCCGGCGACCGCGACATCGAGCACACCGCGCTCCGCGAGGCGCAGGAGGAGGTCGGCCTGGAACCCGCTGCCGTCGATATCGCCGGTTACCTCGCGCCCACGCCGACGATCACCGGGTACGCGGTCACCTCGGTGGTGGGCCTGCTGCAGCCGGGATTCGACCTGAGGCTCGATCCGGGCGAGGTGGAGCACGCCTTCGAGGTCCCGCTGGATTTCCTGCTGGACGCGGCCAACCAGCGTGCCGGGGTGCGGGAATACCGCGGCCGGCAGGTTCCGATCGTGGAGTTCGTGTTCGGCCAGGAGCGGATCTGGGGCGCCACGGCCAACATTCTCGTGAGGCTTCGAGGCGTACTGCTTAAAACTAAGAAGGATCAATAGCGTATGGGTTCAATCGAGAAACTGCTTGAAGTCATGGCGAGGCTCCGGGACCCGGAGGCGGGTTGCCCGTGGGACCGCAGGCAGGATTTCGCGAGCATCGCGCCGTACACGATCGAGGAGGCCTACGAGGTCGCCGACGCCATCGCCCGCAGCGACATGGCCGGCCTGTGCGACGAGCTCGGCGATCTGCTGCTGCAGGTCGTGTTCCATGCGCGCATGGCCGAGGAAGCGGGGGAGTTTTCGTTCGACGACGTCGCGCGCGGCATCGGCGATAAGATGATACGCCGGCATCCGCACGTCTTCGGTAGCAAAGAGGAGAGAAGGCGGGGCGCCGTCGAAGGCAGCTGGGAACGCATCAAGGCGCGCGAGCGGACGGCGGGGCAGGCCGGCGATGGCGGCGGGAGCGCGCTGGACGGCATCGCGGCCGCGCTGCCCGCGTTGCTGCGGGCGGAGAAGCTCGGCAAGCGGGCGGCGAGGACCGGCTTCGACTGGCGCAATCCGCAAGGGCCGGCGGCCAAGATCGAGGAGGAGCTCGCCGAGCTGCGGGATGCCGCCCGCGGCAACGACCGGGCCCGGGTCGAGGAGGAGCTGGGCGACCTCCTGTTCGCCGTCGCCAACCTGGCGCGTCATCTCGACGTGGCACCCGAAGAGGCGCTGAACCGGGCGAACCGCAAATTCGAAAGGCGCTTCCGGCGCATGGAGGAGGACATCCGGGCCGGCGGACACGAGCCGGCCGATCTCGACATCGACGCGCTGGAGGCCTGCTGGCAGCGCATCAAGGCCCGCGACTGACGCGGCGGCTCACGGTTCAGCGTTGGTTCATCGACCGGCCGCTAGGCTCGATTCCGAACTGGAAGGTCCGCCAGGGGCCGGGCAGTGAAGAAGGAGAAAGCTGATGAACAGGAAGCGCTGGACCATGACCTGGAACGTCGCCGCGGGCGGCGCGGCCGCTCTGCTGCTCGTACTCACGAGTGGCGCAGCGCTCGCGGACGGCAACGGCCGCGGCTATGGCCGTCACAAGGCGGTCTACGACTACGCTCGCGTACTGAATGTGGAGCCGAACGTTCGCCATGTCACCGTCAGGAAGCCGGTCGAGGAGTGCTGGGAAGAGACGCAGCATTACACGGTGAGGGAACGCCCGCCCGGAAGCGCGGCAGGTACGCTGGTCGGTGCCGTGGTGGGCGGCGTCATCGGGCATCAGTTCGGAAGCGGCCGCGGCAACGATGCCGCGACCGTCGCGGGCACGCTCATCGGCGCGGCTGTCGGCAACGACCATGCCCGCCGTTCCGCCGGCTACGCCTACGAGACCACGCGGTACGCCCGCCCCGTTCGCCGTTGCCGGACGAGCTATCGCTCCTACCAGGAAGAGCGCATCGACGGCTATCACGTTATCTATGAGTACCGGGGACGAAAGTACGCGACGGACATGCCCTTCGATCCGGGCAACCGCCTCCGTATCCGGGTCGACGTGCGGCCCGCGCCCTGAACGCCGTCCCCGCCTGCCCGTCGCCGGGCCTGTGACGCGCTGCGTTGCATTCGGCCCGGCGACCCACCAGACTTGCGACTCGTCCCCGTCCGGAGCCGCGGTCATTCAAAGGTAAGCCAGCATGCACGCGCTGTTGAAAGCCCTTCTGCTCGCGGCGGCGCTCGCCGCCGGCACTTCGGGTGCGGCGGCCGCCGAAGCACCGGGACGGCAGCAGGCCGTCGCGGCGGGCGAGAAGCTACTGCTGGCCCAGGCCGACGGGCCGACGCTGAACGAGGCCGTCGAGCAGGTGCGCCGCCGGTACAACGGGCGCATCGTCATCGTCAGCGCCGAGACCCGGATCCGGGGCACCCGCGAGGTGCACCACATCAAGGTTCTGACGGAGGACGGTAAGGTCAGGACCCACAGGATCCCCGGCCGCAACCGCGGGAGCTGACCGTCGCGGGACCCTCATGCGTGCGCTCGTAATCGAAGACGACGAAACACTGCGGGAGTCGCTCTGCCGCCAGCTGGCCGAGCAGGGATTCGGCGTCGACAGCGCCGCGGACGGCCGGGAAGGGCTGTACTTCGCGCTCGAGTATCCGGTGGACATCGCCATCGTGGACCTCGGCCTGCCGGAGGTCCCGGGACTCGATCTTGTGCGTGAGGTGCGCGAGAAGGGCAAGAGCTATCCGGTGCTGATCCTGACGGCCCGCGACCGCTGGCAGGACAAGGTCGACGCGCTCGAAGCGGGCGCCGACGACTACGTCGTGAAGCCGTTTCACTTCGAGGAAGTCCTCGCGCGCGTCAACGCGCTGCTGCGGCGGAGCGGCGGCTGGGCATCGCCCACGCTCTCCGCGGGACCGGTGACGCTCGACACGGCCCGCCAGGAGCTTACGGTCGAAGGTCGGCTCGTGGACCTCACGAGCTTCGAGTACCGCATCATCGAACACCTGATGCTGCGCGCGGGCGAAGTCATCTCGAAGACGGAGCTGACCGACCGGCTGTACGACCAGGACTTCGAGCGCGACAGCAACGTGATCGAGGTCTTCATCGGCCGCCTGCGCAAGAAGATGGACCCCGAGGGCCGGATCCGGCCGATCGAAACCCTGCGCGGCCGCGGCTACCGCTTCGCACTCACCCGCAACAGCTGATGTCGTCGCTGAGCGCACGGCTGCTGTTGTCGGTCGGTCTGCTGCTGCTCGTGTTCTTCGGCGCCACCATTGCCGTTCTCGACATCGCCTTCCGCCAGGCGGGCGAGCAGGCCCAGCGCCACATCCTCGATGGTCATCTCATGTCGCTGCTGGCTGCCGCCGAACCGGACGTGGATAACGAGCTGCGGTTGCCGTCCGACCTGCCGGAGCCCCGCTTCGGCAATCCGCAGTCCGGGCTGTACGGCGAGCTGCGGGACGCGGAGGGGCGGATCGTCTGGCGGTCGCGCTCCTCGCTGGGGCTCGATCTGCCGTACCCGCAGCCGCCGCTGCAGGGCAGCAATCATTACGCGGAAATCACCCTGCAAGACGGCGCCGAGCTGGCGGCCGTCAGCCTTGCCGTCGACTGGGAGTTGCCGGACGGCGACGCCGACCGCTACACGTTCAGCGTGGCGGAAAGCCTCGCTGCGTACCACGCGCAGCTGGGCGCGTTCCGGCGACAGCTCTTCGGCTGGTTCGGCGCCGTGGCCCTCGTGATGCTGTTTTCGATTTCGCTGGCGATGCGCGGCATCCTGCGCCCGCTGCGCCAGATCGAGCAGGAGATCGGGGAGATCGAGCACGGCAGGCGTCAGGCGCTTTCCGACAACTTTCCCTCGGAGCTGTCGGGAGTCGCCGCCAACATGAACATCCTGATCGACAGCGAGCGCGCACGCTCCGAACGCTATCGCAATACGCTCGATAACCTGGCCCACAGCCTGAAGACGCCGCTCGCGGCGATACGCTCGGTGATCGCCGAGCACCCGGGCTCGGAGGTTGCCGGCCGGGTCGAGACGCAGGTCGAGCGCATGAACGATATCGTCCGCTATCAGCTGCGCAAGCCGGCCAGCCGCGTGGTGCGGGGCTTCGGCATGACCGCGGTCGACGTCGAGAAGGAGCTCAAGCGGCTGGTCGAGAGCCTCGCGAAGGTCTACAAGGGCAAGGATCTGTCCATCGAGCTCGAGGTCGCCGCCGGCGTGGCGTTCCGCGGCGACCGCGGGGACTTTCTCGAGCTCGCCGGCAACCTCCTCGACAACGCCTGCAAGTGGTGCCGCAGCCGCGTCGCGCTCACCGTGCGGCCGCTGGAGGGCGGCGCCGCAGGGCTGCAGCTGGTCGTTGCCGACGACGGTGCCGGAATCCCGCCGGAGGTTGCGGATGTCCTGCTGGAGCGCGGTACGCGCCTGGACGAGTCGGCGCCCGGCCACGGCATCGGCCTCGCGGTCGTGAACGACATCGCCGCCTCCTACGGCGGCGACGTGCGCATCGGCCGTTCGGAGGCCGGCGGGGCGGAAGTGACGGTAACGCTGGCGGCGGCCTGAGCGTCAGCTCTGCTCTTTTTTCCTGCGTTCTGCGAAGTCCGTCAAGGGGCCGAGCAGATCGATGGGGAACGGGAATACGATAGTGCTCGACTTTTCGCCCGCGATTTCCTTGAGCGACTGCAGGTAGCGGATCTGCAGCGCCTGCTTTTGACCGCCGAGGATGGCCGCGGCTTCGGCAATTCGGGTGGCCGCCTGCATCTCGCCTTCGGCATTGATGACCTTGGCACGCCGGTAACGTTCCGCCTCCGCCTGCTGTGCGATCGCGCGGATCATGCTCTCGTCCAGGTCGACGTGCTTGATCTCGACGTTGGCCACTTTGATGCCCCAGTTGTCGGTGCGCTGGTCGAGAATCTCCTGGATGTCGTTGTTGAGCTTGTCGCGCTCGGCGAGCATGTCGTCGAGGTCGTGCTGGCCGAGCACCGAGCGCAGCGTGGTCTGCG
>CAZTAE010000168.1:0-4814 GCA_964611535.1 uncultured Woeseiaceae bacterium
ACCACGCCTTCCTCGACGGCGGCCCGGGTTGCGTGCAGCGCGTCCTCGACGCGTGCCTTCTTCTCCTTCATCTCGACCTCGGTGGCAGCACCGACCTTGATCACGGCGACACCGCCGGAGAGCTTCGCAACGCGCTCCTGCAGTTTCTCCTTGTCGTAATCCGACGTGGACTCCTCGATCTCCGCGTTGATCTGGTCGACCCGACCCTTGATGTCTTCGGCACGGCCCGCGCCGTCGATGATGGTCGTGTTTTCCTTGGTGATCTGGACCTTCTTGGCTTCGCCCAGATCGTCGAGCGTCGTCTTTTCGAGCGAGAGGCCGACTTCCTCGGAGATCACTTGGCCGCCGGTCAGGACCGCGATGTCCTGCAGCATCGCCTTACGGCGATCGCCGAAGCCCGGAGCCTTGACCGCTGCAACCTTCACGATGCCGCGGATGTTGTTCACGACCAGCGTGGCGAGGGCCTCACCCTCGATGTCCTCGGCAATGATCAGGAGCGGACGGCCTGCCTTGGCAACCGCTTCGAGCACCGGCAGCAGGTCGCGGATGTTGGAGACCTTCTTGTCATGCAACAGCACCAGCGGATTCTCGAGCTCGGCGCTCTGGCTCTGCTGATTGTTGATGAAGTAAGGCGACAGGTAGCCGCGGTCGAACTGCATGCCTTCGACGACATCCAGCTCGTTGTCCAGGCCCTGGCCTTCCTCGACCGTGATCACGCCCTGCTTGCCGACCTTCTGCATGGCATCGGAAATGATCTTGCCGATGTCCGGATCGGCGTTCGCGGAAATGCTGCCGACCTGGGAAATGGCCTTGTCGTCCTCGCAGGGCTTCGACAGCTTCTCGAGCTCCTTGACGATGGAGACCGTTGCCTTGTCGATGCCCCGCTTGAGGTCCATCGGGTTCATGCCGGCGGCCACTGCCTTCAGGCCTTCACGCAGAACGGCCTGGGCAATCACGGTGGCGGTCGTCGTGCCATCGCCCGCGACGTCCGAGGTCTGGGAAGCGACTTCCTTGACCATCTGGGCGCCCATGTTCTCGAACTTGTCCTCGAGCTCGATTTCCTTGGCGACGGAAACGCCGTCCTTCGTCACCGTCGGTGCGCCGAAGCTCTTGTCGAGCACGACGTTGCGGCCCTTCGGACCCAGCGTCACCTTCACCGCATTTGCCAGGATGTTGACGCCCGTGACCATTCTCTGGCGAGCATCGTCACTGAAGCGAACTTCTTTAGCAGCCATTTATGTATCCTCTTTGGTCTGTATGACTTCGATGAGAACCGCGCCAGGCGCAGCTCCTTGTCGTTCGTGGAGCGTATGGAATAGCGACGTCAGCCCTCGATGACGGCCATGATGTCGTCTTCCTTCATCACGAGCAGCTCTTCGCCGTCGACCTTCACCTCGGTGCCGCTGTACTTGCCGAACAGCACCTTGTCGCCGGTCTTGATGTCCAGCGCGCGGACCTCGCCGTTCTCCAGGATCTTGCCATTGCCCACGGCAATGACCTCACCCTTGATCGGCTTCTCGGCGGCAGCGTCCGGTATGACGATCCCGCCGGGTGACGTGCGCTCTTCTTCCATGCGCTTTACGATGACGCGATCATGAAGCGGACGAATCTTCATTGATGAGTACTCCTCTAAGATGTTGGTTCTGAACCGGTTTTTGATACTCTTCTGGCCGCTGCCGGATTAGCACTCGGCCTCAGGGAGTGCTAATGATAGGGACGACCGGGCAAAATTCAAGGGGGGGTGCAGCCGGGCGTCGGCACACTGCCCGGCACAGGCGACCGCGGCCCGAAGCGGGCACCAGGTCCGCGACACGGGACCGGCGCAGGCCTATTCTCGGGCTGGCGGGCGGTCGTCCGGGCGGAATCGGTCCCGGCCGGGTAACATTCTGCCCCCGCCGAGGTCTTTATCGGGGAAAGGGCCGGGCTGGCCGGCATGTTATGCGAAGAATGTCCTTGTTGAAACCCTTGCTCGCGCTGCTTGCGGCCGCTGTGGCCTTCCCGGTGCACGCCCAGGAAGACGAGATCCTGCGGCCCGAGGAGGCGTTCCGCTATGCCGTCACCGACACGGGCAGCGCACTCGAGGTGGACTGGGCACTCGCAGACGGCTACTACCTCTACCGCGACAAACTCTCCTTCGAGAGCGCAACCGAAGGCGTTACGCTCGGCCGGCCCGACCTGCCCGAGGGCCTGCGTCACGAGGACGAGTTCTTCGGCGTGCAGCAGGTCTATCGCGACCGCTTCTACGTCACGATTCCCTACTCGGTTTCCGGCCCGCGTCCCGAAAGCTTGAGCCTCGTGCTGAAGTCGCAGGGCTGCGCCGACCTCGGCATCTGCTATCCGCCACAGACCTGGACGGCCGCGGTCGACCTCGTCGCCGCGGCGGCCACGGCCGGCGAGCCCGCCGGCGGCTTCGGCGCGTTTACCCGCGGCGTCCAGGAGTTCCTGCCGGTCGACGAGGCATTCCGGCCGCTCGTCACCGCCATCGACGGCAATACCATCGAGCTCTCGTTCCAGGTGGCGCCGGGTTATTACCTCTACAAGGACAAGATCGGCGCCGCGACCAGCTCGGACCGGGTGCAGCTCGGCCGGCTCGAGCTCCCGGCAGGCGAAATGAAGACCGACGAGTACTTCGGTACGACGGAGGTGTACCACGAAGACATCTTCGCCACACTGCCGCTGGCGCGCGCGACGCCGGAGCCGATGACGCTCGAGGTGGACGTGGCTTACCAGGGTTGCGCCGATGGCGGCCTGTGCTATCCGCCCGTGACGCGCACGCTCGAAGTCGCCCTGCCGGCCGCGAGCGCCGCCTCCGCGCTGGCCGCAGGCGGCGGGGGCGGGCCGCCGGTGTCGGAGCAGGCAAGGCTGGCGGGGCTGATCGCCGACTCCGGCCTCTGGCTGGTGGTGGCCACCTTCTTCGGAGCAGGTTTGCTGCTCGCCTTCACGCCCTGCGTCCTGCCCATGATCCCGATCCTCTCCGGCATCATCGCCGGCGACCGCGACAAGCTCGGCGCCGCGCGCGGCTTCTCGCTGGCGCTGTCCTACGTCGGCGGGATGGCGCTGATCTACACCGCCGCGGGCGTCGCGGCGGCTGCGGTGGGCGTACAGCTGCAGGCGGTCTTCAACCAGCCCTGGGTACTGACGCTGTTCGCGGCGCTCTTCGTCGTGCTGGCGCTCGGCATGTTCGGTCTGTTCGAACTGCAGGTGCCCGGCGCCGTGCAGACGCGCCTCGCCACCCTGAGCGGCAGGCAGCGGAGCGGCACCGTCATCGGCGCGTTTTTCATGGGTGCACTGTCGTCGCTGATCGTCACGGCCTGCGTGGCACCGCCGCTGGTCGCCGCGCTGACGGTCATCGGCCAGGCCGGCGACCTTCTGCGCGGCGGGGTGGCGCTGTTCGCCCTGAGTCTCGGGATGGGTGCGCCCCTGCTGCTCGTCGGTGCATCGGCCGGGCGGCTGCTGCCGAGGGCCGGCCCGTGGATGATCTCGGTCAAGAATGCCTTCGGCTTCATGATGCTGGGGCTCGCCGTCTGGATGCTGTCACGCATCCTTCCGGACGCGGCTATCCTCGCGCTGTCCGGCGTGCTCGTCTTCATGGCGGGCGTGTGGCTCGGCGGCCTCACGGCGCTTACCGCGGATGCGCGGGCATCGCAGAAGCTCGGCAAGGGCTTCGGCGTGCTCGCGATGATCTACGGCGCCGTGCTCATCCTGGGATCACTGGCCGGCGGGCAGAGCCTCGTGCGTCCGCTCGAAGGCATCCGGATGGCGAGCGACGGCGCGCAGACACACGAGCTGCGGTTCGAGCGGGTGAAGACCGTCGCCCAGCTCGACCGGGCGCTCGCGCAGGCCGCGGCGGCGGGGCGGCCTGCCATGCTGGATTTCTACGCGGACTGGTGCGTATCGTGCATCGAGATGGAGAAGTACACATTCAGCGATCCGCAGGTGCAGCAGGCGCTCGGAGAGACAGTGCTGCTGCAGGCCGACGTGACCGCGAACGACGAGGACGATCAGGCGCTGCTCAGACGCTTCGGCGTCTATGGTCCACCGACCATCGTCTTCTTCGGCCCGGACGGCGTGCAGCGCGAAGGCTACGAAGTCGTCGGCTTCATGAAGCCCCGGGACTTCGCCGAGCACGTGGCGCAGGCGACCGCGTCCGGTGACATCACGGCCAGCACCGGGGCAGCGCGACCGTGAGCCGGGCGCTCGTCGCCGTCGTCCTGCTCGGGGCCGTCCTCGCCGGCGCGTTCCTGTATCGGCAGCTCCAGGAACCGGTGCCGGTGGGCGAACCGGCGTCCCGAAGCCCCATGCCGCTGCCGGACGACGTCGCTTTCACGCTGCCGGACCTCGATGGCAATCCGCGCGAATTGTCGGAATGGAGCGGCACGGCCCGGCTCGTCAACTTCTGGGCCACGTGGTGCGCGCCCTGCCGCAGAGAGATACCACTCCTGAAGGAAATCCAGGCGGAGCACGGCCCGGACCGGGTACAGGTAATCGGGGTAGCGGTGGATTTCCGGGACGACGTGCTAGCCTACGCCGAGACCGCCGGGTTCAACTACCCGGTGCTGATCGGGGAGGAAGAAGCGGTCGCCGCCGTCGAGGCTTCGGGGTTCGAATTCGTGGGCCTGCCGATGACCATGGTCCTGTCCCCCGAAGGTGCGCTCCTCAAGATGCACATGGGCGAAATCCATGCGCACCAGATCGATGCGATTGTCGCCGTTCTGGCGCGTCTGCAGGCCGGCGACCTGGACGTCGCGGGCGCCCGCGAGGCGCTCGGCAGGCTGTAGCCGAAATTCCCGGCTCCGAAGTTCCCTTTCCGGATT
>CAZTAE010000169.1:0-4804 GCA_964611535.1 uncultured Woeseiaceae bacterium
CCGGAGGAGTACGGCGAGGGCCGGAATTTCGGGCACCTGGCGTACGAAGTGGATGACATCTACGCCGTCTGCCAGCGCCTGATGGACAACGGCGTGACCATCAACCGGCCGCCGCGGGACGGATACATGGCCTTCGTGCGCTCACCGGACAACATCTCCATCGAGCTGTTGCAGAAGGGTCGGCCCCTGAGCTCGGCGGAACCCTGGGCGTCCATGCCGAATGTCGGTCACTGGTAGCCTCTCGTGAAATCCGTCGGTTGTTCGATAGCCCTCGTCCTCGGCCTGGCCGCTCTGCCCGGTTACGCGGCCGACTACTACGGCGACGTCCGTCCCGTCATCGAGCGCAAGTGTGTCATGTGCCATTCGGACGCCAGCGTCTCGTTCTCCTTCGAGGACCCGGAGCAGACCTACAACTATCGCCAGGCGATCGCCTCCGCCGTCGCGGAACGGCGCATGCCGCCCTGGCTCGCGGAACCGGGCCACCAGGATTACGCGGAGGACCCGTCGCTCGACGCTGACGAGATGAGGCTGTTTGCCGACTGGTCGGCTGCGGGCTTCCCGAAAGGCGAACCCGCCGAGGGTGCGGCCGCGCGAGCGTCCTACACGCCGTTCAATGCCGATCTCGTCGTGGACGTGATCCCGGGCGCGTCGTATCGGCCGGACACCCGGCGCGTCGACGACTATCGCTGCTTCGTGCTGGACTGGCCGACTGACGAGCGCACCTACGTCACCGGCTTCCGCGCGCGGCCCGGAAACTTGCGGATCGCGCACCACCTCGTGCTGTTTGCCGCGCGGCCCGACGTGGCGGAACGCTTCAGGGAACTGGAGGCCGAGGAAGAGGGGCAGGGCTATCAGTGCTTCGGCGGCGCCGTTCCCGACCGCTTCGAGGATGAGGCCGAGCGTCAAGCCTACAAGGAACGCTTTCCCGGCGGCATCGCCGAGCTCAACGACAAGAGCTTCTGGCTTGCCCAGTGGGCGCCGGGTACCGACGGTTACGTCTTCCCCGAGGACACCGGGATCCGGCTCGAGCCGGGCACGGCGCTCATCGTGCAGATGCACTACTATTCGGGCCTCGCGCCGGGGGAGAGCGACTCGGACACGCAGATGCAGTTCATGCTGAGCGATCACGTGAGCCAGCCCGCTTTCTATCTGCCGTTGAGCCGCTTCGCATGGCTCTACGGCGAGCACAACGGCTCGCTGGTCATACCGGCTGGCGAGCGCAGGACCTATGTCGAAGCGATGGACCTGGAGCGGCTCAACACAATGGCGGCACAGGTCACGGGCGTCTCCCGGGAAAGCATCGACGCCCTGGCGATTCACTCCGCCAACCTGCACATGCACAGCTACGGCGCTTCAGGGGTCATCAGCATGATCGATCGGCACGGCCGCGAGGAGATTCTCCTGTCCGTGCCGCGGTGGAACCTCCACTGGCAGCGCAACTTCATGCTCACGACACCGAAGGTGTACGGCCGCGACGAATGGGCTGATACCCGCATTCGCGTTTCATGCACGTTCGAGAACCCGAACGATAACCCCGTCTACGGGGGCTACGGCTCCGATGAAGAAATGTGCTTCAACTTCTCCTACGTGGCGGTCGTGCCGCGCGCGGCCGAGGCACCGGAACCGGCCGACTGAAGCGCCCGGATTGCGCCCGTGATCACCTCTTTCGGATGTTGCGGCCGGATTTGTCCGTTACCATAGGAACCGCGCTGAATCCGGATCCCGCTCCATGCCCGCCAGATTTGCATTGCGGACGACAGCACTGTTCATCGCGGCCGTCCTGGCCGCCTCGACCGCAAGCGCCGGTACCGCGGAAACTCCCGCGTCCACGGAGTTCGCGAGGGTTTCGAAGGACGACTACGGCAGACCCTCGGCGCTGCAGCTCGCGATCGTCAGCTACGCGCCCGAGCGGGCCACCAACGCGTTCAGCGTCGAGCTCGTCAGCGCCATCCACGTCGGCGACGCGGCTTACTACCAGGCTCTGAACGAGCGGTTTCGCGGCTACGATGCCCTGCTGTACGAGCTCGTGATACCGGCCGATGCCGGCGCAGCGCGGGAGGGCACGTCCGGGGCGGGCTTCATTTCAAGCGTTCAGATCGGCATGAAGAACATGCTGGGGCTCACGTTCCAGCTCGAAGAGATCGACTACGGCGCCGCCAACTTCGTCCACGCCGATCTGACGTCGGCGAGCCTGGCCGAGCGCATGGCGGAACGGGGCGAGTCCCTGTACGTGTACTTCTGGCGGATCATCTTCGCCTCCCTCGATGAGTACGCCCGCGATCCCCTCGGCCTGAAGGACTGGCGGCTCCTGTCGGGCGCACTTGCGGCCGATCGGGACGACGCGCTCAAGATCGCGGTCGCCTACGAGATGGTCGATGCGAGCCGGGCGGACGATATCCTGGGCGGCGACGACGGTTCCGCCGTAATCGCCGCACGCAACGAGCATGCCGTGGCGGTGCTGCGGCAGCAGATCGATACCGGCGCCAGGCGCATCGGCATCTTTTACGGCGTCGCTCACATGGCCGATTTCGAGGAGCGGCTGACGAAGGAACTCGGGCTTTCGAAGGTCGGCGTCGAATGGGTCGATGCGTGGCGCTTCAAGGCCGCACAGGAAGAGCCGGCCGCGGGAGCCGCCTGCGGCGAGGGCGGCAACGATCGCTGCGAGGAGCTCGAGCCGGAGGAATAAGCGTCAGCTCCGGTGAGGACCCGGCCGACATTCGGCGGCCAGCAGGTCGCGATAGAGCCCGGCCAGCCGTTGCGTCAATGGCCCCGGAACGGCGGCGACCGCGCGGCCATCCAGCGATGCCACCGGCGTCACGCCGCCGAAGGTTCCCGTGACGAAGGCCTCGTCCGCCGCGTACGTCTCAGCCAGGGTGAAGTCCCGCTCCTCTACCGGGATGCCGTTGTCCCGGCAAAGCTCGATCACGTGGCCCCGCGTGATCCCCTTGAAGCAGTATTGGCCGGTCGACGTCCACACGGCGCCGCGCCGGACCATGAAGAAGTTGGTCGCGTTGCAGCTGGCGACGTGGCCGTGCGGGTCGAGCATCAAGGCTTCGTCGGCACCGAGGTTTGTCGCCTGGATCAGCGCCTGAATCAGGTTCAGCCGGCTGTGGGTGTTGAGATGCATGTCGAAGACATCGGGTGCGCTTGTGCGGTACGTGGACGTGGCGAGGGCGAGGCCGCCCTCGTTGCTTGCCGGAGCCGGCTCCTTGTATTCGGCCACGACGACCACCGTCGGCCCGGAGACGGTGGCGCGGGGATCCTGGTTCGGCGTCGCCTTGACGCCGCGTGTCATCATGAGCCGGACGTGCACGCCTTCCGACATGTCGTTGGCACGAAGGGTTTCGTAAAGTGCACTCGTCAGTGAAGCACGGTCCAGGTCCGGATCGATCGCGAGCGTGCGGGCACCCGCGAGCAGCCGATCGAGGTGAGCGTCGAGAAATGCGAGGCGCCCGTTGGCGACGCGCAATCCCTCCCACACGCCGTCGCCCAGCACGAAGCCCGCGTCGAACACGGAAACTTTCGCCTCATTGCGCGGTACGAGCCGGCCGTTGATCCAGATCTTCACACTCTCATTACGCTGATCCGGCACGTGGCCCTGCGAACCGACCATTACGTTTCCCCTGCGCCGAGCCGGTGCCGGGCGAGCTGCTCGTAGAAGGGCAGCGCCTTCTCGATCACCGGCAGAAGTTCCGGGGAAGGATCCGCGGGGGCGCCGGGTTTCGAGAACCCGCTGGAACGCCACACGGACTCGTACCAGTGCGAGGCCCACACACCGTCAGTGGTACGCGGGCCCGCGGGCCATGCCAGCATGTGCTGGTCGAAAGGAAGGTCGAGCGCCATGCAGAGTGCGTCGAGGGCCGTGGCCGGTTCCGCCAGAACGTCAGCGGCATCGATGACCGGCGGCGCGCTGCCGTTCCGTTCGGCGATGAAGTCGAAAATCTCCGCCTGCCGCACGTAGCCGAGATCTTCCAGCGACGGCGGCGCATGCATGGCGCGCGCCCAGGAGGCGGCGACCTCGACCGGATGTCGGATGAGAAACGCGTTGCGAACGCGCCCGGTCCACTCCAGCGGCGCCTCCGGCAACATATGGTGCGTCATGTGCTTCTGGTAGAACACGGTCGCGCCTTCCGGCACCTCGCCGAGGAGCATGTCGACCACCGCGGACCAGTCCGTGCTCTGGGCGGTGATCACCGCTTCATGCAGCGGGTGGCGAACGCTGCTGCGAGACAGGAAGCAGGCGTAGAACGGCTCGTCCATGACCGCGGTGTCGGGCCGGTTCTCCCACGCGCGCATCAACGCCGTGGAGAGATTGCGCGGCCCGGACCACATAGCGATGCGCACTGCAGGCGCGCCGGCCGTCGGGGCGGAGGGCACGTCAATCGCCCGAAGTGGAAGACTTGCTCATTTCGATGAACTTCCGGTGGCGGCACTGGCTGGAACTTCGACCATAGAGTGCAACACGGCCGCAGCCGATGGCAACGTTGCCGAAGGAATGGCCGGCGCGGGCAGTCGCCTGCCGCTCGCTCTGCCGGCCGTGCGAGGACGAGGCCTCTGCCTGCTGTCCGCGCACCCTCGCAGCGCCTATAATCGCCGCATCCTCGGACGCTTCCGAGCGGAATCGAAACCCACTACGAGCTCGAGGTGCGGTACGAAGCGCGCACGCCGCACCGACCGATAAGGGGAACGTGTTGACTGAAAAGCCCAGGATGATGCTCCTGGCGGCCGCGGCCTGCACCGTGCTCGCCGGATGTAACGAACGTGCGGACGTTGCCGGCAAGCAGGAAGAGCCGCTCGCAAACCC
>CAZTAE010000170.1:0-4789 GCA_964611535.1 uncultured Woeseiaceae bacterium
GGACGGACCGGCACTGCCGCTACTTCCTGCGGCTCCTGTCGCCGCGCGCGCGGCTCTACACCGAAATGGTCACGGCCAGGGCCCTGCTACACGGCGACGACCGGCGCCTCCTGAGGTTCAATGCCGCCGAGCATCCGGTGGCGCTGCAGCTCGGCGGCAGCGATCCACACGAGATGGCACGGGCCGCCAGGAAGGGCGCCGATACCGGCTACGATGAGATCAACATCAACGTCGGCTGCCCCAGCGATCGCGTCCGCGAGGGGCAGTTCGGCGCCTGCCTGATGTCGCGCGCCGGCACGGTGGCGGATTGCGTGGCCGCGATGCGCGACGCCGTCGACGTGCCGGTCACGGTCAAGACGCGCATCGGCATCGACGATCACGACAGCTACGCCTTCCTGCGCGACTTCGTCGGGCGCGTCGCCGAGGCCGGCTGCGGTCGCTTCATCGTGCACGCGCGCATCGCGGTCCTCGGCGGCCTGAGTCCGAAGGAGAACCGGAACGTGCCGCCGCTCGATTACGAGCGCGTCTACCGCCTGAAGCGGGAGCACCCGCAGCTCGCCGTCGTGCTGAACGGCGGCATCCGCGCGGCGGATGAGGTGACGTCCCACCTCCGGAAAGTCGACGGCGTGATGATCGGCCGCGAGGCCTACCAGAATCCCTGGTTTCTCGTCGAGCTGGAGAAACACCTGGGCCGCGAAGAGGGCTTGCCGGAGAGCCGCCACGAGGTCCTCGAGCGCATGCTGCCGTACGTCGAGCAGGAGCTCGCTGCCGGCACCCACCTCAAGTCCATCGCGCGGCACCTGCTTGGGCTCTTCGCGGGACGGCCCGGCGCCCGCGCCTGGCGCCGCCACCTGAGCGAAAACGCCCACCGGCCCCGCGCCGGCAGCGACGTGCTGCGGGCTGCGGCAGACAAACTGGCGATCGCGGCCTGAAGAGGGGCAGCTCGCGAGCAATACAAGCTTGCTACGGACGAGGCGCGAAGACGCCTCCGGTCAGCTCAGCTGGCCGACCCACTCCGCCATCGCATCCAGCAGCTCGCGCTGCACGTCGGCGTCCTTGCGGCCCGTCCGTGCGGGCACGTGGAATGAATGGTCGGCATCGTCGAACGGCCTGAGTGCCGCGCGCTTGCCCAGACTCTCGACGAGTGGCTGCAACAGCGCCGGATCGGCAAAGCCGTCGCGCGTTCCCTGCAGGAACAGCATCGGGATCTTCACGGCGGTCAGATGCTCCCCGCGCTGCACCGACGGCTTCCCCGGCGGATGGAGCGGAAAGCCCAGGAACACGAGCCCGCGGACGCCGGGCAGTGGCGCATCGGCCTGTGCCTGCGAGCTCATCCGGCCGCCATACGACTTGCCGCCCGCAACGAGGTCGAGTCCCGGCGCGAGACGTGCCGCTTCCGTGACGGCTGCACGCACCGTGGCCTGCGCGGTCTTCGGCGAGTCGGGCCGCCTCGAGCCCCGTTCCATGTACGGGAACTGGTACAGCAGCGAAGCGATCCCGCGGTCGGCAAGGCCGTCGGCCACGCCGGCCATGAACGGATGGCGCATGCCCGCGCCGGCTCCGTGCGCCAGCACGCAGCACGCGCGCGCGTCGCCCGGTACCTGCAGCAGGCCGGAGACGCGTCGGTTGCTGTCGAGGCCGATCACGACGGACTGTGGGCTCCGCGGGCGCATCCCAATCTCCCTCGTCTGATGGTGCCAATGCTAGCGAAATTCCTTTGCGCCGGCCGCCGTTCTGTTATAGTCCGCTCCGTCCTGGCGCACCTCGGTCTGCGCCATACGCCCTGGCCCTGCAAACCCGCGGTCCCGGGCCACCCAATAACGAATTCCAGCCTGGACCGAAACGGCGCAGGGTTTCATCCCCGCCGGGTCAGGCTTCCCGGAGTACCATCCATGTTATTCAACGAACTCGGCCTTTCGGCCGAACTGCTGCGTGCGGTCGATGAACAGGGTTATCGCGAGACGACCCCGATCCAGCGGCAGAGTGTCCCCCTGGTCCTCGCGGGCCGCGATGTGCTGGCCGCCGCGCAAACGGGCACCGGCAAGACCGCGGGCTTCGCATTGCCGATATTGCAGCGATTGCAGACGGCGGGTGCCGGCAAGCGGCGCCTGCGCGTACTCGTGCTCGTGCCCACTCGCGAGCTTGCTGCACAGGTCAACCGGAGCTTTCGCGACTACGGGCGGCACCTGCCGTTCAGGTCGCTCGAGATTTACGGCGGCGTCAGTATTCGCCCGCAGATCACGTCACTGCGAACAGGCATCGACATCGTCGTCGCAACGCCAGGCCGCCTGCTCGACCACCTGCAACAGCGGACCGTGGACCTTCGCGGCATCGAGATGCTCGTGCTGGATGAGGCCGACCGCATGCTGGACATGGGGTTCATCCGCGACATCCGGAAGATCCTGGCGGTGCTGCCGGCGCAGCGACAGAACCTGCTGTTCTCCGCGACGTTCTCGGCCGACATCCGGCGCCTGGCGGCATCGTTCCTGAGCTCGCCGGCGGAAGTGCAGGTTGCGGCTCCGAACAGCACGGTCGACAGCGTGGTCCAGCTCGTGCACCCGGTGGACAAGGGCCGTAAGCGCGAGCTCCTGTCGCACCGGATCGGCAAGGAGAACTGGCGGCAGGTCCTGGTGTTCACGCGCACGAAGCACGGAGCCAACCGGCTGGCAAAACAACTGGCCGGCGACGGCATCGAAACCGTCGCGATCCACGGCAACAAATCGCAGGGCGCGCGGACGAAGGCGCTGGCGGACTTCAAGGCCGGGCGAGTGCGAGTCATGGTGGCCACGGACATCGCGGCGCGCGGCCTCGACATCGATTCCCTGCCGTACGTCGTCAACTACGAGTTGCCCCACGTTCCGGAAGATTACGTGCACCGGATCGGGCGCACCGCCCGTGCCGGACGCGCGGGTCATGCCGTCTCGCTGGTGTGCATCGACGAGGAGAAGCTTCTCAAGGAGATCGAGCGCCTGCTGAAAGGCGGTATCGAGAAAGTCGTGGTGCCGGGTTACGAGCCGGATCCGCGGATCCGGCCGGAAGCCGTCCAGCCCGGGCGCCCCGCACAGCGGCCGCGCAGCCAGCGCGGCGGCAAACCGCAGCAGGCGCCGCGCGGTAACCCGAATCCGCACAACAACAATAATCGCCAGCGGAACGCCGGCCGGCAGCGGCGGGCCGGCTAGCGACGCTCCTGCCCCTCGTCAACCGGCAGTCGCCGCGCTGCGGGCAGGCCGGCGCCGGCAGGAGCCGGACGGGGAATCACGGTCGGAATTTCGCCAGATTTATCGGCCACAGCCGCGCCGCGAGCACACGCCAGACAAGGCCGGCGGCGATCAGCGCGATGCCGGTGATCCAGATCCGGACCGGCAGGAACGGGGTCAGGAAGAGGCAGCCGCCGAGACCGAGCCAGGCGACGAGTGGTGGGTAGAGCCTTGCCTCACGCGGCAGCCTGAGGGCCGCGAGATTGGTGATGGCGTAGTAGACCAGCACCGTGAAGGCGCTGAATGCCCAGGTCGTCTGCACGTCGCCCGTCAATGCGAGTGCGGCGATGGCGATGCCCACCACCGCGATTGCGGCGCGCGGTTCACGCCGCTTGCCGAGCGTGCCGAACGCCGGCGGTATGTCGTGCCGGCGGCCCATCGCGAGCACCATGCGCGAGAGCCCCAGTATGAGGTTCAACAGCACACCCAGCATGGCCGTGACGGCGCCGATCGCCACCACCAGCGAAAGCCCCGGAACCGCAAGAACCGCGGCTGCCGCCTCCAGCGGCGTGGCCCGCGCGCTCGCGGTGCCGGCAAGCGTCTCGCTGCCGACGGCAGCGATAGCCGCGACCGCGACCACGACATAGAGGAGCCCGCTGACAACGAGCGTGGCCAGGATGGCCCGCGGTATGGTGCGCCGCGGCTCGACGACCTCCTCGCTCATCGTCGCGATGCGGGCATATCCCGTGTAGGCGACGAACATGAGCGCGGTCGCGTAGAGCAGGGCGGACGAGGCCGAGCGGTCCCGATCCCCGAAGAACGGCTCGAAATGCGACTGACCCTCCGGCACGTGGACCAGCCCGGCAAGCGCAAAAGCGCCGAGCGCGAGCAGCGTTACCGACACGATGCAGATGTTCACAAGGCTCGAGCGGCGCAAGCCGCCGAGCACGAGGAGCATGAGGCCGGCGGCGATGGCGGCCGCTATTGCCGGCAACCCCGTCGCGTTTTCGACGCCGAACAGGTGCATGCCGTAGCCTGCTGCGCCCATCGCTGCGGTCGCCGCGGACGCCGTCTTGGCGCAGAGGAACATCCAGCCGGCGGTGAAGCCGAGCGCCGGATGCAGCAGCCTGTAGCCGTACTCGTAAGTGCCGCCGCTGACCGGCCAGTTCGCCGCAAGCTGGGCGCTGGAGAGGGCATTGCAGGCGGCGAGCCCGGCGGCGAGGCCGATGGCGAGGATCACGGCCGGCCCCGCCACGCCGGCGGCGATGCCGATGCTCACGAAGATGCCGGTGCCGACGATCGATCCCAGGCCGAGCATCGTCGCGCCGAAGACGCCGAGCCGGCGGGCCAGCTTTCCTTCGTTCATCGTTCACCCTGTCGGGCCGGGACCGCTACCGTCGGCGCGCAGGCCGCGGCCGGTGGCCACGGTAGCGGGCGGCGCCACGGCGGACAACCTCAGCCGATGCGCCGCACCGGCGCTCCTGTCCATCTGGCACAAAACTTGCTCCTGAGTTTACCGGTGGTTGCGACAGAAAAGAGGCCCGTGGGCGTGGACGACGCGCGTACGTCAGTACCGGCGGAGGGGACGCAAG
>CAZTAE010000171.1:0-4772 GCA_964611535.1 uncultured Woeseiaceae bacterium
AGCCGGTTGATGAGTGTCGACTTGCCGACGTTGGGCCGCCCCACCACGGTGATCCGGAGCGGCTGATCCTCGTCGGCGGATCCGGCCTCGTCCGCCTCCCCGGCTGCGCGCTCCCCCTCGGGGCCCGAGAACGGCGCCAGGACCTCGTCCATGAGTGCGCTCACCCGGTCCCCGTGCGCGGCCGAGATCGCGACCGGCTCGCCCAGGCCGAGCGCGTGGAACTCCGCGGTGGCCATGCCGGCGTCCAGACCCTCCGCCTTGTTGGCGACCAGCCAGACCTTATCGGCAAACTGCCGCGCCAGCGCGGCCACGTGCTCGTCCGCGGCGGTCAGGCCGCCGCGGGCGTCCACCATGACGATGGCGGCGTCGGCTTCCCGCAGGGCACGCTGGGTCTGTTCCGCGGCCAGCTGGCCGGCGCCTGCCTCGCCGCCCGCCAGACCACCGGTGTCGACGACCAGGTACGGTACAGGGCCGAGCTTGCCGTAGCCGTACTGTCGGTCGCGCGTGAGTCCGGGGTAGTCCGCGACCAGCGCATCGCGCGAGCGCGTCAGCCGGTTGAACAGCGTCGACTTGCCGACGTTGGGCCGGCCGATGAGTGCGATGACTGGCAGCATAGACGGGACCGCGGATCCGGGATGGGCAGATTCACCAGCAGCGCAGCGCGCGTGAACGACGGTCGGCGTGCCGACCGTCGTTCACGCCATGTTACCTGTCCGCGGCGAACCTGGCAGATTCCTGCGGCGCGTGGGCTGCCGCTTCCACCTCCTCGTCCTCCGCCTCGACCTCGAACGCCTCCAGGCGGCCGGACTCGCTCTGCACGTACAGCTTCTCGCCGATGACCACCGGCGGACCGGCGAGCATGCCCTTGCCGACGCGGACCCGGGCCACCGGGCTGCCGTCGCGCCGGTCGAAGAAGTGCACGTAGCCCTCGAAATCGCCGAGGACCACCGCGCCGGCGAAGATCACGGGCGCAGTCGGTTCACGCCTGAGCAACGCGTCCTGGCGCCAGCGGTCGGCACCGGTGCGGCGCGACAGCGCCGCCAGCTCGCCGGAGTCGGCGACCACGTACACGTGGTCCTCGTCGACGTTGAGGCCCGAGTGCGTGGAGATCTCCCTCGCCCACAGCACCTGCCCGGACTCGGCGGCGACCGCCGCGAGCCTGCCCTGGTAGCCGCTCGCGTACACGTCCCGGTCGACGGCCACGATCCTGCCGTCCACGTCCGCCAGCCGCTCGAGATCGGAGCGGCCCGTCGGCGGCGACAGCATCACCTCCCAGCGAGCGGAGCCGTCGGTGAGCGCGGAGGCGATCAGGCGGCCGTTGTCGAAGCCCGCGATGACGGTGTTGCCGACGATGACCGGCGTCGAGGCGCCACGCAACGTCAACGGCGGCAGGCTCTGGTCGAGGGTCCAGCGCTCGCTGCCGTCGAAGCGCGACAGGACCCGGAGCGTGCCGTCGATCGTGTACACGATGACGGAGTCGTCCCGGATCAGCGGCCGCGACAGCGATTCGCCGACCAGGTCGAGCCGCCAGATTTCGCTGCCGTCGTCGGCGCGCAGGCACACCAGGTCTCCGTCGCTTCCGGCGACGACGACCTGCCCCGCACCCACGCCCGGGCCCGCAGATAGCGGCACCTCGAGCTCGGTGCGCCACAGGCGCTGGCCGGTCGCCGGGTCGAACGCGCTGACGGCGCCGTCGCGGCTGGCGCCGTAGACGCGCTCGCCATCGCCCGCGGGGGACAGGGCGAGGCGCAGGGACTCGGAACCGCCCCCCAGTTTCGCAGACCAGGCCCTGCGCACGTCCAGCGTTTGTTCGAAGTCGACGAGCTCCTTCGGCTGCAGCGCTTCGTCGTCCTGGCCGCCGAAGATGCCGCAGCCCGACAATGCAGCCGAGAAAAGGAGCAAGCCGGCGTAGCGCAATGCCGTCATTCGTTCGTCTCCCCGGGTGCGGTCTCTTCCGCCGACTCGCCGCCGGCCGCCGCCCCGACGCCGTTGCCCGCGGCCGCCTCGCCGCCGTCACCGGCACCTTCCGGCAGCGCGGCCTCCCCGGCCGGCGCCACACGCAGATCGTTGATCTTCATTTGAATGAGGGTGGTATCGACGGTCGGCAGGTCGGGGTTGCCGCCGAGCGCCGCCGCATAGGCCTCGACCGCCTCGTCCTCACGCTCGAGCGCCGCGAGGGCGTCGCCGAGGGCTTCGCTGTACCGTGACGCGAAGGCCGTGTCCTCGTAGCCCCGCAGGAGCTCGACCGCCTCTGCCGGCCGATCCTGGTACAGCAGCAGCCTGGCGAGCCTGAGCCTGGCAACCAGGGCCGTCTCGCTGTCGGCGCCCTGGTCCACGAGCGGCCTCAGCATGTCCGCCGCGTCCTGATCGCGGCCGACGTCCATGTACAGCTTCGCCATGGCGAGGCGCGCCTGTGGCGCGTACGGCGTCGCCCCGTAGTTGTCCAGGATATCGGTGGCTTTTGCCAGCGCCGGCTCCAGCCGCGCTTCCGCCACGTCGTCGGCGAGCGCCTCGTACAGCGAGGATGCCTCGAGCGCCTTTCCCTCCTGCTGGTTCTGCCAGTAATTCCAGCCGAACAACAGTCCGGCGCCGATCACCAGCCCGCTGATGATGTAGCGCCCGTTCTCGCGCCACCAGCCGCGTATCGCCTCGACCTGTTCCTGCTCTGTAAGAAGTCCGTCCACTTGCTATGTCCTTGTCTGTGCCAGATCCGGCGACCCGGCCGCAGGGCTCAGGCCCGCGCTCGTTCGAAACGCCCGCGGAGTGCCGCGACCAGCCCGTCGAACGGCGCGCTGACCTGTTCTTCGCCGCTCCTGAGCGGCTTCAGACCGACGCGGCCCTCCCGGATCTCGTCGTCGCCGAGGATGAGCGCGATTTCGGCGCCGGAGCGGTCCGCGCGCTTCAGCTGGGCCTTGAAGCTGCCGTTCCCCAGATTCACTTCGATCCGCAACGACGGCAGTTCGTTCCGCAACAGCTCCGCGAGTTGCAAGCCCCGCTCCAGGGCCGGCCCGCCCACCGCGACCAGGAATACGTCCGGATCGCGGGCCGGGACGCGGTTGCCCCTCGCCTCGAACAGGGAGACGAGCCGCTCGAGACCCATCGCCCAGCCGACGGCCGGCGTCGCGCGGCCGCCGAGTTTTTCGACCAGCCCGTCATACCGGCCGCCGGCGCACACGGTGCCCTGCGACCCGAGCCGGTCCGTCACCCACTCGAACACGGTGCGGTTATAGTAGTCGAGACCGCGCACGAGGCGCGGGTTGACGCGGTAGCGCAGCCCCGCCGCGTCCAGCAGCGCCTTCAGCTCGTCGAAGTGCCGGGCGGAGGGCTCGTCGAGGTAATCGAGCATGCGCGGCGCCGCGTCGATGAGCTCGCGCATGTCCGGATTCTTGCTGTCCAGGATGCGCAGGGGATTCCGCTCGAGCCGCCGGAGGCTGTCCTCATCCAGTGCGTCGCGGTGCGCGGCGAAGTGGTCCACCAGCTCGCTGCGCCAGCGCCGCCGGGCCTCGGGCGCGCCGAGGGTATTGATCTCCAGCGCCAGGTCCGACAGGTTCAGCGCCTTCCAGAGGCGGGCGCACATGAGGATCAGCTCGGCGTCCACGTCGGGGCCCTCGTAACCCAGCGCCTCGACGTCGACCTGGTGGAACTGCCGGTAGCGCCCCTCCTGCGGCTTCTCGTAACGGAACATCGGGCCGGCCGTCCAGAGTTTCTGCCGTTGGTTGTGCAGGAGGCCGTTCGTGATCCCCGCCCGCACGACGCCGGCAGTCGCCTCCGGCCGGAGCGTGACACTCTCGCCGTTGCGATCCTCGAAGGTGTACATCTCCTTCTCGACGATGTCGGTCACCTCGCCGATCGACCGCCGGAACAGCTCGGTATACTCGACGATCGGCAGGCGTATCTCTTCGTACCCGTACGCCTCCACCACGTCGCGCACGGTCGCCTCCACGGCGCGCCAGGTGCCGCTGGCCGCCGGCAGCAGGTCATTCATGCCGCGCACCGCCCTTGCCTTCATGGCGTAACCGTGAATCGGGCGGTATCGCCACGCCGGGCCGAGCGCGGGATGGTGTAGGGGGCGCCGTCCACCGTGACCCGGACGTTTTCGCTGTCGCCCACGAGCACCTGCAAGGGCGGGTCGCCTTCGACCGTCACCGTTCTGCCTGCCGTGCCGAGGCCGAAGTAGAGGCGCTCTCCGCCGGCATCCGTCACTTCCGTCCAGCAGTCGCCGCTGAAACTGAGCTGCAGGGCGACCTGCCCGGGTACGGGTACTCGCTCGGCGGCCGGCTCTTCCCCCTGCGCCGGGTCGGCGGCATCCGCCGGGTCCGTAACGGCCGTCTCGAGCGGCGCGTCCCCGCCCTCGAGCGGGTCGACCGGCGGAACCGCCGGTTCCTCGTTCTCCGCGGCCACCTCGAGGGGCGGACCGTTGCCGGCCGTTTCCGGCTCGGCCTGCTCCACCGAGCGCTCGGGACCGGCTGGGGGAGCCTCGCGATCGACAACGGGCGGGGCGCTCGCGAGCCACCACCAGGCGCCGAGCGCGGCGACGCCGATCACGACGACGGTCGCAATCCACGGCCCGGGCGGCGTCGCCGTCCTCGGGTGCGTCCGTAACCCGATGAGCGGCGGCACTGCATCGGAGGGATGCAGCCGTTCGTAGTCGGCGAGGACATCGTCGCCGGACAGGCCGACGAGACTGGCGTACTTGCGGAGGTAGCCCTTGACGAAGACCGGCGCGCCCAGCCGCCCGAAGTCGTTCTGTTCCAGAGCGCGAACCTTCGCAC
>CAZTAE010000172.1:0-4689 GCA_964611535.1 uncultured Woeseiaceae bacterium
GGTTCGAACTGCGGGAAGCGGACAAGATCTTCAAGCGCTATAACATTCCGCACGTGGACACGACGGAGTTCTCGATCGAGGAGATCGCAAGCAGAATCCTGGACAGCACAGGCGTCGAGCGCAGAGTGCGGCCGTGAATTTTCGTCGGGTGTATTGACAACCGGAAAAGGCGAAAACTGGAACCGGAATTGCATACCTGTTGCAAACGATACCCTGTGATATATTCAGCCCATGCTTCTGGACTATCAACTGGTACCGCAAACGATCGTCAGGCCGCGGAGTTTCGTGGGCCTGATGTTGTTGTATGAAAGTAATTTCATTCGCTTGCGGCACCTGATACCGGAGCTGGATCGCCTGGACGGCTATTACCAGTCGCGCGTTGCCGGCGATTGCGATTTGCATCTCGAGATCCTGAGCCGAAGCAGGTACACGGTAACGCTTTCGTTGTCGTACTTCTTCGACGACAACGGCCGGCGTTTGGCGGACCCCGACATAAAGATTCGCGCCTATCTCGACGGTCACGTGGCCGAGGCGATGAGCCTGAGAGACGATCACCTGCACGCGGAGCTCCGCCGGCTGTCGGCGGCTCATGGCAATGAACTGAACGAACGGTGGCGGCGCAACGTCGTCCTGAACAAGTGGCTCGAATACCTGACGCACCAGGGCCACCTTATCCTCGAAAGATAGGCCGTTCGTCACCGAAAACTGTCGATTCAATCAAGGCTCGTTTGCGGTAGCCTTGTCATCATCCCCTCCGGTTCCCGAGCGCCGTACACCTCCGGCCAGGGAGCTGCATTATGTAAAGGAGCGGGATTTGTCGAGCCTGACAGCCATCTTCGGGCGGTCTGCGGAGAGGCCGCAGGACAGCGAAAAGCTGCTGAACCTGTACTGGAACCGGGCCGAGCTGAAGAAAGAGTTCGCGCGGATGCGCAAGGAGCAGTTCAAGCTCCAGGACCGCATCAAGCAGCAGGAGGGGGCGACCGCCCGGATCCAGCAGAAGCTGGATCACCTGGAAGGGCTGCTGCTGGACCCGGAATGGGCGGCCAACGTCATCGTCTTCTACCAGCTGCGCGGGCTGGCCCTGCGCTGTGAGCGCAAGCTGGCGAAGCTGGCGGAGCAGTTGAAACAGCAGCGCGAGCAGCGACAGCACAACAGCCTGCTGGTGAAGTGGAACGAGGAACGGACGAGGGAATCGAAAGGCTGCGAGCAGGAGCTGGCAGCCGAGCGTCAACGTGCCGGCGAGCTCGATGAGCGGCTACAGGCGGAGCGCAGCCGGCTCATGGGGATGAGCGGGTTTCTCCGGTTCTTCCGGAGGCGCTCGGTCACGGCGGTGCTGGACGGCATCGCAGCGGACATCGTTCGCACGGAAAAACGCCAGGAAGAACTACTGGAAAAACTCGAGGAAATCCGGAGCCGCCGACCACCCGAGAACCGCGGGCTGGACATATCCTCCAAGCGCTCCATCAACTTCATGATCCTCGCATTCGCCCAGCAACTGTTCCTGCACTTCCGGGACGACGACCTCGCCGCCCTGGCCAAGGAGGCGAGTGAAAAGAGCGTCGGGGCGATCAACTACGGCAACCGTCGGGCTTGCGAAGAGCTACTGGGCCGCGTCCGCAAGAGGCTCGAAGCGCTCGAGGGAAACGTCGAGTCGGCGGCAGTGCTGCAGAGGCGGGCAAAGCTGATTGGCGAGCACGCGCTGTTCCGGGCGGACAGCGATGCCGTGCCGATTTCGGCGACGGTCACCACCGTGTACGACGTCGATACCGAGGGCGCCGTGGGGAAGCTCGAGGCCAATCTGCTCGGCGAGAACTACTGGGGAATCGCGAAGGTTCTGAGTCGCTGACGGCGTCAGATATCGGTGCGGTACATCTGCCGCTGAAAACGCGGCAGAATCTCGGAACTGTCGAGCGACGGCGTTTGCGGCGAGAGCGGACCCTCGACATTCTCGACGACGGGGGAGGCCGATTCGGCCTCCTCGTGGGTCGTTGCCGTGTCTGCCGCGCCCGGGCTGTCTGCGGCGGACCCCTCGCCGAACACGTTCTCGAGGATGGTGGCGACCCGCGGTGTCAGGTACAGATAGGGCACCTTCCCCGGGTCGTCGCGGTCCGGCAGCTGCTCGTCGCCTTCGACGGTGTAGTCGCCGGTGGCGAGCTCGAAGCCCGCCAGATCCGACTCGTCCTGGTAGAGCGCGCTCGGCGCGGCCGCGCCCGATGTCGACCAGCCGGCAGCGAACAGGCCGGTGGCGATCAGCGCCGCGCGCAGCGAACACCGCCTGGTGCCGGACGAGTCGGAAGAAGTACGTGTGGTTTGCACGGCGGCCTCCTTTGGTGTTCTACCTCAGTATAACACCTGCGGCGCCTGGTACAAGCCCGCGCCGCGGCTCGGCCGTCCCGCGCTGCGCCCTTTTGCCTGGTCCGGACGCGGGCTCCTGCCGCCCGTGTCGCGCGCGGCCCTGCCGAACCCGGCGTGTGCTGGTGGGTTCTACTGCCCCGTGCGAGCGGTCTTCGCAGGCGCTGGCTCGACCTCTCGAATTCGAGCCAAGTCTGTAACAATGGCCGCGGCCTGGTCAAGGTGGATGTCCGGTTCCTCCGTGTCCTCCAGTTCCTCGGTATCGGCCAGCGGCTCCAGGTTCAGCGCAGCCCGGCGGGCGTTCTCGCGCTCCAGGCGCCGGTTCAGCTCGTCTTTCTGTTCTTGCTTCCGGACCTCGATATTGAGCGACACGGACTTCCGGGCCCGCATCTCGGCGACGTCCTCGATGCCCTTCACGAGATAGTGGTAGTCGGGATCGTTCTTGCTGCGGTCGAGGTGATTCGTCGCCAGCGAGCTGATCGTGCTGTCCAGCGGCTCACCGGCGCGGAAGCGGGCGCTGGGAATCGTGTCCCAGGGCAGGGCGCTCGAGCGGACGCTCTCGCCGACCAGCTCCGCGTCGATGGGCGAAGGCAGCGGGATATCGGGATTCACGCCGCGGTGCTGCGTGCTTTCGCCGGTTACGCGATAGTACTTGCCGATCGTCAGTGTAAGCTGGCCCAGACCGTCGTCGTCCGGCCGCTGTACGTACTGGTCCAGCGAATACAGGTTCTGCACGGTACCTTTACCGAATGTCTGCTGGCCGATGATCACGCCGCGCGAGTAGTCCTGGATCGCCGCGGCGAAAATTTCCGAGGCGGACGCGCTGTAGCGGTTGACGAGTACGCCCAGCGGCCCGTTATAGGCGACCAGAGACCGCGGATCCGGATCGTCCAGCCGGCTGATCCTGCCGTTCGAGCTCCTGAGCTGCACCACCGGGCCGTTGTCGATGAACAGGCCCGAAAGCGCGGTGGCCTCCGTCAGGTGCCCGCCGCCGTTGTCGCGGAGGTCGATGATCAGGCCGTCGACGCCTTCCTCCTCGAGCTCGGCGATGAGCCGCTTCACGTCGCGGGTCGTGCTTGCGTAGTCCTTCTCTCCGTCGCTCAGCGCCCGGTAATCCCGGTAGAAGCTCGGCACCTCGATGACGCCGATCCGCCAGTCCCGCCCGTCGCGCGGCACGGTCACGATCTCGCTTTTCGCGGCCTGTTCCTCCAGCTTCACCTGGTTCCGCGTGAGCGTGATGGTCTTCTGCGGGGCGCCGGGCAGGGCACCGCCAGGCAGGACCTGCAGTTGCACGACGGATTCCGCGGGGCCCCGGATCAGCTGCACGACGTCGTCGAGACGCCAGCCGACCACGTCCACCAGTTCGCCGTCTGCGCCCTGGGCCACCGCGGTGATGCGATCCTCCGGTTGCAGGGTACCGTCCAGATCCGCCGGCCCACCCGGAATGATGTCGACGACCTTGACGTAATCGTCCTCGATCTGCAGCGAGGCGCCGATCCCGAAGTAGGACAGGCTCATCTGGATCCGGTATTCCTCGGAGTTGCGCGGCGAGAGATAGCTGGAATGCGGGTCCAGCGTATGCGCGAACGCGTTCATGAACATCTCGAACACGTCCTCGTTCTTGATCTGGTCCATGCGCTTGAGGAAACGGGAGTAGCGCTTCTGGAGCGTGTCCTGGATCTCCGGCCACTCCTGTTCCGTCAGCGCCAGACTCAGGGCGTCGTGCTTGACTCGTTTGCGCCAGATCTCGTCGAGCTCTTCCGCCGTCGTCGGCCAGGCAACGTCCTCGCGGTCGAAGCGGAACTCCTCGTCCACCGTGAAATCCGGCTCTTGCTCGAGCAGTTCCAGTGCGTAGGCGAGGCGCTCGCGCGCGCGCGTCCGGTAAACCTGGAACATGTCGAAGACCGGCGTCAGCGTCTCGTCGCGGACCATGTCGTCGAGCTCGTCCCGATATTTCTGGAACTCGTCGATGTCGCTTTGCAGCAGGTACATCCGGTTGCCGTCCAGCGCCTCGATATACCGCTCGAGGATGGCCGCCGACAGCTCGTCGTTCACCGCCGAATGCTGATAGTGCGACTTCTCGACGAACTGCGTGACCAGTTCGGCGATGTTTTCGTGTTTGGGCTGCGGCGCCAGGATGGCGTCGCCTTCGCCGTTCGGGGTGGCCGCCAGCGCCGGAAAGGCGACGAAGGCGAGCAGGATGGCGAGAATCCGTCCGCGAACGAGGGTCTCGAGCTTCTTCAATACGGTCTCCATAGGGGATCGGCGGGCCTTTTTCGGCCTGCTCCGGTAGGCTAGGCTAGTGCGCGCACGCGCCTCAATCAAGGGCAGAAATCC
>CAZTAE010000173.1:0-4669 GCA_964611535.1 uncultured Woeseiaceae bacterium
ACCAGGCGTTTCTCGTGGGCGGGAGCGTGCGCGACGCGCTCCTGGGGCTGCATCCCAAGGACTTCGATATCGCTACCAACGCCCGGCCCGAGGAGGTCAAGGCGCTGTTCGGCAACTGCCGGCTCATCGGCCGGCGGTTCCGGCTGGCGCACGTCCGCTTCGGCCGGGAGATCATCGAGGTGGCCACCTTCCGCGCCTCGGCGAATCGGGAGAACGACCCCGACGTCCAGCACGACACCGAGGGCCGGATCCTGCGCGACAACGTCTACGGCAGCATCGAGGAGGACGTCTGGCGGCGGGATTTCACCTGTAACGCGCTCTACTACAGCATCGCCGATTTCAGCATCTGGGATTATGTCGGCGGCGTCGACGACCTCCGTGCCAGGCGCCTCGTGCTGATCGGCGATCCCGACAAGCGCCTGCGCGAGGACCCGGTGCGGATACTGCGGGCGCTGCGCTTTGCCGCCAAGCTCGGCTTCACGCTCGACGAGTCCGTCGCGAGCGCGATCGCCGAGCAACGCAAGCTGATCCGGAACGTGCCGCCGGCGCGCCTCTTCGACGAGTTCCTGAAACTCTTCCAGTCCGGGCACGCGGAGCCGACGTTCGAGCTGCTCCAGCAGCACGCGGTCTTCGGCGAGCTGTTCCCGGAAACCCAGTCGGAACTCGACCGGGACGAGGGCTTCGTCCGCTTCGTGAAGGCCGCGCTCGCCAGCACCGACAGCCGCGTCACCGAGGGAAAGGCCGTGACGCCGATGTTCCTGCTGGGCGTGTTCCTGTGGGCGCCCGCGAAGCGCTTCGCCGAGGAGCTGAGCGCGAAGGAGAAGATCTCCGGGGCGCAGGCGCTCGGCATTGCGGCGCAGGAAGTGGTGTCGATGCAGCAGTCGCGGGTCTCCCTGCCACGGCGCTACACCGCGCCGATGCGCGAGATGCTGGCGCTGCAGCCCCGCTTCGAGGCCCGCACCGGCCGGCGCGGCATCAAGCTGCTGGAACACCGCCGGTTCCGGGCGGCGTACGACCTCATGCTGCTGCGGGCCGAGGTCGGGGAAATCGGTAAGGATGTCGCGGACTTCTGGACGGCTGTGCAGACCCAGAGTGCCGACGAGAGGCTGCAGAGCTTCGGTGTTGGCGGCGGCGGCCGGCCGAGAAAGGGCCGGCGGCGGCCGCGGAGGCGACGGCCGCCGCAAGCTGCCCGGCCGTGACCGGCGCCCGCATCCGGTGGCGTCCGGCGTACGTCGGCGTCGGCAGCAATCTCGACGACCCCGCCTCGCAGGTGCGCCGGGGTTACGAAGCCCTGGCGGAGCTGCCGGACAGCTGCTTCGCGACCTGCTCGGGGCTCTGGCGTTCCGCGCCGATGGGCCCGCCCGACCAGCCCGACTTCGTGAACGCCGTGGCCGCCTTCCTCACCCGGCTGGAGCCCCGTGAGCTGCTGCGCGCGCTGCAGGCCGTGGAGACCGCCCGGGGGCGCCCACAGGACCACGCGCGCTGGGGGCCGCGCATCCTGGACCTGGACCTGCTGGTGCTGGGCGGCCTCGTCGTCCGCGAGCCGGGGCTCTCCATCCCGCACCCGGGCATCCCGGAGCGAAATTTTGTATTGTTGCCGCTCGCCGAGATCGCGCCGCATCTGATCGTGCCGGGCATGGGCAGCGTTGCGAAGCTGCTCTCGGGGCTCGGCGGGACGGCCGCCCGCATCGAACGGATGGACAATTGAAGTGACCCCCAGCGCCGCCGACAGGACGGGCGATACACCGCGATTCATCGTCATCGAAGGACCGATCGGCGTCGGCAAGACCAGCCTCGCCACGCGGCTGGCGGAAAGCTTCGGCGGCGAGGTGGTGCTGGAGCTCGTCGAGGAGAATCCGTTCCTGGAACGCTTCTATCGCAGCGGCCGCACGGCGGCGCTCCCCGCGCAGCTGTTCTTCCTGTTCCAGCGCGCGAGACAGCTGGAGGAGCTGCGGCAGTCGGATCTGTTTTCGCCCGTCCGCGTGGCGGACTTCCATTTTGCCAAGGACCGGATCTTCGCGGAGATCAACCTGGACCGTGAGGAGCTGGCGCTCTACGACCAGATTTCCGAGAAGTTGCAGGTGGAAACGCCGGTGCCGGACCTGATGATCTATCTGCAGGCGTCGGTGGATGCGCTGATGCAGCGGATCATGCGGCGCGGCATCCCGTACGAGCGCATGATCGACAGGCGCTACCTGGAGCGGCTGACGGAGGCCTACGCCCGCTATTTCCATCGCTACGACGAAGGCCCGCTCCTGATCGTGAACGCCTCGTCGATCGATCCGGTGCACAACGAGGCGGACTACGAGCAACTGTTCCAGCAGATCCGGCGAACCACCGGGGGGCGCCACTTCTTCAACCCGGCAGCGCACGCGGCGCTGGCCTGAGACGCTGGCGAGCCGCTGCGGCGAACGGCCGGAGCAGTGCAAAGCGGGAACGCGGAGAACGCACGATGTACACGCACCTGGAACAACGCAACATGCCCGAGCCGCCGGTGAACGTTGCGACCCTTCGACGGATGAAAGCCGACGGCGAGCCCATTGCCTGCCTGACGGCCTACGACGCCAGCTTCGCGGCGCTGGTCGATACGGCCGGCACGGACCTGGTGCTGGTGGGCGACTCCCTCGGCATGGTCATCCAGGGCCACGACACGACGGTGCCGGTGACTGTCGCCGATGTCGTCTACCACACGCGCCACGTGGCGCGCGGACTGCGGCGCGCTTTCCTGGTCGCCGACATGCCCTTCATGAGCTACACCACGCCGGAACAGGCGCTCGAGAACGCGGTCCGCCTGATGCAGGAAGGCGGCGCGATGATGATCAAGCTCGAGGGCGGGGAAGGGCAGGTCGAGATCGTCAGGCACCTCGCCCGGCACGACATTCCCGTCTGTGCCCACCTCGGCCTCAAGCCGCAGTCCGTGCACAAGATCGGGGGTTTCAAGGTGCAGGGACGCGAACCGGAGATCGCCGGCCGGATGGTGGAAAGCGCGAAGCGGCTCGAGGAGGTCGGCGCCGACATCGTGCTGCTCGAGTGCGTGCCCAACGAGCTGGGGCGCGCCGTGACGCAGGCGCTCGAGGTGCCGGTCATCGGCATCGGCGCGGGCCCGGACGTGGACGGCCAGATACTGGTGCTCTACGACATCCTGGCCATCACGCTCGGCAAGACGCCGCGCTTCGTGAGGAATTTCATGACCGGTCACGACGCGCCGCTGGACGCCGTCGCGGCTTACGTCAGGGCGGTAAAGTCGCGGGAATACCCCGCGCCCGAGCATTGCTTTTCCTGACGGCGGAGCTGAAATGAAGGTGGTTCGGGGCCGCGACGAACTGCGCGCCGAGTTGCGGGAATGGCGGCTGGCGGGGGACCACGTCGCCCTCGTGCCGACGATGGGCAACCTGCACGAGGGCCACCTGAGCCTGATGCAGCTTGCGCGCGAGCACGCGGAGCGCGTGGTGGTGTCGATCTTCGTCAATCCGACGCAGTTCGAGCCGGGGGCCGATTACGAGGATTACCCGCGCACGCTGGCGACGGACGAGCGCAAGCTGAAGCTCTCCGGCGCCGACCTGGCCTTCGTGCCCGACGTGGCAACGATGTACCCGTTCGGTACCGAGCAGGCCACCGTCGTCTCGGTACCGGCTCTGAGCGATGACCTCTGCGGTGCTTTCCGCCCCGGGCACTTCGCGGGTGTCACCTCGGTGGTGAGCCGGCTGTTCGCCCTCGTCGCCCCCGACGTCGCCATTTTCGGCCAGAAGGATTACCAGCAGCAGGTCATCATCCGGCGGATGGTCGACGACCTGGGCCTGCCGATCGGGATCGTGGTCGCGCCGACCGTGCGGGAGCAGGACGGGCTGGCGAAAAGCTCGCGCAATCAGTACCTGACGAAGGCGGAGCGCCGGGTCGCACCCGCGCTGTACCGGACGCTCGAGCACGTGGCCGGCGAGCTGCAATCCGGCAAGCGGAACTACGGTGAGCTGGAAAGCCAGGCGATGGCGGAGCTCGAAGCTGCGGGTTTCGTGCCGGACTACGTGGCGATACGCCGGGCCGAAAACCTCCAGGCGCCCGACCGGGACACGGACAGCCTCATCGTCCTCGCGGCCGCGCGCCTCGGCAGGGCCCGCCTGATCGACAACGTGCCGGTCGACGTCCAGGCGCCGCGGGCGGTTCGGCATCTACCGCGCGACTCCTAGCTCGAGACGTTGTTCCTGCCCGCGTGCTTCGCGCGATAGAGCGCCTCGTCGGCCTGGCGGAGCAGCGTATCGAAGGCTCCGCCTTCTTCGAGTTGCGCGACGCCCATCGAGATCTCGACGGGCGCCTTGATCAGCGAGTCGCCGCTGTCGCCCGTCCTCCCCGATACCGCCTGCCGCACGCGCTCCGCGACCGCGAGGGCGTCCTTCGCGCTCATGCCCGGCAGCAGGACCGCAAATTCGTCGCCGCCGAAGCGCACGATGTGATCGCGCGGCCGGAATTGCTGCCGGAGCTCCTGTGCGACGGCGGACAGGGCACGGTCGCCCGCCACGTGGCCGAACTTGTCGTTGAAGGACTTGAACCGGTCGACGTCGATCATGATCAGTGACACCGGCTCCCTGTTCTGCACGCAGCGCCGGACTTCCCGCGGGAACGCCTCTTCCATCGCGTGGCGGTTGCTCAGGCCCGTCAGCGCATCGGTCGTGGC
>CAZTAE010000174.1:0-4661 GCA_964611535.1 uncultured Woeseiaceae bacterium
GTCGATCGACGAGAGCTCGTCCCTCAGTTCGTCCAGTGTCATTTTCGGTCAGGCCGTGCTCGCCTTGTTTGTACCGACAGCTCCTTTTACAGGACCGCGGCGAGGCTCGGCAAGCTGGCGCCGCTGACGCTAACGGTGCTGCGGCATCGGCTCGCCCCTACCGTCCGTCGGTCAATCATGCGAAACTCTCGGCCCGTTCAACAATTGCTCATCGTCAGGACTGCACTGCCATGAAAACGCGCGCCGCCGTCGCCTGGGAAGCAGGCAAACCGCTCGAAATCGAGACCATCGACCTCGAAGGGCCGAAGAAGGGCGAGGTCCTGATACGCAATGTCGCGACCGGCGTGTGCCATACGGATGCCTTCACGCTGTCCGGGGAGGATCCCGAAGGCATTTTCCCGGCGATCCTGGGGCACGAGGGCGGAGCCGTCGTCGAGGAAACCGGCGAGGGCGTGACGAGCGTGAAAGCGGGCGACCACGTCATCCCGCTGTACACGCCCGAGTGCGGTGTGTGCGAGTTCTGCACGTCCGGCAAGACGAACCTGTGCCAGGCGATTCGTGCCACGCAGGGGCAGGGACTGATGCCTGACGGCACGTCGCGTTTTTCGAAGAACGGCAAGACGATATTTCACTATATGGGCACCTCGACCTTCAGCGAGTACTCCGTGCTGCCGGAGATCGCGGTGGCGAAGGTCAACGCCGAGGCGCCGCTCGAAAAGGTCTGCCTGCTGGGTTGCGGCATCACGACCGGCATCGGGGCGGTGTTGAACACCGCCAGGGTCGAGCCGGGGTCGACCGTCGCCGTTTTCGGCCTGGGCGGCGTCGGCCTGAGCGCCATCCAGGGGGCGACGATGGCGAAGGCGTCCCGCATCATCGCCATCGACATCAACCCCTCCAAGTTCGAGCTCGCGCGCCAGATGGGCGCGACGGATACAGTCAATCCGAAGGACCATGACGCGCCGATCCAGCAGGTGATCGTGGACATGACGGACGGCGGCGTCGACTATTCCTTCGAGTGCGTCGGCAACGTCAATCTGATGCGGGCGGCGCTGGAATGCTGCCACAAGGGCTGGGGACAGTCCGTGATCGTCGGTGTGGCGGGCGCCGGCCAGGAAATCTGTACGCGTCCGTTTCAGCTCGTGACCGGCCGCGTGTGGCGCGGCACTGCCTTCGGCGGTTGCAAGGGCCGCACGCAGCTTCCGGGCATGGTGGACCAGTACCTGAACGGCGAGATCAAGGTCGACGAGTTCATCACCCACACGATGCCGCTCGAGGACATCAACAAGGCGTTCGACCTGATGCACGAAGGCAAGAGCATCCGCTCCGTGGTGCATTTCTGAGCCCTGGAGGAATTCTCGCCCGCCTCAGGCGGCAAAAGCCGCGCACCCGATGACGCAACTACGCTTTTCCGACCGCTTGCCGGCCGAGCTGCCCGCCGACCCCATGCCGCTCGCGGACGCCTGGATCCAGGAAGCCATGGCGAATGCCGCGCAGCGAAACGCGAATTCGATGGCGCTTGCGACCGTCGGTGCTGACGGCCAGCCGTCCGCGCGGGTGGTCCTGTGCAAGCGGTTCGTGCCGGATCCGGGCTACCTGGTGTTCTACACGAACTACCGGTCGCGCAAGGCGCGGGAGCTGGCGGCCAACCCTGAGGTAGCGGCGGTGTTTTACTGGGACAACCTCGGGCTGCAGGTGCGGATCGACGGGATCGCCGTGCGCTCGCCCGAAGACGAGAGCGATGCCTATTTCGCGAGCCGCGGAACGGGCAGCAAGCTCGGCGCCTGGGGCAGCGACCAGAGCGAGCCGGTCGCGTCACGCGCGGCGCTGCTGAAGCAGATCCGGGAACGCGCCGCGAGCCTCGGCATTGCTCTCGACGCGGACGCCGGCGTGGATACCGAGGCGCAACAACCGGAGATTGCGCGGCCGCCGCACTGGGGCGGCATTCGCATCTGGGCCACCGCCGTCGAGCTCTGGGTGGAGGGCAACGATCGGATCCACGATCGCGCTGCCTGGACCCGCACGATCGAGCAGGCAGGCGAGGCGGGGTTCTCCGCGTCGCCGTGGCGCGGCATGCGGCTGCAGCCGTGACGGAACCGCTCATGGAAAGGCGAATCCGCTGCCCCTTTTGCACGGCGCGGATGGACATCGTGCTGGATCTTTCGGCCGGCAGCCAATCGTACGTCGAGGACTGCCAGGTCTGCTGTCAGCCGATGCAGATCACTTTTGAAACGGACAGTGATGAACTACTGGAACTCGATGTGAGCCGTGCCGGATAGACCGCTCGCGCCCGCTGTACTGCCCGCCCTCATCCTCCTGCTGCTGCTCGCGGCTGCCAGCGCAGCGGCGGAGCTGATCGTCTCGGAAGGGACCAATCTCGCCGTCGACGTCTCGCCCGTCGATCGACACATCGCGATGGACCTGCTCGGCGGCATCTGGATCCTGCCGCCGCGTGGTGGCGAGGCCCGGCGGGTTACCGACGCCTCCGAGGCAGCGACGCGCCCGCGCTGGTCGCCGGACGGCGAGCGGATTCTGTACCAGTCGACGACGGCGACGGAGTCGGCAATTCGCATCTACGATCTGGCCTCAGGCAGTGCTCGGGACGTGGGCGAGGGCACTGCCGCACGGGATCCGGACTGGCACCCGGACGGACAACGGATCGTCTTCGCCTCCGACCGCCGCGGCACCGGCTTCGACCTCTGGGAGACGGATCTGCCGTCCGGCCTGAGCTGGCGGCTGACGCACCGGCCGGGCAACGAGATCGAGCCGGCGTGGTCGGCGGACGGCCGGGACCTGGCCTACGTGCACCGCAGGGACGACCAGTGGCGGCTGGTGCTGCGGCCGCATGGCCGGGCGGAGGTCGACCTCGTCGTCTCCGACGAGCCGCTTGCCGCGCCGTCCTGGCGACCCGACGGCAGCCTGCTGACGTTTCTCCGGCGCGACGGACGCCGGTACTCGCTCGAGATGGTGATCCTGTCCGACCCGCCACTGGTGCGCACGCTCGCCGAGAACCAGGACTTCTTCCTGACGCCGGCGGCCTGGGTGGACCGCCTGCACTTTCTCTATACCGCCGACGGCGTCATCAAATCCCGGGGCATCAATGCATGGCGTGCCGACGATGTGGGCTTCGCCGCCGCCGTCGCGCTCCCGGAATCCGGCGCGGCCGCTGCGGTCGCGGCGCGGGATCTCCCGCTCGTAACTCCGCCGCAGAACCGCCTCGTGATACGCGCCCGGCGGATCTTCGACGGCAGGGAGACCGTCTACCGTGAGGAGACCGACATCCTGATCGAGGGCGGCACCATTGCGGCCGTGGCACCCCGGCGGGAATGGGACGACGCGCCGGTGCTGGACCTCGGCGATGCGACGGTCCTGCCAGGCTTCATCGACATCTGGTCCCGCCTGCCGGAAGGCGACCCGGAACGGAGCGGCTTGCAGTTACTGTCTTTCGGCGTGACCACCGTCGTCGGCGAGGGCCTGCCGGAGTTCGCCGCGGAGCGCTGGGAGGGGGAGCAGACGCCCGGGCCGAGGCTGCTGCGTGCGGCGCCCCTGGGCCTGGCCGAAGCCGAGAGCGAGCCGGCGCTCGTCACGATGACCGCTTCCGGGGGCGTCTCGCCGGAGGATCGACGGCGCATCGAGGCGTGGCAGGCGCGCGGGATACCGGTGCTCGCGGAGTCCTGGGCCCTCGGGCGGCGGGTCGGGGCCGACCTCGCCGTCGGCAGCGCCGCCCTGCCCGTGTCGCCGCTGGGACGGCGGTACCAGGACCTGCGGATGACGGCCGGCGGCGGTCCCGTCACGCGGATCTCCGGCCTCGCCGACATCGCGACGCCGGGTGTCGACGCGCTACTGGAGTCCCGGCAGGCTCACGCTCTCGCACCCCTGCCGACGCCCTCGCGGCGGTTCACCGAGCCGCCGGCGCTGTACGGCGCGGCGAGCGCCATCGTGGCAGGCAGCAGACCCAATCGCATGCCGCCCGGTCTCGCCCTGCACGCCGAGCTCCGGGCATTGACCGCGGCAGGACTGAGCAGCGCCGAGGCGCTGCAGGCCGCGGGCACCAACGCCGCGCGGCTGCTGGGATACCGCGACAGACTCGGCCTCATCGCGCCGGGGGCGGCGGCCGACCTCGTGCTGGTCCGGGGCGACCCCCTGGCGCGCATCGAGGACGCGCTCGAAATCGTCGCGATCGTCCGCAACGGCCGCTTCTACAGCCTGGCGCGGCTGCTGGAGATGGCCGCGACAGCCGGGGATGTCGGATAATTTTACGAATGCACCGGAATCCGGGACCTGTCGCCGATTGGCGACGGATTGCGCCCGGGGAAAGGCGCCGGGCTCCGCTGCCGGCGAACCGCTCCCCGCGAGCAGCACCCGGCCAGCTCCTTGCTTTTCCACGCATTTTTCGGCACCGGGACGACAACGCGGTTCTGCAGGATTCGGCACCGGTGTCGGAGCTTTTTACAGTCGGCGGCTGAAAGTTAAGCCCGACTGGGCGACTTCGCTCGCAAGCTATTGAAGAAGATGCTGAAACTGATTAGTGGCACGGCTCTTGCTCTTTCTGCTGTGCCCAAGCGAAGTGTAACTGGGAATTGGTGACCGGAAGATTGATACATACAGGATTTAGACGCCAGAAGAACAATAACTACAAAAACAAAAAGATCCAGATCCAATAA
>CAZTAE010000175.1:0-4654 GCA_964611535.1 uncultured Woeseiaceae bacterium
GGCCGTTGGTCCGGCTCTGCAGCTCGTGCGCGAACACGTTCAGCAGCACCTCGGAGTCGGAGCCGGTATTCAGGTGACGACGGTCCTGGCGTATCAGGAGCTCGGAAAGCTCCTCGAGATTCGTCAGGTTGCCGTTGTGCGCGAGGCAGATGCCATAGGGGGAATTGACGTAGAAAGGCTGCGCCTCGGCCGCCAGCGAGCCGCCCGCGGTCGGATAACGCACGTGACCCAGGCCGACGTTGCCGGTCAGCCGCAGCATGTGCCGCTGCTGGAACACGTCCCGCACGAGGCCGTTGCCCTTGCGCGATTGCAGGCCGTCGTCGCCCCAGGTCACGATGCCCGCCGCGTCCTGGCCGCGGTGCTGCAGCACGGTCAGCGCATCGTAAATCGCCTGATTCACGGGGCGGTGGCCAACCAGTCCGACGACTCCGCACACTTTCCGTTACCTGCTCATGCCGTCGTGGCCGGCTCGTCCTGCGGCTGCAGAAGGTCGACCCCCTTCGGCGCCATCACGCGTATCCAGTCCGCCACCACCATGCCGTACGGCAGGAGCTTCGAGCGCTGCCACCAGCGATCCGCGTCGAAGCTCAGGAGCTGCCCGGCGATGACGAAGATGCCCACCAGGATGGCCCCGCGGCAGAAGCCGAAGGCCGCACCGAGTGCGCGATCCATTCCGTTCAGTATCGACAGTCGCACGAGCCTCGAGATTCCCCAGCCGAGGAGTCCGCCAAGGGCGAGTATGACCACGAAGACGAGGATGCGCCCGACCCAGAGCTGAGCGCCGTCGGACGTCACCCAGCTCCCGAACCAGCCGCCGACCGGCGCCCCGTAATTCATCGCGGCCCAGATCGCGAGCAGCAGGGATGCTATGGATATCGACTCCTTGACGAAGCCGCGGAAGACGCCGACAACGATGGAAATCGCGATAGCAACAGCGATGGCTATATCGGCAATCGGCATCGTTTTGTGAGAAGGAGTCCTGGCTCCGCAGTTCCGGATTCAAACAGCCCTGACTTCGCGGCTGTAGCCAGCCGGCTGACGCGATGAGAAGCCCATGAACCTGGCGCGATTCTATCAGAACGGGTCCCGCCATTCAGGGATGCGGTACCACCTGTCCGTCGTGGCCGTCACCGCTCAGCCGCTTCGCCACGACCTCGGCGGCGTTGCGATCCTTCTGCGGACCCACGCGCACGCGATGCAAGGATCCGTCGGGAGTTTTCAGCTGGCTCAGGAAGGCCGCGTAGCCATTCGTGCGTAACAGGCTCGCCAGCCGCTGGGCGTTATCGGGATTGGAGAAGCTGCCGAGCTGGACGGCCCACATGCCGGTCGCGGACTCGCTGTCCGCGGCAGCAGGGGCCGCTTCCGCGCCGGCCTGCGCCACGCGCGTGGGCTGCTGCGCTTCTTTCCCGGGCGCCGGTGCCTCCTTCTTCTCGGCCGGTGCCTCCTCTTTCTCCGCCGGCGCCTGCGGCTCCGGCTTCGCCGGCTGCGCGGCGCGTTCCGCGGGCGCACCAGCCGCCGAGCCGTCCCCGGAGCGCTCCGCGGTCGACGGAGCCGCCGGCGTATCGCGCCGGGCGCCGGCGGGCACCGGCTGGTCGCGCTCGAGAACGATCGTCTGCTGCTTGCGGCTCTGCGCTTCCTGCCCCGGCAGGCTCACCGTCTGCGTCACGATCTCCGCGTCGCTCGGTGCGCCGTCCAGGAACACCGGCACGACGAGAACGGCGATGACGACCAGGACGACGGCGCCCGTTATGCGCTCTTTAAGTGCTCGATCCATGGGTCTTCAGTGGATTGCTCCTGCGGCGCGAGTATATCGTCGCCGAGCAACCGCTCCAACAAATTGCTTCACCGCCGGTCGAGCCATTCCAGTGCGGGACCGACGGTGTAGAACGACCCCGTGACGAGGATGAGGCTCTCGGCGACGCGGCGGTCCGCCTCCTCCATCGCGTCGGGCAGCGCGGCGGCGACCAGGCAGGGCTTGCCGGCGAGCTCCGCAACGCATTGCGCGAGTGCGCGCGCCTCGAGCGCGCGCGGACTCGAGGCGGTCGTCGCTATCCACCGATCGACCAGGGGCAGGAGCGGCCGGACGATGCCGGCGACGTCCTTGTCGGCGAGCACGCCGATCACGGCCGTGACGGCCCGTCCGGCGGCAAGCCCCGCGAGCGCTTCCGCGAGCACGCGCGCGGCTTCCGGATTGTGCGCGACGTCGAGCAGCCAGCGGCCGCCGCGGCGCCCCTGCAGCCGGCCGGGCAGCGCCAGCGTGGCGAACGCCGCGTTCACCCGATCCGCCGTCAGCAACGCCTCGACCCCCAGGGCCTCGAGGAGCGCCAGCACCGCGGCCGCGTTGTCGAACTGGAAGCGGCCGGCAAGCGACGGCGGAGCGAGCCCATTCAGGGATACCTGGCGTCCCTGCCATGCCCAGCGGCCGCCGGCGGCGGGCCGGTGCCGGAAATCGCGGCCGGCGATGCGGAGATCGGCGCCCGTGCGCTCCGCCTCCGCGACCAGCGTCTCCGGCACGTCCGCGGACCCGAACACCACCGGCTTGCCGGAGCGCATGATCCCGGCCTTTTCGCGCGCGATCGCCGCGACGTCGCTGCCCAGCCACTCGCAGTGGTCGAGGCTGACGTTGGTGATGATCCCGCCGTCGGGCTCGACGGCGTTGACGGCGTCCAGGCGTCCGCCCATGCCGATCTCCAGCACCAGGACGTCAGCGCGGCGACGGGCGAAGAGCACGAGCGCCGCGAGCGTGCCGTACTCGAAGTACGTCAGCGGCACGCCCTGCCGCACGGATTCGACTGTCTCAAAAGCCGCGACGATCTCGCCGTCGCCGGCCTCCACGCCGTTGACCCGGATCCGCTCGTTGTAGCGCAGGACGTGCGGCGAGGTGTAACAGCCGACCGTATCGCCGGCGTGCGCGAACAGCGCCTCGAGCATCGCCGCGCAGGAACCCTTGCCGTTGGTGCCGGCGACGTGCACGACGCGCGCGGGCTTATCGAGATCCAGCCGCCCCAGCACCTCGAGCACGCGCTCGAGCCCCAGGTCGATCTCGCGCGGCGACAGCGTCTCGAGCCAGGCCAGCCACTCGCCCAGCGACTTCCCCGCCATACCAGTCAACTCAGAGAACCGCACGTCACGGGCGACCACGTTCAAACAGCATGGTTGGGGTAGCGTGTGCCCGGCAGGTGGCTCCGCGGCACCTCACGCCGGCTCGGCGACGGGCTTCGGCCGGTTCTCCAGCTTGGCCAGCAGGTCGGCGATCTCCTCCCGCATCTGCCTGCGATCGAGGATCATGTCGATCGCGCCGTGGTCGAGCAGGAATTCGCTGCGCTGGAAGCCGTCCGGCAGTTTCTGCCGTACCGTCTGCTCGATGACGCGGGGGCCGGCGAAACCTATCAGCGCGCGGGGCTCGGCGATGTTCACGTCCCCGAGCATGGCCAGACTCGCGGACACGCCGCCGGTGGTGGGATCGGTCAGGACGGAGACGTAGGGAACGCGGAGCCTGCCGAGAACGGCGAGCGCCGCGGACGTCTTGGCCATCTGCATGAGCGAGAACAGGGCCTCCTGCATGCGCGCGCCGCCGCTGGCGGCAAAGGAAATCAGGGGGATCCGCTGATCGGCGGCGTGGCGCGCCGCCCGGCAGAAACGCTCGCCGACGACGGAGCCCATCGAGCCGCCCATGAAGGCGAACTCGAAGGCGCAGACGACGACGGGCCGGCCGAAGAGCTTGCCGCTGACGGCGACCAGCGCATCCTTTTCGCCGGTCTTCTTCTGCGCCTGCGAAAGGCGGTCACGATACTTCTTGCCGTCGCGAAAGCGCAGCGGATCCTGCGGCTCCAGGTTGGCGGCGAGCTCCTCCTGCGACTCGGGATCGAGGAAATACTGGAGACGCGTCCGCGCGCCGATCCGCATGTGGTATTCGCATTTCGGGCAGACGTTGAGATTGCGTTCGAGCTCGGTCCGATAGAGTTGCGCGTCGCATTTCGGACATTTGATCCAGACGCCCTGGGGCACGGATCGGGTGCGCTTCTCGGTTTTGTTGATGCGCGAGGGCATCAGTTTTTCGAACCAGCTCATAGCGGCGCATCATAAACGAATTGTCCTGTGCAGACATGTGACGCCGTACCGCCGTGCCCGCTCAGAACACCGCCGCGGCGGGGCCTACGGAATGAGCAGTGGCGCGGCCGGGGCGGCGGACGGCAGGCCGAACGTGGCCGGGTAATCGACGCGGACCAGGGTCAGGCCGTGCGGGGGCGCCGCGACTCCCCCGCGGGTGCGGTCGCGGCTTTCCAGCACGTCGCGCACCCATGCGGGCGCTTCGTCGCCGCGGCCGACGGCCACGAGCGCACCGACGACGTTGCGCACCATGTGCTGCAGGAAGGCGTTCGCGGTCACCTCGACGGCCAGCCATTCACCGGCATAGCGCTTCACGGTGACGGAGCGGACGTGCCGGACCGGAGTCCTCGCCTGGCAGCCTGCCGCGCGGAACGCCGAGAAGTCGTGCTCGCCGAGGAGGTGTGCCGCGGCCTCGCCCATGCGCGCCTCGTCGAGCGGGCCGTGCACCCACCAGGCGCGGTCGCGCCACAGCGCCGAGCGGCAGGGGCGGTTCAGGATCAGGTAGCGGTACGTGCGCGAGGTCGCCGAATAGCGCGCGTGGAAG
>CAZTAE010000176.1:0-4625 GCA_964611535.1 uncultured Woeseiaceae bacterium
GGCTTGCCGTCGATCGGGCTGATCGGCGCCTGGCGGACGCCGTTCAGCGGGAAGACCGTGGCCTCCACGGCAGATTCCTCGTGCAGGAACCGCACGCCGGCGAACGTTTCGGAACGGTCGCGGCGGCTTTTCAGCCGACGCTCGTACAGGCGATAGGGCACCTGTTTCTCGTCGAGTGTCATGGCCACTTGCTCGAAGTTGTCGCAGAAGACGTGCAGGTTGATGGCCGAGTTGGAGGCCGCCGTGCCGTTCAGCACAGGACCGACCAGGCGGGGTCCGAAGGGCGCCAGGAGCTCCATGGCCGACAGCGCCGCGCGCCGGAGGCCGTGCAGCAGGTCGAGATGGGACTCGCGCCCGAAGAGCTCGAGGTGCTCGCCAACCGCCTGCTCGATCTCGCTGTTGCCCGGCAGCGCGCCGCGCTCGGTCATGCCGAGGCGGTCGGCCGCCTTGTTCTTGGCGACGCGGTAGTCCTGGATCCCCTGCTCCACGATGATGCGCGCGGCCTCCTGGGCGACGACGCGCCGCGCCCTGTCGAATCCGACCGGAGACTTCCTGCCCCGGGCGGACGCGCGCTCAGAAGATCGGCTCGTACTCGCGGGTTTCTTCATCGTCATCGCTTGTGTTGAATATGTCCTGCTGTTCCGGCGAGCGTTCGCAGACGGGGACGTTGCCCTCCTCGAACACTTCGAACATCACGTCCTCGAACGGGTGGTCGGCGCTTGCGGGACAGCCCGTGGACCTCGAGATGCGGACGTTGACGATCCCGTCCGGCATCGGCATCGCGTTCGGCGGCACGCCTGCCAGGGCCTCGCGCATGAACTCGATCCAGACGGGCAGTGCCGTGCGCGACCCTTCCTCGCCGGGGCCGAGCGGCCAGTAATTGTCGTAGCCGATCCAGACGACCGACGACAGGTTGGTGTTGAAGCCGCCGAACCAGGCGTCGCGCCGGTCGTTCGACGTGCCGGTCTTGCCGGAAAGGTCGCTGCGCCCGAGGACGAGCGCACGGCGGCCCGTGCCGCGGCGGATGACGTCGCGCATCATGTCCTGGATCAGGTAGGCGTTCTCCGCCGAAATGACCCGAGGCGCGGCATTCACGTGCCGGAAGAGTTCCGGGGCAGTGGCGGCATCCGGACGGTAGGACTCGTCCACCTGCGCCGTCTCGTCGCGGCTCACGCCGGTTTCGCCGTCGTACACGTAGACGCCCTCGGCGGAATCGCTGACCGTCCTCCCGTCCTCCGGCGAGGCCGCGGCCTGGATGTGTTCAATGCGGTCGAGCCCGGCCTCGCACGGCGGACAGACGACCAGCGGATCGGCGCGGTAGAGCACTTCGCCGTCCGGGCCGCGGATGGTGTCGATGAGGTACGGACTGATGCTGAATCCGCCGTTGGCGAAGACGGCGAAAGCCTGCGCCATGTCCAGCGGCGAAGCGCTGCCCCCGCCGAGCGCCAGGGAGCCGTTCCTGGGGAGCGCCGCGTCGCCGAAGCCGAATTTCGCGATGTGGCGGACGGCGTTGCCTATGCCGGTGTTGTTGAGCAGCAGGCGCACCGACGCCAGGTTCATCGAGCGGACCAGCGCCTCCCGCATGCGCTGTTCGCCGTAGAACCGGCCGGTGTAGTTGTGCGGACGCCATACCGCCTCGAGTTCCGAGGAGTTAATGACGACCGGCGCGTCGAGTATGATCGTCGACGGATGGTTGCCGTGCTCGAGCGCCGCCGAATAGATGAACGGCTTGAACGAGGAGCCCGGCTGCCGTGCCGCCTGCGTCGCGCGGTTGAACTTGCTGATGGAAAAGTCGAAGCCGCCGACGAGGCTGGAGATCGCCCCGTCCCGCGGGTCCAGCGACACGACCGCTCCCTGTGCCTCCGGGACCTGCGCAAGCGCCCAGTCGCCGGTCACGGTGGGCATGACGTAGACGACGTCGCCAGGAGTCAGCACGTCGGCGACGGCCTCCGGTGCGGGTCCCGTCGTCTCCGCGTCTATGAACGGCCGGGCCCAGGAAATGCCGTGCCAGGGGAGCTCGAGCGGCGTGCCGTCCTGCAGCGCCACCCGGGCGCCGTTCGATGCTTCATCGAGCGCCGTCACCAGCGCGACCGACAGTCCTCCCGGGTTGGAATACTCGGCCAGCATGAGCGCGAGCTCTTCCGGCCATTCCTCGTACGGGCGCGCGAGCACCTCGGGATCGACGTCGATCGTCGTGATCGGTCCGCGGTACCCGCGCCGCCTGCTGAACTCGAGCAAGCCGTTTCTTACCGCGTAGTTGGCGGCCGTCTGCAGGTGCGCATCGAGCGTCGTTACCACCTTGTAGCCGGCGGAATAGGCATCTTCGCCGTAGCGGTCGACCATTTCCCTGCGCACCATCTCGGCGACGTACGGCGCGGTGAGCTCCGTGGCGGTGCCGTACAGCCGCGACTCCACCGGGTATGCGACCGCTTCCTCGTACTCGTCGCCGGCGATGTAACCCAGGTCGTACATCCGCCGCAGGACGTAATTGCGCCGCATCCGCGCGTTGGCCGGGCTGCGCACCGGGTTGTATTCCGAAGGCGCGGGCAGCACGCCGGCCAGAGTTGCCGCTTCGGCGACGTGGAGCCTGAAGAGCCCCTTGCCGTAGTAGGCCTGCGCGGCCGCCGCGACGCCGTAGGCGCGCTGTCCGAAGAACATCTTGTTGACGAACAGTGCCATGATTTCCTGCTTCGTGAATTCCTGCTCGATCTTCCAGGCAAGGAAGGCCTCCCGGATCTTGCGGGTGAAGAGCGTTCTCCGGGTCAGGAAGTAGTCACGCGCAAGCTGCTGGGTGATCGTGCTGCCGCCGCCCTGTATGGAGCCGGTGCGGACGAGGTTGTAGGCCGCGCGGAGTATCCCGCGGTAGTCGACGCCGCGATGCTCGAAGAAGCGCCGGTCCTCCGCGGCGACAAAGGCGTCGACGACGTAGTCCGGCAGGTCCTCGTAGTTGACGAGGATGCGCCGCCGCTCGCCCACTTCCTCGATGAGCCGGCCGTCCCGGCTGTAGATCCGCAACGGGACCTGCAGCGGGATCTGGCGAATCGTATCAGCCTCCGGGAGCCCCGGAGCCACGTAGTACCAGGCACCCACCACCCCGGCCGAGACCGCGACCGTCGCCGTCAGGCCCACCCCCGCAATCAGCACGAGCCAGCGCGCCTGGCGCCTGCCTGGACGTAGGGATCGCTTTCTGCGAGTGGTCTCTGTCAATGCGGTTCCGGGTATCTGGTGTCACTCGCCGGTCAGTGACACAACATGTGAGTCGATGTGTGAGAACGGCTCTATCGGCAGCGAAAGGAAGGGGCCCACGGCGGATGATAGCCACCATGCCGGCCGCTGTCAGTATCCGCGCATTGACCGAGTTCGCAGTCGACGGCTGCGCGGAAAGCTGCAATGATAGGCCCGGTCGGCACTGCGAAGGCCGAACAGGGGCGGTCGAACGGGCCTCGAGAGCCTGCGGGCAAGAGCCGCCATCGGATGATTCGGAGCCGGGTGCACCGGTCGGCAACAGGGGGGTTCTACCGGGCCGCGGGGGCGGGCGGTAGCGGATTCCAGGAATTCACGTGCCGCCTGCCGGACGCGCAGGCGGAGGTCTCCGGTCGGGGGCTCAACCCGTTTGTCAGGCGCTAACCAGTTCACGGAATCCGGGCATGCCCCGGCAGTACCATAGGGATCGTTGGATCGTGAACAAAGTCACGTTTTATTTAATTTTTTGTTGATATATAGTTAAATCCTTTTGCTCAGGTCCAAGCTAAAATACGTTCGCAACCTAACGAACTAAAAGGAAAAAACGTGCTTTTCCGCAAAAAATCACAGCCGCTGTTGGGCCTCGACATCACCACCTCGTCGGTCAAGCTGATAGAACTCTCGCAGAGCGGCAAGCGCTACCGCGTCGAGTCCTATGCCGCGGAGCCCACGCCGCCGAGCTCGGTCAACGAAAAAGCCATCGTCGACGCCAAGACGGTGGGCGAAGCCATCCGCCGTGCCGTCAAGCGCTCCGGCGCCCGGGCGGCCGACGTGGCCGTCGCCATCAGCGGCGACGCCGCCATCACCAAGATCATCCAGTTGCCGTCCAGCCTCTCCGAGCGGGATCTCGAAGGCCAGGTCGAGATACAGGCCGACCAGTACATTCCCTTCCCGATGGAGGAAGTCAGCTTCGACTACGAAGTCGTCGGCCCGAACGCCAATGACCCGGAACTGATGGACGTCCTGCTCGTGGCCACGCGTACCGACAACGTGGAGCAACGGCAGGCGGCGGTGAATGCCGCCGGGCTGCACACGCAGATCGTCGACGTCGAGGCCTTCGCCCTCGAGAATGCCTGCCAGTTGCTGAGTCACCAGATTCCGGACGGCGGCATCGGGCAGTCGGTCGCCATTGTCGACATCGGTGCAAGCAGCACGACGTTCAGCGTGCTGCAGGACCTGAAGGTCATCTACACCCGGGACTTCGCCTTCGGCGGGCAACAGCTCACCGAGGAGATCATGCGGACCTACGGCCTGAGCATGGAGGACGCGGGCCGTGCGAAAAAGCAGGGAGGACTGCCGAGCAACTACCAGCCCGAGGTCCTCGAGCCCTTCGTCGACGACATGACGCAGCAGGTCAGCCGCTCCCTGCAGTTCTACCTCGC
>CAZTAE010000177.1:0-4623 GCA_964611535.1 uncultured Woeseiaceae bacterium
TCACCTACGAGGCAAGGGACGGTCTCGACATTCCCGCGTACCTGACGATGCCGACACAGGGCTCGGCGCCGCATCCGGCGGTGATCATGCCGCACGGCGGACCCTGGGCGCGGGATACGCTGGGATTCGATCTCTGGGCGCAGTTCCTGGCGAACCGGGGCTACCTCGTGCTGCAGCCGCAGTACCGCGGGTCGGAAGGCTGGGGCCAGGCGCTCTGGCGGGCCGGGGACCGCGAGTGGGGCCGGAAGATGCAGGACGACAAGGACGACGGTGCCCGCTGGCTGGTCGAGCAGGGGCTGGCCGATGGCGATCGGCTGGCGATGTACGGCTACTCCTACGGTGGCTATGCGGCCATGGCCTCGATCGTGCGCCCGGACACGCCCTACCAGTGCGCCATCTCGGGCGCCGGGCTTTCGGAACTGCGCACCTTCGACAAGATTACCTTTGAGGGCGAATGGGGGCGTGTTTTCCAGAATCCGACCGTCGCGGGCCTGTCGCCGCTCGACCACGCGAAGGAAGCCAAGATTCCCATCTTCGTGTTTCACGGCAACAGGGACCAGCGCGTCCCGATCGAGCAGTCGGAGAAGTACGTATCCGCCTTGAGACGCGCGGACAAGGATGTCGAATACCTGGAGGTCGTCGACCTCTGGCACAGCTTGCCCTGGTTTCCGCAGCACCATCTGGCCGTGCTGTCCTCGGTCGAGGAGTATCTCGACGAACGCTGCGGTCCCGGCGGGCTGTAGGCATCATCCGGCGACGGGTTCAGAACATCTCGCTCTCGTCGGGCGGCTCGGCACGCACGCTCTCCCGGCCGACGATGTAATCGCCGGTAATCATCTTCGCGTAGCTCTGTCCGGGACCGACCATCGGGTACACGCCGGCGTCCGGGTCGATGATGACCTCGAGGAACGCAGGTCCCGGAAACCGCATGAATTCCGCAACGACCGACGGGATGTCCTCCCTGCGGTCCAGCCGCTTCGCGAACTCGAAGCCGTCGGCCTCCGCCGTTTTCACGAAATCCTTGCGGTGCAGGGACTTGTCGCTACCGGACATCCGCCCCTTGTAATAGAGCTTCTGCCACTGGCGCACCATGCCGTCGCCGTAGTTGTTCAGCACGACGACCTTGACCGGCAGGCCGTACGTCGTCGCCGTTTCGAGCTCGCCGATGTTCATGCGCATGCTGGCGTCGCCGTCCACGTCGATCACGAGACGGTGTGGCTGCGCGAACTGTGCACCGATTGCGGCGGGCAGGCCGAAACCCATCGTGCCCATGCTGCCGGAGGTGAGCCACAGGCGCGGCTCCTTGAAGTCGAAGTACTGCGCCGCCCACATCTGGTGCTGCCCGACCCCGGTGGTGATGATGGCTTCGCCGCGCGCGATCCGGTTGATTTCCTCGATGACGGCGTACGGCTGGATGAGCGGGCTCTCCCGGTCGTAGTTCATGCAATGCGTCTGCTTGAGCTGCGCGATCTCCCCGTGCCATTCGGGGAACTGCTTCGAGAAGCCGGTGCGGCTGCCGTATTCGTGTAGGTCCTGCAGGTCCTGTCGCAGCAGCCCTACGTGGTGCCAGCTGACGCTCTTGACCTTGCCGATCTCGGAGACGTCGACGTCCAGGTGCGCGATGTTGGCGGCGCGGGGGGCGAAGCGTGGCGGATCGCCGGCGACGCGGTCGTCGAAGCGGGCGCCGACGGCGATCAGGAAGTCGCAGTCCTCGACGGCGTAGTTGGCGAACGCGGTGCCGTGCATGCCCAGCATGTGCAACGACAGGGGGTGCGTCGTGTCGGCTGCACCGAGGCCCGTCAGCGTCGTCGCGATCGGAATGCCGTGGGCGTGCGCGAAGCGGCGCAGCGCGGCGGTCGCGTTGCTGTTGATGACGCCGCCGCCCGCGTAGATCAGGGGCCGCTCGGACTCACCCAGCATCGCATAAAAGCGCCGGCACGCGGCCTCCGTCAGCCGGTTCTCGACGATCGCGTTCCAGCGGTTGCGATAGCCGGTCAGGGGCAGGGTGCCGCCGCCCGCGAACGCCACTTCCTGATTCTGCACGTCCTTGGGAACGTCAACGACCACCGGTCCCGGCCGGCCCGTACGCGCCAGCTCGAAGGCGGCGCGCATCGTGGCTTCGAGCCGCGTCGCATCGGTGACGAGGAAGACGTGCTTGGCCACGGCGCCCATGATGGCCGAGACCGGCGCCTCCTGGAACGCGTCCGTTCCGATGGCATTCGTCGGTACCTGGCCGCAGACGACAACGACCGGCACCGAGTCCGCCATGCAGTCGCGCACCGGCGTCACGGTATTGGTCGCGCCCGGTCCCGAAGTGACCATGACGACACCGACCTTGCCGCTCGCCCGCGCGTAGCCTGCCGCCATGAAACCGGCGCCCTGTTCGTTGGCCGGGACGATCAGCGGGATCGCCGGCTTGCCGTCCGGTTTGCGGTGCCTGTCGTTATAGCGGAAGACGGCGTCGTAGGTCGGCAGGATGGCGCCGCCGCTGTAGCCGAAGATCGTGCCGACACCCTCGTCGGCGATCACCTGCACCACCACGTCGGCGCCGCTCATGCGGGTGCCGGCGAGGGGATGCATCGGTGTCGATCGATCGGCGGGTAATTGCGCGCTCATGGTCTTCGGCTTGACTGGAGGAGTTCATCACGAGTGTTTACCAATTGCGGGGCCATTGCAACATGACTGCCGGGAGCGCCGATCCCGGATACGGGAAACTGGTTTCATGCGAATCGATGAGCCTGTACTCTGCATTGCGCGGGCGGCTACCATGTCGTCATCGAACGGCGAACCGGCGGAGGACCGGCTGTGCGGCACGTCATTTCCGTATTACTGCAAAACGAGGTCGGAGCCCTGACGCGGATGACGGGGCTCTTCTCCACCCGTGGATACAACATCGATACGCTCAACGTGGCGCCGACCCACGATCCCGCCGTCTCCCGCGTCACCCTGGTCACGGCAGGCTCCGACGCTGCGGTCGCCCAGCTCAACACCCAGCTCGCCAAGCTCGTCGACGTCGTCAACATCCACGATATGACGCTTGGCGAGCACTTCGAGCGCGAGCTCGTGATCGCAAAGCTCAAGCTGTCGACGGGAAAGCTCGAGAAGGCGCGGGAGCTGGCCAGGGCGTTCGGGGCGGAGGTCCTCGACGACGCGCAGGTCAGTTTCACGCTGCAACTGACCGGACGCCTCGCGGACGTCGACGCCTTCATAGCGGCGGCGTCGGAGGTCGGTGAGCTCGCGGCCGTCGCCAGAAGCGGCAGTGTCGCGGTGTCCAAAGGAGAAGTCACACTGTCGTCCTATTCGCGCCAGCAGCGACTGACGGGCTGAATGGCGGGCGCGGCCGGCTGCTATGACGTCGTGGTTGTCGGCGGCGGCATCAACGGCGCGGGCATCGCACGGGACGCCGCAATGCGTGGGCTCACGGTCCTGCTGCTCGAGCAGAACGATTTCGGCAGCGGCACGTCGAGCTGGTCGAGCCGGCTGATCCACGGCGGGCTGCGCTACCTCGAGCATGGCGAGCTGTCTCTCGTGTACGAGTCCCTGCATGAGCGGCACCGGTTGCTCCGCGCCGCGCCGCACCTGGTGAAGCCGCTCCGCATCAACATTCCACTTTACGAGGACGGGAGTCGCGGGAAGCTGCTGGTTCGCGCCGGCATGATTGCCTACGACCTGCTGTCGTTTCGAAAATCCCTGCCGCGACACCGCATGCTCACCCGTCGCGAGTTGCTGGGGGAGGAACCGGGGCTCAATCCACAGGGACTGCTCGGGGGCGCCCGCTACTGGGATGCGCAGGCGGCCTACCCGGAGCGGCTCGTGATCGAAAACGTGGTCGCGGCGAGCAAGGCGGGCGCCGACGTGCGGAACTATACCCCCGTGACCAGCATCGACGTGCGGGACGGCAGGGTTCGTGCGGTGCGCTTTCGGGACTTTCCATCCGGCAGCGAGGCTGAAGCCGGCGCGCGGGTGGTGATCAATGCGGCGGGACCGTGGGTAGACCGCGTCCTCGCGCGCACGGAGGCACCGTTCCCGAAGCTCATGGGCGGAACCAGGGGCAGCCACATCATCGTCGGGCCGTTCGACGGGGCACCGGCAGATGCTTTCTATGTCGAAGCGCGGGCCGATGCGCGACCGTTCTTCATCATCCCCTGGAACGGGCAGTACCTTATCGGCACTACCGACATCCGCTATGACGCGGACCCCGCCGAAGCCCGCGCAAGCGATCGCGAGATCGCCTACCTGCTCGCGGAGACCAACCGCATCTTTCCCGCGGCGGCCCTCAGCGCCACTGACATACACTATGCCTACGCCGGCATTCGGCCGTTGCCGTTGCAGAGCGCCGGCGCCGAGTCATCGATCACCCGCCGGCACATCGTCAAGGCGCACGACGACCGCGCGTACGGTCTGCTGTCGGTCATCGGCGGCAAGCTCACGACCTATCGGGCGCTGGCCGAGCAACTCGTGAACCGGGCGGTGGAGCGTTTCGGGCTGGAGGCCAGCCGCTGCCGGACTCGCGACGCCCCGCTGCCCGGTGCGCCGGAGCTCGATGCCGCCCGCACCCGCATCGCCGACACGCGCTGCCTGGCGCAGGCCGCCGGTGAGCGGTTGCTGCGGGTCTACGGCGGA
>CAZTAE010000178.1:0-4612 GCA_964611535.1 uncultured Woeseiaceae bacterium
TTACAAGTTATTGAAAAGGGACGCGCTGGGGCAGATCGGGCTGCTTCGGGAGGGCGCCGATACCGCAGTTCTGCGCGACGCCCGGAACAGCGCACCGTGGGCGCGCTGGCTCGCCCGGCGGCTGCTGTCCAACGAGGCGCTCGCCCTCATCGCGCTCGACGGCAGTTCCGGCGTACCCCGACTGCTCGATTACCGGCGCGACAGGCTCTGGCGCAGCTGGATAGATGGCGCCCCGATGCAGATCGCCAGACCGACGGACCCCGGCTATTTCCGGCAGGCCGCACGGCTCCTGCGACGGTTGCACCGCCTGAACGTCGCGCACAACGACCTCGCCAAGGAACCGAACTGGCTGGTCACGCCGGCCGGCGGCCCGGCGATCATCGATTTCCAGCTGGCCCTGTACATGCCCCGGCGCGGAGCGGTTTTTCGCATCCTGGCGCGCGAGGATCTGCGGCACCTGTTGAAGCACAAGCGGACCTACTGCCCCGAGAGGCTCTCGCGGCGCGAGAAGGCGATCCTCGCCCGGCCGGCAACCGTATCGACCCTGTGGATGCAGTTGGTCAAGCCGCTCTACCTGTTCGTCACGCGGCGTGTGCTCGGCTGGGCAGACCGGGAAGGCGCCGGCGATCGTAAGTGAGGCACAGCCTCCTCCCGGCGCGCCGCTGGCCGCGGGCGTGCGAATCGCTATAATCGCGGCCTTCGATAGGACCGGACGAGGTGCCGTGGAGTACGTTCATTCGCACAACGTGGCGGAGCCACCTGACGATGCCGAGAAACGCTACGGCATCCGCGTGACGATGCCGCCCGACGATCCCTTCCGCCGCCTCCTGGGGGAGGACTGGGAAAGGTTCCACTGGTATGCAACCGAAGAGGAGCGCGACGCGGCTTTCTACCAGATGAGCATCCGGCACGGCTATTACCGCGACTCCGACAACCCCTCGCAGATCGTCGAAAAAGTCGTGCGCTGAGATATCTCCTGGCGCGCACATTGCCGAACCAGCGACAACAGTGGGAGCGGAGGCTCGTTCGGGGAGAGTGCTTTCAGGATCGTGCGAAAACTGGAATATTTTCCCGAAGCCCCCCAGGGACCAATGGCACTTACTCAGGGCCGTGACCCGCTGTGGAGGTTCCGGCATCGCCTGCGATGCCGGAACCGGCTTAAGTCAGTGCCCTTCCGCCAAGGACCGGATGCATGGGCCGGCACTCCCCTCGAACAGGCCTCCGCCTGCGACTTCCCGGGGAATGATGCGGCTAGAGCGGCAGGGTCCCCAGGAAAAGATAGAAGCTCGAGTTGCCGTCTTCGGCAATGCCCGCGGCGAGAAAGAGCGGCCCCAGCCAGGTATCGAGACCGGCGAACAGGCTGCCGTTCAGGATAAGCGACTCGAACGATATCTCGGAGCGCGACTGCCATGCGTTGCCCGCCTCCACCGACGCGCCGAGGTAGAGCGGCAGGTCGAAGACGCCGCCGCCGGTCTCCCCCGAACGCCTCATGTAGACCAGCCGCGCGAGACCGGCATGCGGCCCGCTGATCTCGCCGCGCTCGAGGCCGGACAGTCGCAGGAAGCCCCCCAGCGGAAAGAAGTTCTGTATCAGGTCGCCGGACTCGAGCATGGTGTTGTACTCGAGCCCGAGCTGCAGCGTGTGGCGGCCGTGTGTCCGGAACGTCGTCAGCGCCGATTCGATGGTGTCGAAACTCCTGTCGGCGCCGAGCCCCGGCCGCGACATCGTGAAGGTCGTATCGAAGCGCGTGCCGTGCAGGGGAATCTGGCCGTCGTCCAGCGTGTCGATGCCGAGACTGGCGAACAGGCCGCCGGTCTGGAAGTCGATGTCCGGCAGGTCCGGCTCTCCGACGATGACGTCTGCATCGCCGGCGCCGCGGAAGATTCCCGCCCGCAACTCGCCCCATCGTTCCAGCTCACGACCGAAGTCCAGCGCGACCTCTGCCTCTTCCTGACGGTATCGGGCGACGCTCAGGCTTTCGGAGAAGGCCCTGAAATTCGTCTGCTCGAGCCGGATGCGCGGCGCCACGAACCAGCGGGACTCGTAGCTCAGGGGCTGGTAGACCTCGGAGTGCAGGTACGGCTCCGTGCCGAGCTGGAGGTCCGTGCGCCATTCCGCGCCGAAGGCGTTCAGCCCGGGCCGCGTCACCCTTGCCGCCACGTTGAAGGCGGTCGAGCCTTCAAAGTCGTCTTCGATCGACAGGCCGAGCTGCAGCAGGTTCGGTCCCCAGCTCTTCGCATGCGTTTCGAACACGACGCCGACGTCGTCGTCCTCCCGTACCAGTGAGTAGCCGACCTGCTCGTACAGGTCCAGGCCGTAGAGCGTGGCCACGTCCGCCCGCAGCGTCTCGCTCGTCACGGGATCGCCGACCTTCGTGGTGAGCTGCGCCACCAGCATTCGCTCGGACAGCGGGCCTTCGTCCCTTACCCGCACGAAGGCCGGTATGAAGCCGCGCTCCTCGCGCCGCTCGCGGGCCGCCCGGTACCGCCGCCACTCGTCCTCGCTGACGGAAAGCCGCTGCAGGGCCGGCACCGCCTCTGCGGCGGCCTCCCTGCCCGGCGCGACGGCGCGGGCGATGTCCGCAAAGTTGGTGGACCCGAAATTGCCGAGCTCCGGGCGGATCAGGACGTCGCGCGGGCCGAGTTTCTCCAGCTGGCGCTCCGTCTCCTTGTGGATGAGGATCGTCAGGACCTGCGCAGTTACGCCGACCGCTGACTGTATCTCCTCGCGGGGGTACAGCGGGAATTCGACGTCGACGGCGATGATGACATCGACGTTCATATCCTGCATCGTGTCGACCGGCACGTTGCCCACCAGTCCGCCGTCGACCAGCATCCTGTCGTCGACGACGACCGGCGCGAAGATACCGGGGGCGGACATGCTGGCCCGCATGGCGAGCGACAGGTCGCCTTCCGAGATGACGACCGGCTCGCCGGTCTCGATGTCCGCCGCGACCGCGCGATACGGCACCGGCAGGTCATCGAAATCGGCGACGTCGGCGACGTGCAGCGTCAGCTCCCGCAGCAGCAGCGCCAGCTTCTGGCCCTGGATCAATCCCTTCGGCAGCTGCAGACGGCCGTCCCGGAGCCCGAGCTCGAAGTCCACGGGAAAATCGACATCGTCCTGTTTGCGCCTGTAGGTCAGGTCCCTGCGCGACGTCGTGTCCTCGAACACCTTCGGCCAGTCGAGCGCGTTGATCAGTTGCTCGAGCTCCGCCGGCGACATGCCGGAAGCGTAGAGGCCGCCGACGATGGCCCCCATGCTGGTGCCGGCGATCGCATCGATCGGGATCTGCAGCCGTTCGAGCTCCTGCAGAACGCCGATGTGCGCCGCGCCTCTCGCACCGCCGCCGCCCAGCACCAGCCCGACTCGCGGCCGCGCGCTGTCCTCGGCGGGAGGCGGGACGTCCGCCGATGCGGCGGGCGCGCCCGGCGACAATCCCGCCGCAATCGTGAAAAAAGCTGCGACGACTTTCGGTATAGTGAGGCGCATCTGCATCTCCCCGCGCGACCGGCAGACGGTGCGATTATAGAACCATCTCATGATTGTCCGTGGCCGCGTTGCCGCTCGTTTATGTAGAATGACTACACTGCGCTCGCGGCGCCTTGATTTGCGAAAAAATGGCAGCCGTCGCGGTCACGGACAATCATGCAGCCTGAGGGTCCGCGGACGAAATAACAACCGCAGGCGGATGCAGCGCCTCGATACTCCGCGACAGGATTTGCGCCTCAACACCAGCAACGGAGCAGTAGATGGCTGATGCGACACCGACGCCACCGGAGGGCGGCGACAGAATCACGATCGACAGCGACGGTCTCCAGGTACCCGACAACCCCATCGTCCCTTTCATCGAGGGCGACGGCACCGGACCCGACATCTGGCGCGCCACGGTGAGGGTGCTGGATGCTGCCGTCGAAGCGGCCTATGGCACGCGACGCCGCATTCACTGGATGGAGATCTTCGCCGGCCAGAAGGCCTATGACCGGTTCGGCAGCTGGCTGCCGGACGAGACCGTGGACGCCTGCCGCGACTACAGGGTCTCCATCAAGGGGCCATTGACCACGCCCATTGGCGGCGGCATACGCTCCCTGAACGTGGCGCTACGGCAGATTCTGGACCTGTACGTCTGCCTGCGGCCGGTCCGGTGGTTCACCGGCGTGCCCTCCCCCGTGCGGGATCCCGGCAGCGTGAACATGGTGATCTTCCGTGAAAACACCGAAGACATCTACGCCGGCATCGAGTTCGAGCGTGGTACGCCGGCCGCGGAGCGTTTCCTGGCCCTGCTGAAAGAGAACTTCCCGGAAGAGTTCGACAAGATTCGCTTTCCGGCGTCGTCCGGCATCGGCCTGAAGCCGGTGTCCCAGGAAGGTACCGAGCGGCTGGTACGCTCGGCGCTCGACTATTGCATCGCCAACGACCGCAAGAGTCTCACCTTCGTGCACAAGGGCAACATCATGAAGTACACCGAGGGCGCATTCCGCAAGTGGGGATACGCGCTCGCGGAGCGTGAGTACGGCGATCGCACGTATACGTGGGACCAGTGGGAGCGCACGCGTGCCGAGAAGGGCGCCGAGGCCGCCAATGCGGAACAGGAGGCGGCGCTGGCAGACGG
>CAZTAE010000179.1:0-2051 GCA_964611535.1 uncultured Woeseiaceae bacterium
GAGAGGCGGAGCTGGCCTTTCCAGAGGGGCCTTGCAGCCATTCGGCAACCTTGTTCGGGGTCCGTTGTCGGCGCCGCGGCGGGACGGCAACGCGGCGCCGGGTATCGGACGAGCTGCAATATGCATGCCAGTGACGCGAACGACCCTGCTGCGGGCGACCGGCGGGCGCCGGCAGCGGCGCCGGCTCAGCGCTGCTGCAGTTGTAAATTTTGCCGGGCCAGCGTCGATTTTGCAGGTGAGCACGCGCCTTCCGCGGGCAGCACGAGGGCGGCATCATCTTCACGGAAAGGATTCCGTTCGGCACGAGGTCCCGCCTGGCCCGTGGCATACATCTTGCAAATGTGTCCACCGCGGGAAACCGGCATTCCGCCGGGGCAGGCAGTGGGACAATGAGCAGACCGGACGCATTACAGAACGATCAGGATAACTTGCGCTTGCTGTTGGCGAGCAACAGGGAGCCATTCCGAGTTATCAAGAATCCACAGGGGGACGTCCGGGAATGCGTTCAGTCGATGGGAGGTCTCACATCCGCCCTCTGTCCCGTGCTCGAACGATGTCATGGCGTCTGGGTCTCCTGGGATCCCGATCCGGTCGACGGCGATGACGCGGGACGGGTCCACGAGGAGGACGGGGACGGCATCCCGTTTCCCTCCGTCCGCATAGGCATTCAGCGATCGGAGGCCAACGGGTACTACAACGGTTTCTGCAACCGCGCACTCTGGCCCCTGTGTCACACGATGCTGCGTTGCGTGACGCCGCGACTCGACTACTGGCAGGACTACCGCGCCATCAACGAACGCTTTGCCGACACGATCGCGGGCCGGTGCGGTGCGAACGACGTCATCTGGATCCATGACTATCACCTGATGCTCGTCCCGGCGGCAATGCGGCGGCGGCTCGAACCCCACCGGCGCATCGGCTACTTCCACCACGTCCCGTTCCCGAACGTCCGCGTGCTGAAAGCCTTCCCGTGGCATCGGCAGTTGCTCAAGGGCCTGCTCGGGGCGGACTCCGTCGGTTTCCACACGCCGGAGTATGCCAACAACTTCCTCGACTGCTGCAGAGAGCTGCTCGGTTGCGATACCGGATCGGAGCCGGGCACCGTGATCCACGGCAAGTACCGCACGGTCGTGCGCGTGCGGCCGATCGGGCTCGATGCGAAGACCTTCGAGGGCTTCGCGGACGAGCCGGACGTGCAGAGGCTCGCGCTGGACCTTCGCCGCAGGGCCGGTTCCGAGCGGCTCGTGCTGAGCGTGGACCGGCTCGACTACACGAAAGGGCTGCTCGAGCGCGTGGAGGCCATCCGTTCGCTGTACGCCAGGGTGCCGCAATGCCGCGGGCTCGTGACCTTCATGCAGATCGCCGTGCCGACGCGCACGGAAGTGCCGGAATATCAGCAGTACCGGGCCAGGCTCGAGGACGCGATCGAGTCCTTGAACGCCGAGTTCCGGCGCGACGACTGGGAGCCCCTGATCTATCAGACGGAGGCAGTCAGCCAGCGCGAGCTGGTGTCGTACTACCTGGCGGCCGATATCGCCTGCGTTACGCCGATGGCGGACGGGATGAACCTGGTTGCCTCCGAGTACTGCGCCTCGCGCAAGGACGGGGACGGCGTGCTGGTTCTTTCGGAGCAGGCCGGTGCGAACGCGCTGCTCGGCGAGTTTGCCGTCAGCGTCGACATCCGCAAGCAGGACAGCGTCGTCAACGGCCTGGTCAAGGCGCTGACGATGTCGAGCGACGAACGCAAGTGGCGGATGAAGCGCCTGCGGTCGATCGTGATGCACAACACGACGGGCGTCTGGCTGCGCAACTGCCTCCACGACATCGTGGAGCCGGACGCCGCCGACGCCGACGAGTCCTTCGGCCGCAGCGACCGCGCGCCGACGCACCGGCCGGCCGCGGACGGCGGCGAGGACAGGCCGGGGGTGGCGGTGGGCGCGAGAGCCCGCCCGGGCGTCTCCTCCTTCCCGCGCGGCGGGAGGAAGGGCGGCCGTCCGCTGCCCGTGCGCCAGGGCACGGAACCGCGCACGTATTCGAGCGTCAAGGACTAG
>CAZTAE010000179.1:2151-4609 GCA_964611535.1 uncultured Woeseiaceae bacterium
CTGGCGGGGCGTTACCGGTCTATTCGAGCGGGATGCGTTCGCGGTTGCGGGCGAGCCAGTCCCTGAACGACTGCAGGGAAGGGTTCAGCGCGCGCGCGAGGCCCACGTCGCGCACGCCGCAGAAGTCGCGGTTGAAGTCGTGCATGAACTGGTACATGTTCGCCAGGTCCTCGGCGCCGGGAAAGCCGAAGCTCCGGTAGGTCTCCGGCGACACGTCGTCGTAACGAACCGTCTCGCCCAGGACTTCCGAAAGCGCCGCCGCCATCTCCGCGCCGGTCAGGTGCTCGCCCGCGATTCCCACCGTACGGCCCACGTACTCGTCCTTCTGCCGAAAGAGGCCGAAGGCGCATTTGCCGATGTCGTCCGAGGCGATGCCCGGCATCTTCTGTTCGCCCATCGGGAAGGTGATCGCGAGCACGCCCTCGGCGCTGCGCTCGGGGCCGGCGCCGAGATGAATCAGGTTGTCCCAGTAGAATGAGGTCAGCAGGAAAGTCGTCGGCAGGTCGCGCTCGGTGAAATAGCGGTTGGCTTCGCCCTTCGCGTCGAAGTGCGGGACCTTGTACTGGCCCATGAGCGTCGGCATCCGCTCGTCGTCGAGCGGCACCCAGCGGCGCGTGTCTTCCAGGGTCGACCAGACCACGTGCTGGACACCGGCCGTCTTCGCGGCTTCCGCCAGATTCTCCGCCTGCGCCAGTTCGCGTTCCGGCGAGAAGTGCTCCCAGAAGTTCGTGACGCACCAGGCGCCGTACGCACCCTCGAACGCCTGTTTCAGGCTTGCCAGGTCGTCGAAGTCGGCTGCGACGACCTCGGCGCCCTTGTCCGCCAGTTCCCGCGCCCGGGCGGATTCGGTGTCGCGCGTGAGGGCGCGCACGCCGAAGCGCTCGTCCGGATCCTCCAGGATTGCCCGTGCCAGTCCGCCGCCCTGCGTCCCGGTGGCGCCGGCGACGACGATCGTCCGTTTCTTCTCCATCAGCCCTCCCTCGTGTCAGCGTCGGGTCGGCTCCTCGTGCATGCCGTGCCCGCCGATGCCGATGACCCCGGTGAATGCCGGCGGGTCGCTGGCGGGAAAGCTCGCACGCGACGCCTCGTCGGCGTCCGCCTGCAGCCTGACCCAGTCTGCGGACACAATATCATTGACCACGTCATGCACGCCGGCGATGTACCAGGCGTCGTTCTCCGCCATCCGTTTCTGCTCGTCCCCGGGCAGCAGGCCGTTCAGGTGGACGACGGCGTCGCGGGTCCGGATCTGCACGTGACCGGCGTCGATCCACGGATCCTTCTCGAGCACCATGCGCAGCGCGTCGGTGATCTCGTCGTCGCTGTCCTGCTCGGGGGGCGCCACCGTCAGCCGATTCTCGACGTCCACGGTGCCCGGCACCCACCAGCCGAGCACCTCTGCCAGCCGCCGGTGGCTCAGGCTGCCGACGGTGCCGGAGAGGCGGACCACGCCGGTTTCGACGTTCACCCCGATCACCTTGTCGAACAGCTTGTCAGGGCTCTCCACCTGTCCCTGGACGATACGATAGCCCTCGAAGACGGGCTCGGCCGCCAGGATCCGCTGCATCGCCTGTCGCAGTTCCGTATCACTGCGTTCGACCCGTGCCTTCAGGCGGACCCGGTCCAGCACGCGGCTGGCGCCGGCGGCCTGGACGGCGATGCGCGGCACCCGGCGCTTTGCCGCGATATCCTCGACGACGCCCTCCAGCACGACGACGTCGTTCTCGAGCCCGAGCCGCAAGGCCTCGATGCGTCCGCGGAGCCGCCCGTCGCGCCGCAAGGCCGATTCGATGGTTCGCAGGACCCCGTCTTTTGCCGCCGTCATCGTCGTATCCTCCGGTTCGCCCGGTGAGCCTACTGCGGGTGCAAGTCCTGTGCCACCGCCGCCGTTCGTGCCGCCGCCGCTGAAAGCGCCCTGCGAACAGGTCATAATAGCCGCCCTGTGTTCTGCATGCCGGCCCCGGGTTCACCCGTCGCGAGCTGCCGGCCGAGGGGGAGGAAGCCATGACCGAATCGCCGTATTGCGCCGTGCGACAGCCGGCAGCGAGCTCGCGCGGACTCGCCAAGCTGGCAGCCGCGGCCCTGGCCGTATGGTTTGGTTGCGCCGCGGCACAGGCCGCTACCGACATCCTCGTGGTCGGCGGCGAGGGCATGCACTGCGGCGAGGATCCGGGCTGCGTCAACCGGCTGCATCCCGATATCGCGATGGCCGCGGTCGCCGAGCCGGGCCAGACCATCGTGCTGCGGACCCGCAACGCCAGCGACTTCGCGCTCGACCCGGACAGCGACCACAGCGACGAGCGCGAGAACGGCCCCGAGCTGGGCACGGTGCATCCGCTGACCGGCCCGGTGCACATCCAGGGAGCGGCGCGCGGCGACGTTCTCGCGGTCACGCTGCTTGACATTGCGCCCGGCCCCTGGGGCTGGACGTCGTCCTCGTCCTTCGGTTTCGCCTCCGATC
>CAZTAE010000180.1:0-4607 GCA_964611535.1 uncultured Woeseiaceae bacterium
GGCTGCACCGTCGTCTGCAAGCCCGCCAACTACACGCCGCTGTCGGCGCTGGCCTTTGCCGAGCTCGCCCACCGCGCGGGCGTGCCCGCGGGCGTCATCAACATCGTCTCGGGGAAGACGGAGGAGATCGGCGAGGAGCTGACGTCCAACCCGCAGGTGCGAAAGCTCACCTTCACCGGCTCGACCCCGGTCGGCAAGAAGCTGATGGCCGCGTGTACGCAGACGATGAAGCGGACGTCGATGGAGCTCGGCGGCAACGCCCCGTTCATCGTCTTCGACGACGCCGACCTCGATGAGGCCGTCAGGGGCGCGATCATCTGCAAGTTCCGCAACGCCGGCCAGACCTGCGTCTGCGCGAACCGCATCCTGGTCCAGGACGGGGTCTATGAGGAGTTTACCGCCCGGCTCATCGCCGAGACCGCGGAGCTCAAGGTGGGCAACGGCACCGCCGAGGGCGTCAGCATCGGGCCCCTGATCAGCGAAGGCGCCGCGAACGAAGTGCTGCGCTTCGTCGACGACGCCGTCAGCAGGGGTGCAACGATTGCCGCCGGCGGCGAGCGCTCGTCGCTGGGCCCGAACTTCGTCAACCCGACGGTCCTGACGGACGTCAGCGCCGGGATGCGCGTGTTCAACGAGGAGATTTTCGGGCCCGTGGCACCACTCTTCCGTTTCGGGACGGAAGCCGAGGCGGTGCAGATGGCCAACGATACCCCTTTCGGTCTCGCGTCCTACTTCTATTCCCGCGACGTCGGCCGGATCTGGCGCGTCGCCGAGGCGTTGGCGTACGGCATCGTCGGCATCAACGAGGGCATCATCTCGAACGAGATGGCGCCGTTCGGTGGCGTCAAGGAATCCGGCCAGGGCCGCGAGGGCTCGAAGTACGGCCTGGAGGACTACCTCGAGATCAAGTACCTCTGCCTGGGCGGCATCGACCGCCAGGCGTCTGCGCGGTAGAAGCCGAACGGTTGCGGCGCCCTCGCATCGAGCCAGGTTGTTCCGATCCTCCTCGTCACACGGCCCCCTTGCTCCTCGGACGATCGAAAAACCGGACTAGAAGCGGGAACGCCTCGCCTCGTCCGTTTCCGGGAACCCCGGCGTATACTCGCGGCATCAGTGGGGAGCGCGGTAGCAGGATGTCAGGGAGCGCGATCGACCAACGCGCGGGAGTTTCCGGGGCGCCGGCGGCTGACGGCCGCATCCTGCGCGTGCCCTTCACCAGTCCTTTCAACTGGCCGCGCCTGCTCGCGTTCTTCGCGTTGCGCGCGACCCCCGGGGTCGAGGCCGTCGCCGGCGGCGCCTACCGCCGGACCGTCGCCATCCGCGGGCGGCAGGGCATGGTCGACATCGCCCCGGACGAAAAGGACGACGTCCTGCGCGTGATCGTGCGGGGCACGGAGGAACGCGACGACGGCGACGTACTGCGGCGCCTCGCCGACATCTTCGACGTCGCGGCGCCTGCCGGCGAAATCGATGCGGCGCTCGGCCGCGACGCGCGGCTGCGCGCGCTGCTCGAGCGCGAGCCCGGCATCCGGGTGCCCGGCGCCTGGGACGGCTTCGAGCTGACGGTGCGCGCCATCCTCGGGCAACAGGTCTCCGTCAAAGCCGCCACCACGCTCGCCGGGCGCATTGCCAGGCGCTATGGCGAAGCATTCTGTCTCACGTCCGCCCGCCGGCAGGGGCTGACGCGGGTTTTCCCCCGGCCCGAGAAACTGCGCCGGGCGCGGTTCAACAACCTGGGGCTGATCGGCAGCCGCGCCGACACCATCCGCCGCGTTGCCGCCGCCGTCGCGTCGGGCGAGCTGACGTTCACGCCGTCGCAGGACCCCGCCGACTTCCACCGCGCGCTGTGCGCGATCCGCGGCGTCGGCGACTGGACGGCGCAGTACGTCGCCATGCGCGTGATGAAAAATTCCGATGCTTTCCCCGCGACCGACCTGGGTCTGCTCAAGTCGCTCGCACATCCGAAGCGCTCGACGCCGGCCGAGCTGCTGCGGCGGGCCGACGCCTGGCGCCCGTGGCGCGCCTACGCCGCGATGCTCCTGTGGGCGTCGCCCGGAGGCTCCGGCGGATGACCGACATGTACTACTGCTATCTCCCGACACCCATCGGCGATCTCCTGCTCGCGGGCGACGAGGAGGCGCTCTGCGTCGTCGGCTTCCCCGAAGGCTCGAGACGCCGCGAACCGGAGCCGCACTGGATCTTCTCCGAAAAGCCTTTCGGCGAGACGTGCCGGCAACTGCGCGCCTACTTCGACGGTTCGCTGCGCGAGTTCGACCTGCCGCTCAGGCCGGCGGGCACGAAGTTCCAGCTCCGGGTCCTGGACGAGCTCACCCGGATTCCCTACGGCACCACCGTGTCCTACGGCGACGTCGCGCGGCGGATCGGCAAGCCGAAGGCGCTGCGTGCGGTAGGCCGCGCAAACGGTCACAACCCCATTCCCATCATCATCCCCTGCCACCGGGTGATCGGCTCGAGCGGCGATCTGACGGGCTTCGGCGGCGGTCTGGAAACGAAGCGGGCCCTGCTGCGCCTGGAGCTGGAGAACAGCCAGTTGCTGCGCGGCTGAGGCGGCTCGCCCCGGTTCGGCCCGTAGACGCCGATCCCGGGATACCAGGCCGGCGCGGCCGCTGCGAAAGCTGTGCACTTTACGCAACAGTTCCTTGCGGCCGCCGTCGCCGGGCAGGGATTTTTGTGACGTGATTGTTACATTACCCAAACCGTTTCAGTACCATACGACCGACCAGATGAAGAACCCGACGACCCGGCGACACGCGCAGGGGCTTTGTTGTGATCGCACCAAATGAGTCGTCGAAACGGGACATTGACGGAGATCCGATGATGCAAACTCCACTGGGGACGAAGCGCCGATTCGCGAGGGCCGCCGCGATTGCCGCGGCGGCGTCGATACTCGCGCCGGCCGGTGCCGCGCAAGCGCAGCGCGCGGCCGACGCATTTCTCGAGGAGATCATAGTCACCGCAACCAAGCGGGCGGGGGGCATCGACGTGCAGGATGCGCCGGTGGCGGTTACCGCATACAGCGAGAACCAGCTCGACGCCATGCACATTCGCGATCTCACGGAGCTGGGATACGCCGCTCCCAGTGTACAGCTCGAGGACATCGGCACCACGCGGGGTACTGCGAACTTCTCGATACGCGGCCTCGGCGTCAACAGCTCCATTCCCTCCATCGATCCCGCAGTCGGCGTGTTCGTCGACGGCATGTACCTGGGTGTCAACGCGGGCGTCGTCTTCGACATCTTCGACCTGGAAGGCGTGGAGGTGCTGCGCGGGCCGCAGGGCCTGCTGTTCGGCAGGAACGTCACCGGCGGCGCGGTGCTGCTGCGGACGACGCGCCCGGCCGACGAGTTCACGGTCAACGCCAGGGTCGCGGCGGAAACGGGCCTCAACCGTTACGCGTCCGCGGTCGTCTCGGGACCCCTGAGCGACACGACGGGCGGCAAGCTCGCCGTCTACTACAACGACGACGACGGCTGGCACAAGAACCTCGCCACCGGCGCGGATCACGGCAAGGCGGAGACCAAGCTGTACCGCGGCGCCTTCGAGTTTGCACCGAACAACCGCTTCGACGCGATACTGCGGTTCGATCACGGCGACTCGGAGGGCGACGGGCCGGCCTCGCAGAACGCGGGCCTGTTCAGCGCCGACAGCTTCGACTTCGCGATCGATGAGCCCGGCTTCTACGACGCGAGCTGGGACCAGGCGATACTCGAAGCCACCTTCGACGTCGACTTCGGCGACGGCCAGATCGTCAACATCCTCGGCTGGCGCCAGTACGAGAACCGGACGCTCGGCGACATCGACGCGTCGCCGGTCTTCGTTTTCCACGCCATGTCGACCACGGATCAGGACCAGTGGTCCAACGAGCTGCGCTATTCGGGCTCGTTCGGCAACGTCTATCTCACCTCAGGCATCTTCTACCTGTCGCAGGACCTGAGATACCTGGAACGACGGATCCTTCCGGCGGTGGCCCTGGACATCACCGGCGGCGGTTTCCAGGACATGGAATCGGTCGGCGCGTTCACCCAGGCCGACATCGTGCTGACCGACGAGATCACGCTGAATCTCGGCGCCCGTTACGACCGCGAGAAAAAGGATGCGCGGATCTCCGGTCTGTTCCGCAACGCCTGCGTGCTCGGCGACGACTGCTCGTCCTTCGACCTCAACGACGCGCGGAGCTGGAACGCCTTCACGCCGAAGATCGGCATACAGGTGCAGCCCGACGAGTCGACGCAGATGTACGCGTTCTGGACCAAGGGCTTCCGCAGCGGCGGCTACAACATGCGCCACACGGCCCTCCTCATCCCCAATGAGGCGTTCGACCAGGAGGAGCTCGACAGCGTCGAGGTCGGCCTGAAGAAGGACTTCGCGGACGGGCGCGTCCGGTTCAACGCCGCGGCCTTCTACAACCAGATCGACGACATGCAGCGCGAGGTCAACCTGTCGGATCCGCTGGTCGGCGTGGTGCAGCTCATCCGGAATACGGCCGATGCAACCATCACCGGTATCGACGCGGAAGTCGGCGTCGCGCTCACGGAGCGGCTGTTCCTGCAGGCGAGCCTCGGTTACGTGGACGGCACCTATGACGA
>CAZTAE010000181.1:0-4600 GCA_964611535.1 uncultured Woeseiaceae bacterium
TGGCCGGCAAGACCATGCTGGTGGCCGGCCTGGGCGGCATCGGGACGGAAGTCGCAAAGCGCGCGCACGGGCTGGGGATGCGGGTCGTGGCGACCCGCAACTCCAGCCGCGAGGGGCCGGATTTTGTGGACTACGTGGGGCTGGCTCCCGAGCTGCACGCGCTGGCGGGCGAAGCCGACGTCGTCGTGAACGCGCTGCCCCTCACGGACGAGACACAGGGGCTGTTCGACGACGAGTTCTTCGACGCGGTCAAGCCCGGCGCCTACTTTATAACGGTCGGCCGCGGCAAGAGCACCGTCACGGAGGACCTCATCGCCGCGCTCGAGGACGGCCGCCTCGCCGGCGCGGGGCTGGACGTCACCGATCCCGAGCCGCTACCGCCGGATCATGAGCTCTGGACGATGCGCAACGTGATCATCTCGCCGCACATCTCCGGCATGTCGGATGCAGAGGTCGACCGGCGGTGGCTGATGATGCGGGAGAACCTGCGGCGCTATGTCAACGGCGAACCATTGCTGAACGTCGTGGACACCGACCTCGGCTACTGAGCGGGGAGGGATCCATCGCGCCGATCACCGGATTGGGCGCGGGAAGAGCGCCGCCGGCGATCCGCCGCCGGCGGCGTCCCGGTCCTCCGCTATTCCTCCGTTGCGACCGCGTCGACCGGCTCCTCGAACGCGATGAACAGCACGCAGTCCCTGTCGGAGTGGCAGGTCGTGTGGTGCGGAAGCTCCGCCGGGCCGTAGGCATAGGTGCCCGGATGCAGCGTTACCGGCTGCTGGCCCTCGTACTTGACCTCCATCTCGCCGGACAGCAGCACCATCCGTTCAGCCGAGGTGTGCCAGTGCGACGGTGCCGTGGTTCCCGCCGGCAACTTGAACAGGACGTCCGCGTTCGCTTCCTCGGGATTGCCCTGCAGCACGGCGATGGCGCAATCCTCCGGCATGAACTCCGGGCATGGCCCCCATTCCACCTGCGGGGAATCGGCCGTCTGTACGAACGCGTGATGGTCGGCGAGCGCGAGCGGTGCGGCGAGTAAGGGCGCCAGCACCGCCGCCGCAAGCCGGGCCGGAACCGGGCTGATTGCTGAACGTGGCCTGGATAAAGTCATAGTCACCTCCTGATTGCTTTGACGCGCCGCACGGGAGGATCCCGTGGGCGCTGAGGGCCCTGGCGGTGCCGCGCCAGCAAACGTGTCGCGGGTCAGGCCTTTGCACGTTCGCCGACGGCGCCGAAATAAAAATCCAGTGCGCTGTCGAGTGGCGACGGATCGCGCCACAGCCGGGAGCGCAATGCAGCGCCTTCCCAGCAGTTGATCAGCAGGTCGGCCAGTGCCCGCGAATCGGCGTCGGCCGGCAGCTCCCCGCGTTCCTTCGCCAGCTCGAAGCAGGCAGCGAAGCGTTCGGCGATCGCGGCAAAGCAGGCTTCTATCCTGCGGCAGAAGCGCTCGCTGACGCCGGACAGTTCCTGGCCGAGGCCTCCGAGCAGGCAACCGAGATTGCCTTCCTCGCGGTATTTCTCCTTCGAGAGCTCCAGGAAGCGGCGGACGCGCGCCAGCGGGGCAAGGCTTTCGTCGCCCAGGCAGGCGTCGAGGCCCTGGTGGACCTCTGCCATGTACTGGTCGATGACCTGCAGGGCGAAGTCCTCCTTGCTCCTGAAGTGGTGATAGAAGGAGCCTTTCGGCACGCCGGCCTGCTTCAGCAGGGCGTGGATGCCAAGATGGTTGTAGCCCTGCTCCAGCAGCAGGGCCAGGCCCTCGTCGAGCAGGCGCTGTTTGGTGCCGTGGGTCATTTCCGGCCTCTGTTGCAATATAGACCGACCGGTCTATTCATACGAACTGTAGCGATGACACCGCCCGCCGTCAAGCCGCCTCACGCCGGGATGAATGTGATCCCGCACACTGCATGCCCCCACCGATGCCGGTAAGCTCGCTCCCTCTCCGACTCCAGAGAGCCGCCAGTGAAGGTCACCCCCGCCGCATTTCTGCTCGCCGTTATCTGCGGTTCCCTCGCCGCCCCCGCCGGTGCGGACGATGCCGAGGCGATCTTCGACGACGCGGGACACTATACCGTCCGCCTGGACGTCACGATCCCGAGGCCCTTCGTCGAGGACCGGCAGGGCGCGCACAACGGCGCCGGCTTCGTCGTCGACCGGAAGCGCAAGTGGGTCATGACGAATGCCCACGTCGCCGGGTACTCGCCGTCGACCGTCTCGGCCCGGTTCATCGACGGCACCCGCATGAGCGCGCGCAAGGTCTACGTCGACCCTTACATCGACGTCGCCATCGTCGAGCTGGTGGGGGAACTGCCGTTCGACGTGGAGGCGAAGCTCGCCTGCGGCCGCAACGCCGGCACCGGGCATGCCGTGGGCGCCTACGGTCACCCGTGGAGCTTCGATTTCACCGGCACGCGCGGGGCCATCTCGGGCCGTACCAGCCGGCTGGGGGCCGAATTCCTGCAGACGGACACGCCGATCAACCGCGGCAATTCGGGCGGGCCGCTGATCAGCATGACGTCCGGCCGGGTGGTCGGCATCAGCAGCGCGACGTACAACAACAACGAGGACCAGAACACGAACTTCGCCGTGCCGATCGAGCAGGCCTGCAGAATTCTGGGACTGCTGCAGGAGGGGCGCGACCCCTCGCCGCCCTCGCTGGCCATCGATTTCTTCCGCCTGAACGGCGACGCCGAGGGGCTGATCGTCGCCAGGACTTTTCTTCCGGCGGGGCACGTGCCGCTGCAGGTCGACGACGAGATCCTCGCCGCCAACGGCACGCCCGTCACGACCGAGAGCGAGCTCATGCACGAACTGCGCGGCTCGCTCGACGACGTGCGGATGACGGTGTTGCGGGACTCGGAGGTGGTCGAGCTGCAGGGTCCGCTGGACCCCCACCCGCCGGTGATCGACCGGCTTGGCCTCTACTTCTCGGGGATGCTCTTCGCGAGCGGCGGATACCGCGACACCCCGTCGGTCGCGACCGGCCACGACGTGATGGTGCACAGCATCGCGCCCGGGTCCGCCGCAAACGGCGAGGACCTGTGGTCCTACGACCTCGTCTCACGCATCGACAACGTGCGCGTCGAAAACCTCGCGCACCTGCAGGAACTGCTGCGCAGCCGCCCGTTCTCGGGCAAGGTGCAGGTGGACTTCCTGCGGCTGGTCGAGGACAGCGACAGCGGGCACTTCTACTATTCCGTGCGGCGTAGCATCGACTGGTCGAAGCCGGAACTGCTGGGGCACTGGGACGTGCCCGCCGCCGATGCCGCCGGCGACCACCCGCTCGGCGCGTTCTACCGCATCGCCTCCGCGCTCTACCAGACGCTGACGGTCACCCCCGGTACCGCGCGCGGCTCCACGACCGATCGATAGAACCTCGCTGACGGCAGGGGGTCTCATGACGTGGCGGAGATGCCTCTCCCGGGGTTGGCCCAGCAGCCAAATATAATTGTTGACATGGCCCGGCAACTGTATAGACTCCGCGGGGCTTGAACGTGCGCTTTCATATTTATGCCACCGCGTCGAAGTCCTTCATTCGTACCTCGTCCTGTATCTCATAAGTAGCGTCAGCCGTTTCAACGACACCGCCCTCTAAACGGGGCATTTACTTAAAGATCTACAGGAAAAGACTATGTCTACCACCGTTACCGGTACCGTCAAATGGTTCAATGATTCCAAGGGCTTCGGCTTCATCGAGCAGGAATCAGGACCCGACGTTTTCGCCCATTACAACTCGATCGTCGGCGAAGGCCACAAGTCCCTCTACGAGGGCCAGAAGGTCCAGTTCACGATTACGCAGGGCCAGAAGGGCCCGCAGGCGGACAACATCGTCGCGGTCTAAGCGGCGTTTAGCCTGAAAAACGGAGGGGCGGGACCTGCGGGTTCCGCCCCTTTTTTCGTTCGGAAAGCGCATTTCGGGCGAAATTGCCGAATCCGGGTCGGCTCGAGTTGCCCGCGACCGGCCAAGCTGCCCCGGCTGCGTGGATGCAGACGGAGGCGCCGCCGCCGAGCTCACGGAGCATCTGCGAGCGTTTCGTCGTTCAGGCCGCGCCGACGGCTGCGGCGGCTTCCGTCCGCCGTTCCTCCTGCTGCAGCCGCCACATCTGAGCATAGTAGCCGTCGGCGCCGAGGAGCTCCGCGTGGCGGCCGCGCTCGACGATGCGACCGGCATCCATGACGAGGATCTGATCGGCGTTCATCACGGTCGAGAGCCGGTGGGCGATCATCAGCGTCGTGCGCCCCACCTGGATGCGGTCGAGCTCCGCCTGGATGGACTTCTCCGACTGCGAATCGAGCGCGGACGTCGCCTCGTCGAAGATGAGGATGGAAGGATTCTTGAGCAGCGCCCGCGCAATCGCCACCCGCTGCTTCTCACCGCCGGATAGTTTCAGGCCACGCTCTCCGACCTCCGTGTCGTAGCCGTCGGGCAAGGTCATGACGAAATCGTGGATGTGCGCCGCGCGTGCCGCGCTCTCGACCTCCTCCCGGCTCGCGTCCGTGCGCCCGTAGCGGATGTTGTAGTAAATCGTGTCATTGAAGAGCACCGTGTCCTGCGGGACGATCGCGATGGCCGCGCGCAGCGACGCTTGCGTGTAGTCGCGGA
>CAZTAE010000182.1:0-1283 GCA_964611535.1 uncultured Woeseiaceae bacterium
TTCCGCGCGCCGGGCACGTGCCCGGCGACCGGGTCGATCGGCTCCGTCCGGCCGGCGTAGCGGTCCCGGCCGCGCGCGTCGACGAGCTGCAGCGGCATGCCGGCCGAGACCGCCTCCGCGATCTCCGCCGTGGTGGCCACCATCCGGTCGTCGGCACGGGCTTCATAGGCAGCCGGCTCGACGTCCGGGGGATCGCGCTCCAGCGCCAGCCCGGCGCGCCGCCAGGCCTCGAAGCCGCCATCCAGCAGCGCCACCCGCTCGTGGCCGAGCCAACGCAGCATCCACCAGAGCCGCGCCGCGATGGCACCGCTCGCCTGGTCGTAGACGACGACGCGCGTTTGCGGGCTTATGCCCCACTTGCCCAGGGTCGCCGCAAAGGTGTCCGGATCCGGCAACGGATGACGGCCTGTCGCCGGCGACACGGCACCGGCGAGATCGCGGTCGAGGTGCGCATACACGGCGCCCGGGACGTGGCCCGCGAGATAGTCGGCATATCCCTTCTCCGGCTGCGTCAGCTCGAAGCGGCAGTCCACAATGCGCCACGACGGCTCGTGCAGGTGCCGGCTCAGCGCCTCGACGTCTATCAGGAAATCGCTGCGTGGCATTTCAGGAACGGGAGTGCCGGAGGGTATCCGCCTTGTACACAGAATTTCAGTCGGAGACAATACGCCGTTTGCAACGCCCTGACGGGCGGTCGGGAGAGTCGTACAGGTGGAAAAAATACTCGTCGGACTGAAGCGCGTCGTCGACTTCAACGTGCGGGTCCGGGTGAAATCGGACGGCACGGGCATGGAGACCGAAGGCGTCAAGATGAGCATCAACCCGTTCGACGAGATCGCCCTCGAGGAAGCGCTGCGTATCCGCGAGCGCGGTGAAGCCGGCGAGATCGTCGTCGTCTCCATCGGCACCGCCGAATCGCAGCAGCAGCTGCGCACCGGGCTCGCGATGGGCGCTGACCGCGCAATACTCGTCGAAACGGACGCCTGGCTGGACCAGCTCACGGTGGCGCGAACCTTCCTGGCCCTGGTAAACCGCGAAAACCCGGATGTGGTGCTGCTCGGCAAGCAGGCGATCGACAACGACAACAACCAGACCGGCCAGATGCTGGCCGCGATGTGGGACCGGCCGCAGGCCACGTTCGCGTCGAAGGTCGAGCTCGACGGCTCCCGGGCGAAGGTGACGCGTGAAGTCGACATCGGCCTCGAAACCATCGAGGTCGACCTGCCCGCCGTCGTGACGACCGATCTCCGACTCAACGAGCCCCGCTACGTCAAGCTGCCGGA
>CAZTAE010000182.1:1383-4564 GCA_964611535.1 uncultured Woeseiaceae bacterium
CCGTCGTGACGACCGATCTCCGACTCAACGAGCCCCGCTACGTCAAGCTGCCGGACATCATGAAGGCGAAGAAGAAGCCGCTGGACCGGCTCACGCTGGACGAGCTGGGCGTCGAGGCCTCGCAGGGACTGAAGAACGTCTCGTGGGAGCCGCCGCCGCAGCGCGAGAAGGGCATCATGGTCGAGGACGTCTCCGGCCTCGTCGCCGCTCTCAGGGAAAAAGGACTCGTCTGATGCCGAAGCTGTTACTCGTCGCCGAGCACGACGGTGACTCGCTGAACCCGAGCACCGCCAGGAGTCTCGCCTGCGCCAGGACCGTCCCGGACGTCGAGGTCGACGTTGCGGTCTTCGCAGCCGACGGTGCGCGGGTGGCGGCCGAAGCGTCGCAGCTGACCGGCGTCGACCGGGTACTGCAGGTCGACCATCCGGCGAACGAGCATCCGCTGGCGGCCGTGCTTGCGCCGCAGATCGTGGCACTGGCCCGGGATTACACGCATCTTTTCGGGCCCTCGACCACCTTCGGCAAGGATCTGATGGCGCGGGTCGCCGGCCTCCTCGAGGTCAACCAGATCAGCGACATCATGAGCGTCGAGGGCGCATACCGCTTCAAGCGTCCGGTGTATGCCGGCAACGCCATCCTCACCGTCGAGGCACCCGAGGACCGGCCGGTGGTGGCAACGGTGCGCACGGCTTCCTGGCAGGCGGTGGAGAGCGGCAGCGAGGCGCCGGTCGAAAAGGCCACCGTCGACGCGGCGCTCCCCGACCACACGCGCTTCGTGGAGTTGAACGCGGGCGAGAGCGATCGCCCGGACCTGCAGACGGCGAAGACGGTCGTCTCCGGCGGCCGCGCGCTCGGCAGCAGCGAGAGCTTCGACATCATCTACAGCCTTGCCGATGCCCTCGGCGCCGCGGTCGGCGCGTCGCGCGCGGCGGTGGACGCAGGGTACGTCCCGAACGAGATGCAGGTCGGGCAGACGGGCAAGATCATCGCCCCGGAGCTCTACATCGCGGTCGGTATTTCCGGCGCGATCCAGCACCTGACGGGCATCAAGGATGCCGGCACCATCGTGGCGATCAACAAGGACGAAGACGCGCCGATTTTCGAGGTCGCCGACATCGGCCTCGTCGGCGACCTGTTCACGATCGTGCCCGAACTGCAGGCGGCGCTCTCGAAACAGGCGTCGTAATCAGAGGGCGTCGCGGATCGCCTCGGCCTTGCTCACCTCGAATTTTCCGGGTTCCTCGACGGCGACATGGCTGACGACCCCGTCGTCGACCACCAGCGCGAAGCGCTGACCCCGCATTCCGAGCCCGAAGCCCGTGCCGTCCATCTCGAGGCCCAGCGCGCGCGTGTAGTCGCCGTTGCCGTCGGCAAGCATCATGACCTTTTCGCCGACGTTGCGGTCCTTGCCCCAGGCGTTCATCACGAACACGTCGTTGACAGCCATGCAGGCTATCGTATCGACGCCCTTCTCCTTCAGCCGGTCGGCTTGCTCCACGTAGCCGGGGAGATGGTTCAACGAGCACGTCGGCGTGAATGCGCCCGGGACGGAAATCAGAACGACCTTCTTGCCGGAGAAAAGCTCGTCGGTGGATATCTTCCCCGGTCCGCTCTCCGTCATCACCGCAAGTTCGCCCGCCGGCATCCTGTCGCCTGCCTTGATCGTCATGGAGTCCTCCCGAATCGGTTTGTGCACGATGTCCGCGGCCAGCGCGGGGACGGCTATCTTATGCGGAACGCGCGGACGAGTCATGCGGGACCGGTCGCCTCCCGCGCCTGCGTCCAGCTAGAAGTACCATCAACAGAGTACGGCTGAACCCTGTTTTTTCTGGTAATAAGTAGCGTAATGGGGCGGCGAAACGGAGCCGGCGGGCGTGGCGGCAGTGCCGTTTGCCGCCGCCCGTGATCCGTGCCAACGTATGCCGTGGGGGGGACAGGAGCCGTCATGGATTTCGAGCTGAGCGAAGAGCACAAGATGTTTCAGGCCGCGGCGCGCGAGTTCGCGCAGAACGAGATTGCACCCGTCGCGGCGGAGCTCGATGCCAGTGCCGAATTCCCCGTCGAAACCATACGCAAGGCGGGTGAACTGGGCTTCATGGGCATCGAGGTGCCCGAGGAGTTCGGCGGCGCCGGCTCGGACGCCATCAGCTATGCGCTGGTGATCGCGGAGATATCGGCCGCCGACGCCGCGCACGGCACCATCGTCTCCGTCAACAATTCCCTGTACGGCACGGCATTGATGGACTATGGCAGCGAGGATCAGAAGCGGCGCTTCCTGAGCCCGGTGGCCTCGGGCGAAGTCAACGGCGCCTATGCCCTGACCGAGCCGCAGTCCGGTTCGGACGCCGCGGCCATGCGGTCCGTCGCACGCCGATCGAGCGACGGCGCCGGCTACACGATCAATGCCCGCAAGTCCTGGATCACCTCCGGCCCCGTCGCGAAGTACGTGCTGCTCTTCGCCCAGACGGAGGACCCCGACGGCCAGTCCGTGGGCATCAGCGCCTTCATTGTTGATGCCGACGACTCCGGCTTCCATCGCGGCAAGGTCGAGCCGAAGCTCGGCATAAGGGCATCGGCTACCTGCGAGATCGAGCTCGAGGATTACCGCTGCCCGGCGGACCGGCGTCTCGGCGAGGAAGGCGAAGGCTTCCGGATCGCCATGGCCGTGCTGGATGCCGGCCGTGTCGGCATCGCCGCCCAGGCCCTCGGCATCGCCGAGGCGGCGTACGCGGCCGCTCTCGAGTACTCGCGCGAGCGGAAGGCCTTCGGCAGTCCGATCGGCGGCTTCCAGGCCATACAGTCGAAGATCGCCGACATGAAGATGCGGATCGAGGCATCGCGCCTGCTGATCTGCAAGGCGGCGTGGAACAAGCGGGAAAACCGGACGACCGGCGGCAGGAACACACTGCACGGCAGCATCGCGAAACTCTTCGCCTCCGAGACCGCGATGTTCGTCACCCACCAGGCGCTGCAGATCCACGGCGGCATGGGGTACAGCAAGGAGCTCCCGCTGGAGCGTTACTTCCGGGACGCCAAGATCACGGAGATCTACGAGGGCACCAGCGAGATCCAGCGCATGGTCATCGGGCGCCTGGAGACCGGCCTGCGGTGACCGGCGCGGGCCTGCGCGGGTTTCAGGCCTCGTTGTCGGCGACGTGGACGATGAGTCCGTCGAGCTCGT
>CAZTAE010000183.1:0-4552 GCA_964611535.1 uncultured Woeseiaceae bacterium
ACCTGCACCTTGCGCTCATCGATCTGCCGACGGAGCAGGTCTGTCGTTTCCAGCCGTCACTGGCACCCGACCGGCCGACGATCACCTGCCTCCGCTCCTGCCTCATGAAACCCGAGCATCTCGACTGGATCGACGAGATCTGGTCGCGGCTGTCGGCCGCGGGCAAGGCTCCGGACAGTCAGCCTCCGGCGCAGTAGGTTCCGATCAGGCGGTCCAGGAGCTTCAACGTCGGCGGGATCGACGACAACTCGATGTACTCGTCCGGCTGGTGTGCCTGCTCGATGCTGCCGGGGCCGGCGACGACGACCTCGGTGCCCATGCTGCCGAAGAACGGCGCCTCCGTGGCGAAAGCGACGCCGCCCGCCTCAAAGCCCGTCAGCTTCTCCACCGTGCGCACGAACGCCGAATCGGCGGGCGTGTCCATGGGATCCGTGCCGTAGAACAACGGCTGGAAGCGGACGGCCAGTCCCGAGCCGGCCACGCTGTCGCGCACCGCGTCGTGAATCCGCCGGCGCACGTCGGCGAGCTTCATGCCGGGGAGGAACCGGCAGTCGATGTCCAGGCTGCAGGATGCGCAGATGCGGTTGGGATTGTCGCCGCCCTGCACGCGGCCGAAATTCAGGGTCGGGAACGGCACGTGGAAGGTCGGATTCGTCGCCTCCTGCATCGCCTCGCGCAGCCGGGAGAGGCCATTCAGAACCGCGCGCATCCCCTCCAGCGCGCTGACGCCGAGTGACGGGTCGCTCGAGTGCCCGGAACGTCCGTCCAGCATGATCCGTTCCGCCAGTATGCCCTTGTGCATCCGCACCGGCTTCAGGCTGGTCGGTTCGCCGATGAGCGCCACGTCCGCAAGCTTGCCGCTGCCGGAGACCAGCGAGCGGGCGCCGCTCATGCCCGCCTCCTCGTCCGCGGTGGCGACGATGACCAGGGCGCGCTCGAGGTCCTGCTCCGGGTATTCCGCGGCCGCGGCCGCGGCCAGCGCGAGGAACGACTTCATGTCGGCGCTGCCGAGGCCGTACAGGCGGCCGTCGCGCTCGTCGAGCGCGAACGGGTCGCTGCTCCACGCATCGACATCGAACGGCACGGTGTCGCTGTGCCCCGAGAGGACGAGGCCACCGGCGCCCCTGCCCTTCGTGGCGATCAGGTTGTACTTGCCCGGCTCGTCCTCGACCGGCAGCGATTCGCAGCGGAAGCCGGCGCGATCGAGCATGACCTCGAGACGCTGGAGCACGGGCTCGTTGGACATGTCGAGCACCGGATCCGGACTGCTGACGGACGGTGTGGCAATCAGCTCCGCGATGTCCTTCACGACCCTGCGTGGTGCGGCGGTCATTCCTTCGTCCCTCCCTCGACCGTGACCTGGCGTTCGATGACGATTTCCACCGGCTCCTGGCCCGGCGCCGAGACCGTGTCCTGGCCGTACCAGTCGCCGGGGCTGGCCGTGGGCTCGCCGGAACTCGACACGCGCGCGACGATTTCGAGTCGGTCGTGCGCGGACAGGAGGCGTCCCGGGATCATTGCATCGGCATCGCTCAGTGTCACGCGCGCGGGCAGCTCGGACACGAGGCGGCGCGCCGCAGCAATCGGCGGAGACGGCCGGGCCGGATCCCGCGCGATGACGTAGACGACGGCTTCGGGAGCCACCGCGCCGGCGGCGGCCTCTCCCAGCGAGACCTCCACGGCGACCACTGGCTCCGCAGCAGCCGCGGCCTGCGGCGCGGCGGGCGCCTCGCCGCGCCATTCGGCGATCCGCGGGCGCAGGATCTGCTCGATCTCGGGCGGCGGCGACAACGCCAGCAGCTCTTCCCAACGATCGGCGGCCTTTCGTGTATCCCCGCGCTGCACGGCGGCGATGCCGCCGAAGAACAGCGCCTGCGGATTGGCCGGCTCGAGCGCGAGCGCGGAATCGAAATACTCCCCGGAGCGGCGGGCGCCTTCCGGGCCGCTCGCCAGCAACGCTTCCCCGAGCTGTGCCAGCGACTGTGCGTTGCTGGCGCCCTCCAGCTCCACGACCCGCTCGAACGCCGCCGCGGCTGGTCCGTATTCCTCGAGCTGCATCCGCGAACGGCCGAGCATGCGCCAGCCTTCGACGTTTTCCGGGTTGTCCTCGAGCCGCCGCTCGAGCGAGGCCACCATCTCCTCGACGCTCGCAATGCCCTCCGGCTGCACCGGGGTACCGATGCGCCAGTAGAGCCCCGCGCTCAGCGCAAGGAGCACGGCGACGGCGCTCCCCAGCCCGGGCGTGACGCGCCGGTTGCGCCGGTAGAGCGGCAAGGCGACGAACAGCGCCGCCGCAAGCGCCATGCCGGTCAGCAGGATCCAGATCATGAGCGGTTGGCGACGGAGCTTTCCGCCTCGTCCCCCTGACCGTCGATCGGCATGCGCATCCGGCGGCGGACGACGAACACGGCAACGGCCGCGCCGGCCAGGATCAGGACGCCGGGCGCGAGCCACAGGAAAAGCGTCTTGCCGCTCGTGCGCGGCCGGTAGAGGACGAACTCGCCGTAGCGCGCCACGAGGAAGTCGTAGATGGCCTCGTCGCTTTCGCCCTCGGCCAGCATGCGGCGGATCTCGCGCCTCAGGTCGGCGGCGAGGAACGCGTTGGAATCGCGGATGCTTTCGTTCTGGCACTGCAGGCAACGAACTTCCGTCACGATACGCTCGTAGCGCGCCTGCAGCTCCGGGTCCTCGAAAGCCGGGCCGGTGTCGATCGCGAGGGCAAGCGGCGCCAGCAGCAGCAAGGGCAGGAGCCGGATCCGCCGCCGCCAGACACCCGGCATCCTGCGGAGCGGGCTCACTGCCGGCTCCTCACGGCCTCGATCTTCGGCACGAAATCCCGCTGCCAGACTTCCTCGTCGAGCGGCGACAGGTGCTTGTGCAGGATGGTGCCGTCGGGGCCGACGAGGAACGTCTCCGGCGCGCCGTACACGCCCCAGTCGATGCCCACCCGCCCGTCCTCGTCGAAGGCGGAAGCGACGTAGGGATTGCCGAGCTGCTCGAGCCAGCGGAGCGCGTCGCCGCGGCTGTCCTTCCAGTTGAGCCCGTAGATCGGTATCTCCTCGCGCGCCGCCAGCGTGAGCAGGAAATCGTGCTCCTGACGGCACCCGAAGCACCACGTGGCCCAGACGTTCACCAGCGCCACCTGGCCGGCGAAGTCGCGGCTGCCGACGGTCCTGGCGGGATCCTCGAGGCTCGGCAACTCGAATTCCGGCGCCGCCTTGTCGAGCAGCGGGGACGGAATCTGCGACGGATCGCGATGGAGGCCGACGAGGAAAACCGGGATCAAAACCGCGAAGGCGGCTATCGGCACGAGGAATCGCAGCGTCATGCCGGCTCCTCCAGGGCGTCCCGCTGCCGCTCGCGGGCGGTCACGTTGACGCGGTAGCGCCGGTCGCTCGTTGCGACGATGCCTCCGATGGCCATGATCAACGCGCCCAGCCAGATGAAGCGGATCATCGGCTTGTACTGCACACGCGCGCTCCAGGCGCCGCCGCCGAGCGGGTCACCCAGTGCGACGAAGAGGTCGCGGTTCCAGCTGCCCTCGATCCCGGCCTCCGTCATCGGGTTCTGCTGCACGAGGTAGGTCCGCTTCTGCGGATACAGCAGCGCGACGAACTCGCCGTTCCGCCGCACTTCGACGACGCCTTCCAGCGCCCGGAAGTTCGGGCCCTCGACGCTGCGCGTCTCGCGCAATTCGAAGGCGTAGCCGGCGACCTCCGTCGTCTCGCCCGGCGCGAGGCGCGTGTCGGCCTCGACGCCGAAAGCGGAAACGAGGGTCACGCCCAGCACGAACACCCCGACTCCGATGTGCGCGACGGTCATGCCGAGCACGCCGCGCGTCATGCCGGGCGTGCCCGGCGCGCGCCGCCAGGCGCGCAGCGGATACAGCAGGGAGGCCGCCAGTATCCAGAGCGCCGCGATCGTGCCGACCGTGAGCAGCAGGCCGGAGCGGCCGTAGAAGACGAGCGGCAGCGCCGTGCCCGCGACGAGCGCGATCAGCGCCGGCCATTTCAGCTGCCGGAACAGTGCCCCCTTCGGCTGGCTGCGCCACGCCATGTGCATGCCGACGCCTATGAGGAAGATGAGCGGCAGCATCGGGATCGCGAACGCGATCTCGAACCACGGCGGGCCGACCGAAATCTTTTCGCCGCTCAGCACCTCGACGAAAAGCGGCGCGAGCGTGCCGAGCAGGATCAGCGCCGCGGCGATCGCCAGCAGCACGTTGTTCAGCAGCAGGAAGGTCTCCCGGGAGAACGGCCGGAAGCCGGCCGCCGAATCGAGCGCCGGCGCGCGCCAGGCATACAGCGCCAGCGCGCCGCCGATGACGACGCCCAGGAACATCAGGATGAACACGCCACGCGCCGGATCGTTCGCGAACGCGTGCACGGAAACCAGGATGCCGGAGCGGACCAGGAAGGTGCCGAGCAGGCTGAGCGAAAAAGCGGCGATCGCGAGCAGCAGCGTCCAGCTCTTGAAAAGGCCGCGCTTCTCGGTCACGGCCAGCGAATGGATCAGCGCCGTCCCGACCAGCCACGGCATGAACGAGGCATTC
>CAZTAE010000184.1:0-4540 GCA_964611535.1 uncultured Woeseiaceae bacterium
TGCATGAACGGTGACAAGAAACGCTTCCTGTTCGTCTCGATAGGCGCGCTGATCAGCGACATCGCCTGGCAGGTGGTCAAGGAAGGCCACGACGTCAGGTACTACATCGAGAGCGAGTCGGAAAAGAGCATCGGCGACGGTTTCGTGCCCAAGGTCGACGACTGGGAGTCGCACGTCGACTGGGCCGACGTCATCGTCTTCGACGACGTGCTCGGGCTCGGCGAGAAGGCGCAGAAGCTCAGGGCGGCCGGCAAGCACGTCGTCGGCGGCACCGCCTACACCGACAAGCTCGAGGACGACCGCTCCTTCGGCCAGGAGGAGCTGAAGCGCCACGGCGTCTCCATCATCCCCTTCCAGGAGTTCAACGACTTCGACTCGGCCATCCGTTACGTCGAGGCCAATCCTTCCGCCTACGTGATCAAGCCGAGCGGCGAAGCGCAGAACATCAAGCGGCTGCTCTTCGTCGGCAAGGAGGACGACGGCAAGGACGTCATCCACGTCCTGCAGTCCTACCAGGCCGTCTACTCCGACACGGTGAAGGTGTTCCAGCTGCAGCGGCGCGTGCGCGGTGTGGAAGTCGCCGTCGGCGCCTTCTTCAACGGCCGCGAGTTCATGCTGCCCATCAACGTCAACTTCGAGCACAAGCTGCTGTTCCCCGGCGACATCGGACCATCCACCGGCGAGATGGGCACCTGCATGTACTGGAGCGGACCCAACCGCATCTTCAAGGCGACGCTCGCGAAGCTCGAGTCAAAGCTGGCCGAGGAGGGCTACGTCGGCTACATCGACGTCAATTGCATCGTCAACGGACAGGGCATCTATCCGCTCGAGTTCACGGCGCGTTTCGGCTACCCCACGATCAGCATCCAGGCCGACAGCCTGTCCATGCCCGTGGCCCATTTCATCGCCGGCATGGCGGACGGCTCGCTCAAGACCTTCAAGTCCAAGCGCGGCTTTCAGATCGGCGTCCGCGTGGTCGTGCCGCCGTTTCCCTACACCGACCCGAAGACGTTCGAGGCCAACTCCAAGGACCGCGTCGTCATCTTCCGGCGGCCGAACTACGAGGGCATCCACATCGAGGACGTGAAGCTCGTCAACGGGGAATGGCTGATCACCGGCAACACCGGCGTCGTCCTGATCGTGACCGGCCAGGGCATTTCCGTGAAGCAGGCACAGGCGCAAGTCTACCAGCGCATCAACAACATCCTCATTCCCAACATGTACTACCGCAAGGACATCGGCGACCGCTGGTTCGAGGACCACGACAAGCTGCACTCCTGGGGGTACCTGCGGGAGAACTGAGCGCCCGCGGCACGAGCACCGGCAGGCAGGTCACCTCTCAGTCGTCTTCGGGGCCGATCCAGAATTCGGGGTTGTGGGCCACCTCCCACAGGTAACCGTCGGGATCGGCAAAGTAGCCGGAGTAGCCGCCCCAAAAGACTCGCTGGCCCGGCTTCACCAGCTTGCCGCCCGCCGCGGCCGCCTGCTGCAGCAGCTCGTCCACCTCCGCCTCGGAATGCACGTTGTGCGCCAGGGCGAAACCGGGGAAGCCGCTGCCCTCCGCCGGGATGCCGGCATCTTCGGCAAGCGAGTCGCGCCCGAACAGGGCCAGCCAGCTGCCGTTGAGGGTGAAGAAGGCAACCTCCGGCGGCGATTTCCGCCGCGGCAAGCCAAGGCCGTCTTCGTAGAACTTCACCGCCCTGTCCATGTCGCGCACGCCGAGTGTGATCATGCTGATTCTGGGTTTCATGGATGCTCCCGTGGATCGTTTGCATTACACCGTCGAATCATCATCCAGCCACGACAGAATAGCTTGCCGGGTCGCCCGCGGGGCGGGCTCCTACGGCGGCGCGGCGGGGCCGGTGATCGTGACGATGTCGTCGCTGTAGTGGCCGTTGAAATCGGTGCGGCCGGAGAGACTGTAGGCGCCGATCGAGCCGAATTCCAGGTAGTCGCCCGGCGCGACGTCGCGGGGCAGGTCGACCTCGCCCGGCAGGGTGTCCGTCGCATCGCAGGTGGGGCCGTAGAGCGTGAAGGGCCGGGTCTCGCCGCCGAATTCGTGGCCGTCGCGGTAGCAGCGGACGGGATAGCGCTTGTGGCCGCGGAAGCGCAGCTCCCAGAAGATGCCGTACATGCCGTCGTTGAGGTACAGGCGGTCGTCCTTGCGCAGCAGCACCTCGATCACGGCGGAGAGCCCCGGTGCGGCGAGCGCCCTGCCCGGCTCGCCCAGGATCTCGCCATTGCCGGCGAGCGACAGCCTCGACGCGGCCTCGCCGATGCGGCTGAAGTAGCGCTCGAGCGGCGGGACGGCAAAGCCCGGATACGACCTCGGGTAGCCGCCGCCGATGTCGACCAGGCGCAGCCTGAAGGGCAGGCGGCGCAGCACGCTCTGGGCCAGCTCGATGGCGTAGGCATAGGCGACGACGCTGGTCACGCCCGAGCCGACGTTGAAAGCCAGCGCGGGCTCCGCGCCCGCCGCCGCTATCGCCTGAAGGAGCTCCGGCATCTCATCGGGCTCGGCCCCGAACTTCGTGGACAGATCCTGCATCGCCGAGTCGTGATGCGCGGCCATGCGTGCGAAGACGACGGCATGCCTCATGTCGATCTCGGCGGCGAGCGGCTCGATGGCGCTCGAGTGGTCGACCATGAAATGCCGCACCCCGAACCGTTCCTGCGCCTCGCGGGCTGCACCGCGCAGCCGGACCGGCACCATGAAGTAGGGCATCGCGTCGCCGCACGCGCTGCGCACGAGCTCGATCTCCGGCAGCGAGGCGCAGTCGAAGTGCGTGACGCCGCCCTCGTTGAGCAGGCGGACGATCGCGGGGTGCGCGTTCGCCTTCACGGCGTAGAGAACCCTGCCGGGGAAGCCGGCGACGAACTCGCGCGCCGTGTCCCGGTATACCTGCGGGTAGATGCAATAGACCGGCGCCCGCGGCCGGCGCGCCTCCAGCAGGTCACCGACGCTCGCGAAGGAATCCGGCTGCGCGTCCGTATTCACCTGTAGAAGATCTCGCGATTCTCGCAAACCTCGTGCTCCGTCAGCAGCGACCCCGCGATGAGTACCGGCAGGCCGACCACCCAGCCGGCCCACGATGCGGAAAAGCCGTAAGGCTCCCCCGCGATGGTCCAGCCGACGGCGGCGGTGCCCCCGGCGAGCATGCTCCAGAACGCACCTTTCGCCGTCGTGCGCGGCCAGAATAGCAGCCCGAGCATCGGGAAAAACAGGCCGGCCGCGCCGAACGTGTAGGCGTACAGGATCAGCTCCAGCACGTTCGGCACGAGATAAGCGATGGCGATCGCCAGTGCGCCGAGGACGAGTGTCGTCACTCGTGCTACCCGAAGCAGCGCCGCCGCGCTCGACGCCGGACGCAGGTACTTCCTATAGATGTCGTTGGTGAAGATCGCCACCGGCCCGATGAGCGCCGAGTCCGCCGTCGACATGACCGCGGCGATATAGGCGGCGATGACGAAGCCCGCGAGGCCGACCGGCAAGAGCTCGAGGATCACCATCGGGGTCGCGAGCTCCGGGTCCGCCAGGTCCGGCAGCAGCATGCGCGCCATCATGCCGATGAGCGTGCTGCCGACGGCGAAGAGCGGCCATTCGATCGGCACGCCGGTCAGCAGGAAGGCCCTTCGCGCCGTCTTCTCGTCCCGCGCCGCGACGATGCGCTGCATCGCGGCGATGGAGATGAACCAGACCGGAAAGATGGCGAAGAACCAGCCGAGCAGCTGCTTCCAGCCCGCGGACGTCCACTCGGTCAGCCTCGCCGTTTCCGGGTCGGCGGCGAAATGGCGCCTGATCTCGCCCCAACCCCCGACCTCGAACAGCCCGATCGGCACCGCGAGGAGCAGGACGCCGGCGAACAGGACGACGAACTGCAGCACGTCGGTGTAAATCACGGCCTTCAGTCCGCCCATTGCCGTGTAGGCGAGGATGATGCTGCCGGTAATCGCCACGGCGAAGGTCAGGTCGATTCCCAGCGTGGCCTGCATCAGCTTGCCGCCGGCGACGACCTGACCGCCGACGAAGGTGAACCACGCCAGTCCCACGACCACGGCCGCGAGCGTGCCGGTGCGGCGGTCGAAGCGCGCCTCGAACAGGTCGCCCGTCGTGAGGCCTTTCATCCGGTCCGCCCAGATCTTCACGCGCGGCACCATCAGGAACGACACCATGACGATGCTCAGCCCGGAAATGGCGATCAGCCACGAGCCCGAGATGCCGAGCGTGAAGCCGAGGCCGCCCATCGCGATGCTGAAACCGCCGCCGAGATCGGTGGCCGCCGTGCTCGCGGTCGTCTGCCACAGATTCATGTCGCGGCCGGCGGCGAGGAAGGATTCGCCTGCATCGACGCTGCGCTCCGCGCGCGCAACGCGCAGGCCGATCCACAGCAGAAGGGCGAAATACACGGCAATCGCCAGGAGGTCGAGGCCGTGCAGGGTGGTCATGGGAAGAGAAGCCGGTCGCCCGCGGGGCGGGCTCCTACAGGGTATGGTGTTCGGTGAAGCTGCGCAGGAACGACTCGAGATTGTCGCCGAGCGC
>CAZTAE010000185.1:0-4514 GCA_964611535.1 uncultured Woeseiaceae bacterium
CCGCAAGATGCTGAAGGAGAGCATCCTCGCGAGTGCCGATCTCTTCAAGGCCAGGCAGTTCTTCCTGAGCGACGAATTCTCGCTGGTCGACGCCAGCATCGCTCCGTTGCTGTGGCGGCTGCCCCTGTACGGCATCGACCTCGGCTCGCACGCCGATGCCGTTGAAGGTTACATGAGGCGCGTCTTCGACAGGCGGTCGTTCCAGCAGAGCCTGACGGAGCTCGAGCAGGAGATGCGCCTGTAAGCGAGCCGTGACCCGTGTCTTTTTCCGGACCCGCGGCAAGGTGTTATTCTGTGGTCCCTGTCGTATCTACGTCCTGTCCCAGCCGTGACTGTGCCGAGCCGATCAAAGCGACCGTACCTCGTCCGTGCCATGCACGAATGGATGGGCGATAACGGACATACGCCCCACATCGTCGTGGACGCTACGCTCGACGGTGTGACGGTGCCGGGCGAGCACGTCAAGGACGGCAAGATCGTCCTCAACATCAGCCACTCGGCGGCACATAACCTCAAGCTCACGAACGACGCGGTCAGCTTCCGCGCCCGGTTCAGCGGCGTGCCGTTCGACGTCTGGGTGCCGGTGGCGGCCGTTCTGGGGATCTACGCGAAGGAGACCGGGCAGGGAATGATTTTCTCGCACGGCGCGGACCACCCGGATCCTCCGGGCTCCGGCAGCGACCCGGACGAAAGAGACTCCGGCCGCGCCGACCGCTCGCACCTGAAAGTCATCAAGTAGAGCTCCGGCTTCCGACGCCCAGGAGCGCCGCGTCGATCAGGTCGCAGAGGCAGTGGATCACGACCAGGTGCACTTCCTGAATCCTCGCGGTGCGGCTCGCCGGAACACGGATCTCGACGTCGCTGTCCCCCAGCAGGCCGGCCATCCGGCCGCCGTCGCGGCCGGAGAGCGCCACCACGCGCATCGCCCGGTCGTGCGCGGCCACGATCGCGCGGCAGACGTTCTCGGAATTCCCGGACGTGGAGATTGCGAGCAGCACGTCGGACTGGCGCCCCAGCGCCCGCACCTGTTTGGCGAAGATGTCTTCGTAGGAGTAGTCGTTCGCGATCGACGTGAGGGTGGACGTGTCGGTGGTCAGGGCAACGGCAGGCAGCCCCGGCCGTTCCATCTCGAAGCGATTGAGCAGCTCGGAGGAGAAGTGTTGCGCGTCGCCCGCCGAGCCCCCGTTGCCGCAACTCAGGATCTTGCCGTCGTCGAGCAACGCCCGTGTCATCAGTTCCGCTGCTGTCGCGATCGCGGGACTGGTCTCTACCGCAGCCTGCTTGGTCGCGATGCTTTCCGCGAAGTGCTCTCTTACTCGTGTTTCGGCGTCCATGAGGTCCCGTCAGCTCGGCCTGAAGGCATCCTTGAGCCATTGTAGCGTGTATCGATCAGGAGCCGGGCCGTCGAAAGCCACGACGTCGAAGCGGACCGTGTGGTTGCGGAAAGCCCTGTGCCGCCCGAGAAAGAAGAGGGCGGCTTTCGCCAGCTTGCGCTGCTTGTGGACGTCTATCGACTCGAGCGCGGACGCGAAGCGGTTCGGCTTGCGATAGCGGACTTCAACAAAGACCAGGCAGCCCCGGTCCAGCATCACCAGGTCGATCTCCCCGACACGGCAGCGGAAATTACGGGCCAGAAGCGTCAGCCCGGCATCCTGCAGACGGTCGAGAGCGAGCTGCTCGAGGCGTGCGCCTACGGATTGAGCCGTCGTCGTTGCCATGGGCCCGGAACCTCGGCCTCGTCCGGGCCGCCAGGCTCGATCGGTCGATCCATCTCGAGAGCCACCGGCTTGCCGCCTGCGAACCGGGCCCAGGCGAGGCGCCTGTGCACGCGGCCTTCGGCGTCGAGGTACAGGCGCCCCGTGGCGCCTGAAAGCTCCGGCATGGGTCCCGAGCCCGCGGCATGCAGCTCGGCGACCAGCTGATAGGCGTCGTAGCCCATCGCGTGCAACCGTGCCAGCCGCCGTTCGTCCGGCCAGTATTCGTTGTAGAGGGCCGGCAGGTGCGACATCCACGGACGCGGCGCAATCACCCAGGGCGTATCGGCGAACATCACCCCGTTCAGGTCGGAATTCGAGCGACCGTCCATGGAATAGATGAACGACGTCGAATAGACCGGCAGGTCGCCGGCATAGTGGAACTTGAGCTGTGATTTGATCAGGCGCCCCGCCTTGGCGTCGGCGGCCAGGAAAACGAATTCCACGTCCTGCCTGCGCCGCGGATCGAACTGCAGGGGACCGCCGATATTCGCCCGCAGGCGCTGATAGCGCTGGACGCTTTCGTTGAGCGCCATCAGCCCTTCGATCTCGAACGAGAAGTCCTGCATCGTCGGGCGGTAGTCCCGGTACTCGAGCAGCACGCCGCCGCCTGCCTCGAACGCGGTTGCGAAGCTCGACAGCATGCGCCTGCCCCAGTCGTTGTTCGGCACCAGCGCGACGGCACGGTGGTGGCCGTCGGCAAGGGCCCGGTCGGCCGCCGACACGGCTTCGTCTTCCGGAGCGAGGGCGAACTGATAGAAGCCGGCGGGGGGGACCGCATCGTCCGGCAGGTAGTTCAGCGTCAGTACCGGCACCGGCAGGGGCGCCTGCGCGGCAAGCTCGGCGACGTTCGGCCGCAGCAGCGGACCGACCACGAACTGCGCGCCGTCGGTCACCGCCCGCTGGTAAGCCTCGGGCGTGCCGCCGCCGTTCACGTCGTACAGGCGTATCTGTTGCTCATCCTCGAGCTCGGGCGCCGCGGAGAAATAGGCGCCGAGGAAGCCGTTCCGGAGCGCGCTTCCGGCCGCGGCGTTCTGCCCGGTGAGCGGCAGCAGCACCGCGATCTGCCGCGGGAAGCCCGCCACGTCGCCGTCCTCCGGTACCGGCATCCCCTCGAGCATCGCGTTCGCGGGATGCCGGGGCCAGTCTTCCCGCCAGCGCGCCAGGCCGTTGCGCCAGCCGACGCCGCTCTGCCCGGTGGACGTGGCGAGCGCCCCGAGCTCGAGCCACCCCTTCACGAGCGGCTGGCGCGTCCGGTCGGCCGTCTCCCGCAACGTCTGCGCATCGCTTACGAGCAGTCCGGACCAGAGCCGCTGGCGGCTCAGCTCCATCCAGGCCGGGTCGCGTAGCCAGCTCTCGCGCTGCAGGTAGAGCTCCACCGCCCGCGCAGGCTGGTCCTTCTGGAAGTACGCGTCGGCGCGCAGCGCTTCCACCCGCGACCGGTAGCGCAGCGACAGCGGCTCCTGCGCCAGCGGCTCGAGCAGCCCGAGGGCCTCATCAGGCTCGCCTTCCCAGAGGGCCACGGCCGCCGCGTTGCTGGTCCAGAGCCAGCGCAGCTCCCCGCCGGCCGGCTTCGCGATCGTGCTGAGCGCATTGTGTGCTCGACGACCGTCCCCGGCATCCAGCCACTGCTCGATCGCGAGCAGCGTCAGCCGGTCGCGTTCCTCGCCCGCCACCCGCGTGGCGAGGTCGATGTAGTGCGCCGCTGCCTCGGCGTGCTGGCCGCTCCGGGCGAGGTTCTCGGCACGCTGCTCGCCGCTCGGACGAGGCCCGGTGGTCTCGCAGGCCGCGAGCAGGCAAAGCAGCCCCGCACAGAGCAGTGCCGCCAACCGGCTGGGTTTTACGATGCTGGACATCCGTATTCCGGCTATTCTGTTCCGATGACCCCGGATTCGCCCCCGTCCGACGAAGATGACGCGGCCCCTGACGCCGGGGGGACGCTCTTCGTCGTCGCAACACCGATCGGCAACCGCGACGACCTGTCGGCGCGTGCCAGGCAGGTGCTGGCCGAGGTGGATCTCGTCGCCGCCGAGGATACCCGCCGCACCGGGCGATTGCTATCGCATTTCGGGATCGATACGCGACTAATATCGCTGCACGAACACAACGAGCAGCCCGCCTCGGCGGCCGCGCTGCGCCGTCTGGAGGAGGGCGCTTCGGTGGCGCTCGTCAGCGACGCCGGCACGCCGCTCGTCAGCGATCCCGGCTACCGGCTGGTGTCGCTGGCCCACGAGAAAGGCATCCGCGTCTCGCCCATTCCCGGGCCGAGCGCCGCCGCGGCGGCGCTGTCGGTCGCCGGCCTGCCGACGAACGCCTGGTGCTTCGACGGTTTCCTCCCGGCGCGGCCCAAGGCCCGCCGCGACCGCCTCGGAGCGCTGGCCGCCGAGACCCGAACCCTCGTCTTCTACGAGGCCCCGCACCGCATCGCCGAAGCGCTCGCGGACCTTGCCGTCGCGTTCGGCGCCTCGCGTCCGGCCTTCATCGGCCGCGAGCTCTCCAAGGTCCACGAGCAGTGCATCCACGCACCACTCGCCGAGCTGACGGCAATGATCCGCGACGGCCGCATCCCGGTGAGGGGCGAATTCGTCGTCGTCGTCGGCGGCGCCGAAACGGCCGCGCCGGAGGTCGGCACAATCGACGCCGAGCGCCTCCTCCGGGAACTCGTCCGCGTCCTGCCGGGCCGCCAGGCCGTCGACATCGTCGCCGCCGCCAGCGACCACCCCAAAAACGACCTCTACCGCCGAATGCTCGAAATCACCG
>CAZTAE010000186.1:0-4471 GCA_964611535.1 uncultured Woeseiaceae bacterium
GCCGGTAAGGTCGCCGCCGTTTTCGGGCCGGAGAAGTCCGGCCTGAGCAACGAGGATCTCGATCGTTGTCACGTGCTGCTGGCCATCCCGGCGGAAGCCGGCTTCAGCTCACTGAACCTTGCCATGGCCGTGCAGGTGGTGTGCTACGAGCTGCGTCTGGCGGCCACCGCCGCGCCCGCGAACGAGCCGCTTCGCGAGGTGCCGCTGGCCAGCGGCGAGGAGCTCGAGCGCTTCTACGAGCATCTCGAGCAGGTGCTGACGGCCAGCGGGTTCCTCGATCCCGCGAATCCGCGCTACCTGATGCGCAGGCTGCGGCGGCTGTTCGCGCGGGCGGAGCCGGACAGAAACGAGATCAACATATTGCGCGGCATACTCGCCTCGCTGGATCCCTCGGGAGATCGACAATGATCGACTGGCAGGACAAACCGGTGTACCTGGATTATGCGGCCACGACGCCGCTGGATCGGGAAGTGGCAGCGGCGATGCAGGATTGCCTCGGCCTCGGCGTCGTCGGCAATGCCTCGTCGAGCCATGCCGCCGGGCGGGCGTCGCTCGCGCTCGTCGAACGCGCGCGGCAGCAGCTGGCGGAGTTGCTGCACGCGGATCCTGCCAACCTCGTCTGGACGTCGGGCGCGACCGAATCCGACAACCTCGCGATCGTCGGCGCGGCGCGCTATCGCTCGCATCGCGGGCGGCACCTGATCACGATGCGCACGGAACACAAGGCGGTGACGGACACGTTCGCCGCGCTGGAGAAGGACGGCTACGACGTTACCTGGCTCTCGCCCGACGGGGACGGCCTGCTGCCGCTCGCGGATCTCGAGGCGGCAATGCGCGAAGACACCCAGCTCGTCTCCGTCATGCACGTCAACAACGAGACCGGCGTCGTCCAGGACCTCGGGGCGATCGGCGAGCTCTGCCGGCGCCGCGACGTGCTGTTTCACTGCGATGCCGCGCAGTCGGTCGGCAAGCTGCCGATCGATCTGGGCGAGCTGCCCGTGGACCTGATGTCGATGACGGCGCACAAGATGTACGGCCCCCAGGGCATCGGCGCCCTCTACATCGCCGACCGCCCCGGCTGCCGCGTCTTTCCGCTCTTCCACGGCGGCGCCCAGGAGCGCCGGCTGCGGCCCGGGACGCTGCCGGTGCACCAGGTCGTCGGCTTCGGCGCCGCGGCGGAGGTGGCCCGGGGGCGCCAGGCGGCGGACCTGCGGCACGTCCGGACCCTGAACGAACGGCTGTGGCAGGGGATCCGGGATCTGCCGGCGATCGTCCGCAACGGCAGCGCCGGGCGCGCCTGGCCCGGCATCCTCAACGTCAGTGCCGAGGGCGTCGAGGGGGAGAGCCTGCTGCTCGCCCTGGAGCCGCTCTGCGTGGCCACCGGCTCCGCCTGCAATTCGGCCAGCCGGGAGCCCTCCCAGGTGCTGCGGGCGCTGGGGCGCGACGACGGGCTGGCGCAAAGCGCCATACGGTTCAGCTTCGGACGCGGGACCGAGGCCGCCGACATCGACATCGCGATCGATCGTTATGTCAGCGGGATCAGGCATTTGCGCGGCATTGCACCGCCGCATGCCGCCTGAGCGATGGCGGCTCCCGGCGCCTACAACGAGACGGTGCGGCGCCATTTTGCGAACCCGCTCCATGCGGGCGACCTGCCGCCGGGGTATGCTCGCGCGCAGACTGCCGCAGTCTCCGGCGGGGATGCCCGCATCGTGCTGGCGGCGGGCCTGTCCGGCGGCACGATCGGCGCGCTGCGATACCGGGTCTACGGCTGCCCGCACCTGATCGCTGCCCTCGAGGTGATCTGCGCGCGGTTCGAGGGCCGGGACGCGGCCGAGCTCGACACGTTCAGCACGCCGGAGCTCGCCCGGCTGCTGGATTTGCCTCTCGAGAAGACAGGCCGCATCCTGTTGCTGGAAGACGCGGTTCGCGGGCTGTCGACGGCGATCCGCGGAACCAATTGAACACAAAGGCAATCGAAGTAACGAAGCTTATGGCGATATCTCTTACTGAACCGGCGGCGGACCGCGTCCGCGGCTACCTCGACCAGCGCGGCAAGGGCGTCGGCCTGCGCCTCGGCGTCAAGAAAACCGGGTGCAACGGCTTCGCTTACGTCGTCAACTACGCGGACGAGATCGGCGACGCCGACGTCGTCTTCGAGCAAAGCGGCATCAAGATCGTCGTCGACCGCAAGAGCCTCGACCTGATCGACGGCACGCAGGTCGACTTCGTCAAGGAAGGATTGAACGAGGCGTTCCGGTTCCGCAACCCCAACGTCACCGGCGAGTGCGGATGCGGCGAGAGCTTCAGCGTCTGAGCCGACCTGCCGATCCGCCGGACTGACGCCAGCGGCCGCGTTGCCGGGCTGCGGCGGCCTGAGTAGAATTCAGCGGTTTACGCGCCGCCGGGCTCGCCGGCGCCATCCACAAGGAATGTCCGTATGCCCGTCGAGCAGACGCTCTCCATCATCAAGCCCGATGGCGTTCAGAAGAATCTGATCGGTGAGATTTATTCCCGCTTCGAGAAAGCGGGTCTCTCCATCGTCGCAGCGAAGATGCTGCACCTGTCGAAGGAACAGGCCGAGCGCTTCTATGCCGTGCATCGCGAGCGCCCCTTCTTTCGCGATCTGGTCAGCTACATGACCTCCGGGCCGGTCATGGTACAGGTGCTCGAAGGCGAGAACGCGGTCGAGACGAACCGCCGCATCATGGGTGCCACCAATCCCGCCGACGCGGAGCCCGGCACCATACGCGCCGACTTCGCGGAAAGCATCGAGGAGAACATCGTCCACGGCTCCGACGCAGCGGCTACGGCGGCGGAGGAGGTGGCGTTCTTTTTCGGCAAGGACGACATCTGCCCGCGTACGCGCTGAGAATTCGGGCGCAGGGTTACCTGGCGTGACGGACAGGGGAGGGAGCATCGCGATCGAGAGTAAGAAGCTCAACCTGCGCGGCTGTTCGCAGGCGCGGCTGGAGGCTTTCTTCGCCGACCTCGGCGAAAAGCCCTATCGCGCGCGCCAGGTCATGAAGTGGCTGCACCAGCGCGGCGCCGACCGCTTCGAGCAGATGACGGACCTCTCGCTCGCGCTCCGCGCGCGCCTCGAGGAGGCTGCCGAAGCCTCCCTGCCTCGGCCGATTTCGGAACGCCGGTCCGCGGACGGTACGGTGAAGTGGCTGTTCGAATCGGGCAGCGGGCAGGCGGTGGAATCGGTCTTCATCCCCGAGCCGGGCCGCGGCACGCTCTGCATCTCGTCGCAGGTCGGCTGCGCACTCGACTGCGCTTTTTGCGCGACCGGTGCGCAAGGCTTCAACCGCAACCTCACGACTGCGGAGATCGTCGGCCAGGTCGCCTTCGCGAACCGGAGCCTGCCGCCGCGCGACAACGGCAAGGCCGCGGTGACGAACGTCGTCTTCATGGGCATGGGTGAACCGCTCGCGAACTACCGGAACCTGCTGCCGGCCCTCGAGATCCTCGTGTCGGACCTCGGCTACGGGCTGTCGCGCCGGCGAGTGACCGTCAGCACCTCCGGCATCGTCCCCCGGATCGAGACGCTCGGCGACGATTGCAACGTGTCGCTGGCGGTCTCGCTGCACGCGCCCGACAACGTCCTGCGGGATCGCCTCGTGCCGATCAACCGGGTCCACCCCCTCGAGGAGCTGCTCGACGCCTGCTGGCGGTACGCGGCGAAGCGGGCGGGACGCTTCATAACGTTCGAGTACGTCATGCTGGACGACGTCAACGACCGGCCCGGGCACGCCGAACGGCTGGCGGACCTGCTGGCGGGCCGGCCGGCGAAGGTGAACCTCATTCCCTTCAACCCGTTTCCCGGCAGTGCGTTCCGCCGTTCGGGGGAGGCGGCCATTGCAGCCTTCCAGGCGAGGCTCCGCGCCCGGGGTCTCGTCGCCACGATCCGCAAGACCCGCGGCGACGACATCGACGCCGCCTGCGGCCAGCTCGCCGGCCGCGTCAGCGACAGAATGCGCGTCAGATTGAGCGAAAAGGGCACCGTTGCCTGTTAACATCCCACCGGATGCGCAAGGTGCTGGGGCGGTATCGGCATGAACGGGAAACTACATCGGGGACTGGCTGTGGCCATCGCGGCCGCTGCTGCGTTGCTGCTGGCGGGCTGCGTGCAGACGACGTCGGGCGCGGTGCCGGACGAACCGGACGACGACAGCGCGGCACGCCAGTACTACCAGCTCGGCGCCCGTTACTACCGTAACGGCAAGTACGAGCTGGCTCGGGATCGACTGACGCGGGCGCTCGACCTGAATCCTCGAATGGCGATTGCGCATTCGACTCTGGCGTTGACCTATGAGGCGCTCGAGAATGCGCGCCTTGCCCGGGAACACTATGCGAAGGCGGTGCGCCACGCGCCCGACGACCCGGCCGTGCGCAATACCTACGCGGTATTCCTGTGCCGCCAGGAGCGCTACGACGAGGCCCGGGAGCAGTTCGAGCGCGCCGCGGC
>CAZTAE010000187.1:0-4462 GCA_964611535.1 uncultured Woeseiaceae bacterium
CGCTCGTTCCGCCAGCTGCTCGCCACCATGGAGCTGTCGCGGACGATCACGCCGGAGGCGTGGATCTTCGCCGACTCCATGTCCTCGCAGTTCGTGCCCGTGTTGCCGATGTGCGGATAGGTGAGGGTCACGATCTGCCGGCAATAGGACGGGTCGGTCAACACCTCCTGGTAGCCGGTCATCGCCGTATTGAACACCACCTCCCCGATGGTCTTGCCGTCGGCGCCGACGGACACACCGCGAAATATCGTCCCGTCCTGTAATGCCAGTACAGCAGGGGTAGTCAACAGCACTCTCCGATGATGAGAAGTCCTTTTGCAGTTTCAAAATCCGGATACACAAAAGCGGAAGGGCTTACGCCTCCCGCTTGAAGTCCGTATTTTACTGGAGCCCGGCCGGACCTGCCAGTCAGGCGGCACCCGCCAGCACGTCGCGCATGCGGTACAGACCGGGCTGTTGCCGCACGAGCCAGACCGCGGCCCTCAGCGCGCCGTCGGCGAAAACACGGCGGCTGGCAACGCTGTGCGTGAGCTCCAGGGTCTCCGAGGCCGAGCGAAAGACGACCGCGTGGTCGCCCGGCACCTCGCCCTCCCGCGACACGTGGAAAACGAGCTCCTCCGGCGCCCCGCGCGCCGTCTCGCCCTCCGGCCGATAACGGAAGACGTCCGTGGGCTTCCTGCCGCGCGCGCCCGCGACGGCTTCCCCCAGCGCCAGCGCCGTTCCCGACGGTGCGTCCTTCTTGTGCACGTGATGCGTATCGAAGATATCCACGACGAAGCCCGGGCCGAGGCGGCGCGCCGTCTGCTGGACGAGGTCCGTGAGCACCGCGATGCCGACGCTCATGTTGCGGTCGAACAGGAGGGGAATGGCCTTCGCGGCTTCCGCCAGCCGCGCCTGCTCCGCCTCACCGAGACCCGACACGCCGCACACCAGCGGCCTCGCTCCCCTCACCGATGCCTCCAGGACCCGCGGGGTGGCTTCCGGGAGGGTGAAATCGATAGCGACGTCGGCCGCCTCGATGACGGCATCGAGGTCGCTGCCGACGAGCGCGTCCTCGGGCACCTCGAAAGCGGGCGCGCCGCCGCGCAGCCACAGACCCGCCAGACGCGCATCCGGCGAGGACGCGAGCACCTGCACGAGCTCGCGGCCCATCCGCCCGGCGCCGAGGACGGCGACGTTCAGCACGACGCCCTGCCGAGCGGGGGGCGCCTCACGGGGCGATCTTCTCGAAGAAGCGCTTGACCGTGTCCAGCCAGCCCTCCGCGCGCGGATTGTGCCGGTCCCCGCCGGCCTGGATGGACGCGTCCAGCTTGCGCAGCATCTCCTTCTGCTCCTCGGACAGCCCCACCGGCGTCTCCACGGCCACGCGAGCGAAAAGATCGCCCTTCCGCGGATCGCGCACCGTGATGACGCCCTTGTTGCGCAGCCGGAAGACCTTGCCGGACTGGGTGCCCGGCGGCACCTTGAGGGACACGTGGCCCTCCAGTGTCGGCAGTTCCACCTCGCCGCCGAGGGCGACCGTGGCGAAGCTTACCGGCACCTCGCAGGAAAGGTCCGTGCCGTTGCGCGTGAAGATCTTGTGCGGGTTGATGCGGATCTCGACGTAGAGATCGCCCGGCGGTCCGCCGTTCCGCCCCGCCTCGCCCTCGCCGGGCAGCCGGATGCGGTCGCCATCGTCGACGCCCGGCGGGACCTTGACCGACAGGTGCTTCGTCTTCGCGACCCGGCCGCGGCCGTGACAATGGCCGCATGCGTTCAGGACGACCGTGCCCGCGCCCTTGCAGGCCGGGCAGGTCTGCTGGATGGAGAAGAAGCCCTGCTGCATGCGGACCTGGCCGACGCCCCCGCAGGTGGAGCAGCTGACCGGTTCGGAACCCTTCTCGGCGCCGCTGCCGTCGCATTCCTCGCAGGGCACCTGCGTCGGGACCTCGATCGTAACCTCGTCGCCGCTGATGGCGCGCTCGAGGTCCATGCGCAGCTGGTAGGCGAGATCGGCACCCCGGAAGACGTGGCTGCGACCTCGCCGGCCGGCGCCGAAGATGTCGCCGAACACGTCGCCGAAGATATCGCCGAATCCCTCGGCCCCGAACCCGCCCGCGCCGGCCGCCCGCGCGCGCACACCCTCGTGGCCGAACTGGTCGTAGGCTGCCCGCTTCTCAGGGCTCGCGAGGACATCGTAGGCTTCCCGGATCTCCTTGAAGCGGGTCGACGCGCCGTCGCCCTGGTTGCGATCCGGGTGGAACTTCATGGCGAGGCGGCGGTACGCCTTCTTGATTTCTTCCCGGGATGCCGTCCTGGCTACGCCGAGGATGTCGTAGTAATCGCGTTTGGCCATAGTTGTCCGCTGTTGTAGTACTGCGCGCGCGGGCGATCACGCCCGCATCGCGCGTCCGAAAGCCTCCCTGCCCGGTGCGGAACGCCCTGGCGCACCCGCGCCGGGTGGCAGGAGCGTCCGTGCCCCCTGCCGCCTTCGCGGCCAATTCGCGAGCTTAACCCGACTCCGACTTCCGGTCGTCGTCGACTTCCTCGAATTCGGCATCGACGACCTCCTCCGACGAGCCTTCGCCGCCGCCCGTCTCGCCGCCGCCGGCCTGCTCGTCCCGGGCGCCCTGCTGTCCCTGTTCGGCGTACGCTTTCTGGGCGACCGCCGCGGACGCCTGGGCCAGCGCCTGGGTCTTCGCCTCGATCGCGGCCTTGTCGTCCTTTTCGAGCGCGGCCTTGAGATCGGAGATTGCCGACTCGATCGCGTGCCGCTCCTCGCCGGTGGCCTTCTCGCCCAGCTCCTTCAGCGATTTCTCGGACGCGTGGATCAGGCTGTCCGCCTGGTTGCGAACGTCCACCAGCTCGCGGAACTTCTTGTCCTCCTCCGCGTGGCTCGCGGCGTCGGCGACCATCTTCTCGATCTCCTCGTCCGTCAGTCCGCTGGACGCCTTGATCACGATGTTCTGGCTCTTGCCGGTCGCCTTGTCCTTCGCCGACACGTTCAGGATGCCGTTGGCGTCGATGTCGAAAGTGACCTCGATCTGCGGCAGGCCGCGCGGCGCCGGCGGGATGTCCGTCAGGTCGAAGCGTCCCAGCGACTTGTTGTCCGCCGCGCGTTCGCGTTCGCCCTGCAGCACGTGGATCGTGACCGCCGTCTGGTTGTCGTCGGCCGTCGAGAACACCTGCTGGGCGTTGGCCGGGATCGTGGTGTTCTTCTCGATCAGCTTCGTCATGACGCCGCCCAGTGTCTCGATGCCGAGCGACAGCGGCGTGACGTCGAGCAGGAGCACGTCCTTCACGTCGCCGGCCAGCACGCCGCCCTGGATGGCCGCGCCCAGTGCCACGGCTTCGTCCGGGTTCACGTCGCGCCGCGGCTCGCGGCCGAAGAAGTTCTGCACCTCTTCCTGAACCTTGGGCATACGGGTCTGGCCGCCGACCAGGATCACGTCGTTGATCTCGTTCACCTTGAGTCCGGCGTCCCTCAGCGCGATCTTGCACGGCCCTATGGTGCGCTCGATCAGCTCGTCCACCAGCGACTCGAGCTTCGCCCGGGTCAGCTTGATGTTCAGATGCTTCGGTCCCGACTGGTCCGCCGTGATGTACGGCAGATTGACCTCCGTCTGCTGCGCGGAGGACAGCTCGATCTTGGCCTTCTCGGCGGCTTCCTTCAGCCGCTGCATCGCCAGCGGGTCCTTGGTGATGTCGACGCCGCTTTCCTTCTGGAACTCGGTCGCCAGGTATCCGATCACGCGATTGTCGAAGTCCTCGCCGCCGAGGAACGTGTCCCCGTTCGTCGCCAGCACCTCGAACTGGTGCTCGCCGTCGACCTCCGCGATTTCGATGATGGAGATATCGAACGTGCCGCCGCCCAGGTCATACACCGCGATCTTCTTGTCGCCGCGCTTCTTGTCCATGCCGTAGGCCAGCGCGGCCGCGGTCGGCTCGTTGATGATGCGCTTGACGTCGAGGCCGGCGATCTTGCCGGCGTCCTTCGTCGCCTGGCGCTGCGAGTCGTTGAAGTAGGCCGGCACGGTCACGACAGCTTCCGTCACCTTCTCGCCGAGGTAGTCCTCGGCCGTCTTCTTCATTTTCATGAGGACGCGCGCGGAGATCTCGGGCGGCGCCATCTTCTTGCCGCCGGCCTCCACCCAGGCGTCGCCGTTGTCGGCTTTCACGATCTTGTACGACACCATGCCGATGTCGCGCTGCACGACCTCGTCCTCGAATTTGCGCCCGATGAGGCGCTTGACCGCGAAGACCGTGTTGCCGGGGTTGGTGACCGCCTGGCGCTTCGCCGACTGGCCGACCAGGATCTCGCCGTCCTTGCTGAACGCGACGATCGACGGCGTCGTGCGATCACCCTCGCTGTTTTCGATCACCTTGGGCTTGTCGCCCTCCATGATCGCAACGCAGGAGTTCGTCGTCCCCAGGTCGATACCGATTACTCTACCCATAGTCTCCTACTCCGAAATCCGTTCAA
>CAZTAE010000188.1:0-4460 GCA_964611535.1 uncultured Woeseiaceae bacterium
TCGCCGCGGTAGCCGCCGGGGCCCGCGTACATCGACACTTCGGCGCCGACGAAAGGCGTGCCCGAGATATAGCTCGTCTCCACCACGCGCATGTCCATGCACAGGTGCTGGTGCGGGACATAGACGAGCCCGGTCTGCGGCGAGTACGCCGACGGTTGCCAGTCCTTCGCGCCCGGCGCCGCCGGGCAGATGTCGCGCGTGATCTCGCCCTCGCGCGGCTCTTTCTCCTGGACCTCTATCGGGCGCCCGGTCTCGAGGTCGACACCGTTCGTCACCGTGATGTGTTCGTAGGGTTCGGCGGAGAGCACCTGGCCCGTCCGGCGATCGAGCACGTACATGTGCCCGTTCCTTTCAGGCCGTACCAGGACCTGCCGCTCGGTGCCGTCGATGGTGAGGTCGATGAGGATGTTCTCGTTGACGCCGTCGTAGTCGAAGAGGTCGTGCGGCCCCCACTGATAAGCCCACTTCGCCATGCCGGTGTCGGGGTCGCGCGCGAAGACGCTGGCGGTCCATTTGTTGTCGCCGAGGCGCTGGTTGTGATTCCACGGGCCCGGGTTCGCGGTCCCGTAGTAGATCAGGTCGAGGTCCGGGTCGTAGGAGATCCACCCCCAGACGGTGCCGCCGCCGATGCGCCAGCGGTCCGGCGGCCAGGTGGTCACGCCCAGGTCGGGTTCTGCGTCGGCGGGATAGTAAGGATCGAAGTCCTCGCCGATCAGCACCTCCTCGTCGGGTCCTGTCGTATAGGCTCGCCACGCGATCTCGCCGTTGGCGGCCTCGAGCGCCGTCATCCAGCCGCGCACGCCCATCTCGCCGCCGCTGTTGCCGACGAGCACCTTGCCCTTCACGACGAGCGGCGCCATGGTCATCGTCTCGCCGGAGTTGATGTCGCCGAGCTTCGTCTTCCAGACTTCCTCTCCCGTCTCGGCATTCACCGCGACCGTGTGGTTGTCCAGCGTGTTGTAGATGATCTTGCCGTCGAAGTATGCGGCGCCGCGGTTGACGACGTCGCAGCAGGCGACGCCCTTGGCAGCGCGCGCGGGTTCGGGATCGTAGCTCCAGCGCTTGGAGCCGTCTCGCGTGTCCAGCGCGTAGAGCGTGTTCGGCCAGGGCGTGACGATATAGAGCGTGTCGCCGACGACGAGCGGCGCCGCTTCGAAGCCGGCTGTCGTTCCGGTGGAGAACGTCCAGGCAACGGTCAGGTTCGACACGTTCTCGGGCGTGATCTGGTCCAGTCCGCTGAAGCGGGTGGCGGCATAGTTCTTCGCCGGCATGACCCACTGCGCGTCGTCGCGGGAAAGCTGGACGAGCTCTTCGGACGCGTGAGCGGCAGCGCCACAGAAGAAGCCGGCGGCTACTGCGGCTGCTGCGGCGGCGCGAGGTACGGATTTCGAGCGGTCGAAGCTCATGGCGACTCCTCGCTGTTAATTGGGACGGCGAAAGGATTGGCAGCAAGTTTTGTGCCACGGGCGCCGGCGCGCGGAATGGAACTTGCATGACGATGTCCGGCAACGAGTGAGGTCATCATGCGAATCATTACAGCGAATCTCGCACTCATGGTGTTCGCCGGCTGGGCGGTACAGGCCGACGCCCAGGACGTGGCGCGAGGCGAGGCGAAGGCGTCGGACTGCGTGGCCTGTCACGGTGCAATGGGCATCTCGCCCAACCCGCTGTTCCCCAACCTCGCGGGACAAAACGGCGCGTACCTGCAGGTACAGCTCGAGAAGTTCAAGAAGGGCGATCGCTATCACCCGTTGATGACGCCGGTCGCGAAGTCGCTGTCGCAGCAGGAGATCAACGACCTCGCCGCCTACTTCAGCAGCATCGCGCCGCTTGCCGGAGCGCGATAGCCGGCGCCGCCGACGGCGGAGAGGCAGCGAACGCTGCGGACGTCGTGCCGCGTCCGGCGGCACGCGTTGCACAAATTACCTCAAGCCGTGCAATAGCTACATCGCGGGCCGGGAGCGGGTCCGCGACCGGCCGCCCGTCGCGGGGGCCGAGGGGGGATTAAACAGAAACTGCAAAATTACAGTCACTTATCTTGAATTCCTGCGGTAACGTGTCAGAATGCGAGGTTAATGGGGAGTACCGGAGGGGCAGCGGCATCTGTGCGGCAGTGCGCAGGCGCGCTGCGCGGCTCCGGCTAGACTGAAAACCGATGAAGCAGAACGAAGAATAGGCGGCGCCATGACGACCGCGCCTCGCAGCAATGTCGGCCGGACCTTGCCGGTGAAGCCCCGTCGCCCGAGGGCGGGCGAACGCAATCGCGGCGCCGTCGACGCGTTGCAGACGAAGATCGCGGTCAACCTGCAGAATCTCGACGCGTACTCGTACAGGGAGCAGCTGACCGCGAACATCGCGGAGCTGCCCGATGCCACCGGCTGCGATGCGGCGTTCCTCGCGCTTTTCAATGAAAGCGGGAGCAGCATCGAAACCCTGCTGTCGTCGACGACCGTGTTCGCCGCCTGCAATCCCGATGCGCTTGCCAACGAATCGCTGGAGGACTGGCCCTGGCTTTGCCGGCGGCTCGGTCAGCTGCGCGTGATCGAGATTGCCGACACCGACCCGAACGGGCAGTGCCCGAAATCTGCCATGGCGGAGCTGCGCCGGTTGGCGGACCTGAATGTCGGCTCCTGCCTCATCGCGGGCTTCACGATCCGCGATGAGCTGGCCGGTTTCCTGGCGCTCGCGAACGAGCGGCCGATGGACGGGTGGGACGCCAATCTGCACCTGCTCATGAAGCTGGTCGGTGCGTCGCTGGCTTCGGGCCTGGAGCGGATGCGCATGCTGGGCACCCTCGCGGAGTTCGAGGAGCGAAACCATCTCGTCAACCTGACGGCCAACGACGGCATCTGGGACTTCGACGGCAGGTCGAAGCGCATCGAGCTGTCCCGGCGCTGGAAGCAAATGCTCGGGTACGACGAGGACCGCGACGACGTATTGCCCGACTGGTATCGCCTCGTCCACCCCGACGACATGGCGCGCGTGCAGGCGAGGATGCGGGAGCACCTGGAGGGGAAGACGCCCTTCTTCGAAAGCGTTCATCGCATGAAACACCAGAACGGCGAGTGGCGCTGGATGACCAGCCGCGCCAAGGCCCGCCAGGACGACAAGGGCCGGCTGATCCGCCTGCTCGGCGTGGAGGTGGACATCACCGAGCGCAAGCTGTACGAGGAGGCGCTGTTCCGCGAGAAGGAAAGCGCCCAGATCACCCTCCGCTCCATCGGCGACGGGGTCATCACGACCGACGCCGACTGCAGCGTCGAATACGTCAATCCCGTCGCCGAGGAGCTGACGGGCTGGAAGGTGGACGACGCGAACGGTCGGCCTGTGGACGAGATTTTCCGCGGTTTCCACGAGGAGACCTGCGAGCCGCTCGAGAATCCGCTCGCGGTGGCGATCCGCCGCAACCGATCGATCAAGTCGGTGCGCCCGTCGCTGCTCATACGGCGCGACGGCAACGAGCTGTACATCGAGAGCACGGCCTCGCCGATCCGCGACGGCAAGGGCGACGTCACCGGCGGTGTCCTGGTGTTCCACGACGTCAGCGAGTCGCGCGAGCTGAACCGCCGCCTGAGCTACCAGCTCAGCCACGACATACTGACGGGCCTCGTCAACCGCGCCGAGTTCGAGAACCGGCTCGAGCGTGCGCTGAAGAGCGCCCGTGCCAGGGAGAGCTCGTACGCGCTCTGCTATCTCGATCTCGACCAGTTCAAGATCGTCAACGACTCCTGCGGGCACAGCGCCGGCGACGAGCTGCTGCACCAGCTGGGGGCGCTGCTCAAGTCGAAGATACGCTGGCGCGACACCCTGGCGCGGCTCGGCGGCGACGAGTTCGGCCTGCTGCTCGAGAGCTGCAGCCTCGACGATGCCATGGAGACCGCCGAAGGCCTGCGCTCGGCCATCGCGGACTTCAAGTTCATGTGGGAGGACCGCAGCTTCCGGCTCGGCGTCAGCATCGGCGTCGTTCCGATCACCGCGGACAACGAAGACGTCGCGGCGCTGCTGAGCGCCGCCGACAGCGCCTGTGCGGCGGCGAAGGAAGCGGGCCGCAACCGCATCCACAGCTTCCAGGAAAACGACATCGACCTCATGCGTCGCCGCCGCGAGATGCAGTGGGCCGCCCGCATCAACAACGCGCTGGACGAGAACCGCTTCGAGCTTTTCCGTCAGACGATCCTGCCGTTGCAGGCCGAGGAGGAGGGCGTCCACTACGAGCTGTTGCTGCGCATGCGGGACGAGGCGGGCAGCATCATCACGCCGGGCCTGTTCATCGAGGCGGCGGAGCGCTACGGCATCACGCCGAACATCGACCGCTGGGTGATCCGGAACGCGTTCCGCTGGCTGGTGTCGGAGGCCGACGAGCGCGAGCGGCTCGCGCTGTGCTCCATCAACCTGTCAGGCCAGAGCCTGGGCGACGAGAAGTTCCTCCCGTTCGTCATCGATCAGTTCCAGATGAGCGG
>CAZTAE010000189.1:0-4431 GCA_964611535.1 uncultured Woeseiaceae bacterium
CCGCAGCGGAAATCGCCTTCGACCACGCGGTCAGGATGGAGCCGGGTAACTGGCGTAACCGGATGGCGCTCGCCGAGTTCCTGTACTGGCAGGGCCGGTTCGAGGAGTCGATCGAAGCGTTTCGCCGCGTGATCGATCTCAGCCCGGACAACGCCAGGGCGTACCTGTTGATGGCCGCTTCGTACGATTATCTCGGCGATACGGACGCTTCCATACGCGCGAACCTGAAGTCGATCGAGCTGGAACCCAGCCGGGGAGCCTATCGGGACCTCGGTCTGACGTATTATTCGCTGGGGAACTTCGCGAGAGCGGCCGGAGCGTTCGAGCGCGCCGTGGAGCTGGGTGGCGATGACCATTGGGCATGGGGGGATCTGGCAGCCACTTACCGGCGGCTGGGGAAGGAGGCCGAGGCCAGGGTGGCGTTCGAGCGAGCCATCGAGCTTGCTACCGCTTTGATCGAAACAACCCCACGCGACTGGCGGACTATGGCCGAATTGGGAGTATATTACGTGATGACCGGCGAGACGGAGAAAGGGCTGGAAAGGATAAGAACTGCCGTCGCCGAAGGATCACATCTTCCGGATGTCCATGTTTACGATGCCGTTATCCATATGCAGCTAGGGCAGCAAGAGCAGGCCCTGGATGCGCTGGAGCGCGGCATCGAACTGGGGGCTCCGGCGAGGATGATATCGGCCGATCCGCAGTTTGAAGGCCTGAAAGAGAACGAGCGCTTCAGAACCATCGTTCGGGACTAACTGGAGGAGTAACCGTGGCTGACGATTCGGAACCGTTTATACCCACATTAAGCGTGAAGCTTCCTTTTTTTATCCTCGGCGTCGCAATTGGAATGGCCGTAGTCTGGGTGGCCTTTCAATGGGTCCCTGGTGCAATGAGCCAGGCACTTGTCGCGCTGAGTGGTTAGGGGAACTGAGATGCGGAAAAGCTATATGACAGCGATGCTGGTTGGTGTCGGAGTCGGCGCGGGGGCCTCGGCCCTCACAGCGTTGGCACTTGCAGTAGCGATGCTGGCTGCCGCGCATTCCTGAGTTCAGGGCGGAAGACCGATAAACTTGGCTGACGCACAGCGTCGCCAATCGTTTGTGTCGGGTAAGCTATGAGAAAGGGAGCGACCTTCCTGCTTCCGGTTGCGCTGATCACGCTGTACTACGCGTTCTGGACAGGTGTCGTCGCGTTCCTGCTGGTCCGTTTCCCGGCGCTGCGCGACTTCTTTCCGGTCGGCGGTATTACCGATCTGGCGGCCCGTTCCGGCGACGCATTCGAGCCGGTCTACCCGAACGTCGAGGAGACGGTACTGGCGCCTCAGGGTCCTGCGAGGCTTGCCTTTGCCAGCGTCGGCGCCGTACTGCTGATCATCCCGGTCTCCTGGGTCTACTTCATTACCAGCCGATCGAAGGAGGTCGACCAGTCATTCGTCCAGACGATCATACTGATGCCGATCGTGGTTACCGGCATATCGATGATCGTCCTGAACAGCCTCGCGCTGGCGTTCAGCCTCGCAGGAATAGTGGCCGCCGTGCGGTTCCGGTTTTCACTCGAGCAGCCGTCGCACGCCATGTATATTTTTGTCGCAATCGGAATCGGCCTTGGCTGCGGTATCGGCTCCCTCGGCGTCGCCGGTGTCATTTCCATGGCGTTCGTCTATGCCATGCTGGTCATCTGGAAGCTCGAGTACGGCAAGTCGCTATCGGGACCGTTCTTCTCGGCACTGACCCGGCGAACCCGCAGGGAAGACGACCTTGAATAGAACCGACGTCATGAGGAAAAGCGCAGTCGTCGCCTCCTGTCTGTCGATGCTGCTGGCCGGCTTCACCGCCGCAGAGCCGTCGAGCGGCATTCTCGCGGAGGGGGTCCAGCAGTGGAAATTGCCGGACAAACTCAATGAGATATCCGGGCTGGCAGTAACCCCGGACGGCCGGTTGCTTGCGGTCGCGGATGAATCCGCCATCGTTTACGAACTGGACTATGAGCAGGGCAGGCTGGTCAAGGCGTTTGCGCTCGGCGCGCCGACCGTTCGGGGGGATTTCGAGGGGATAGCTTCGCTGGAGGGCCGCGTCTGGCTCGTGACGAGCGACGGGATCATCTACGAGTCCGCCGAGGGCGCGGACGGCGAACGCGTGGCCTACGAAGCGCATCCCACCGACGTCGGCGAGTCCTGCGAAATCGAGGGCCTGGCGCAACGGCGCACCGAGAGCTTGTTGCTGCTGCTGTGCAAGGACCTGCGACCCGCGTCGACACTGGAGGGCCTGGCGATCTTCGCCTGGTCGACAGCGGAACGGCAGGTGTTGCATCCGCTGACGTTGCGGCTGCCGGACCGCCGCATCGTGAACGAATTGCGAAACCCGCGGCTGCGACCGTCGGGCATCGCCGTCGACGAACACAGCGGCCATCTCCTGATCGTCGCCGCTCGGCCGAGGGCCCTCATCCAGATCACCGCGGATGGAGCTTTCGTCGCCGCGGCCGAGCTGCCCGCCCGACACCGGCAGTCCGAAGGCATCGAAATCCTGGGGGACGGCCGACTTCTGGTCGCTGACGAGGGTGGGAGCCACAAAGCGCGGCTCGCCGTCTACCGGCCGGCGGCCTGGCCGGCCGCCCGCGGGCGATGAACACCCGGCCCGGCCCCGAGCAGCCCGCGCGGCCGACGATCGTGCTGGTCCACGGCCGTGACTTCAAGCCGCCAGAGGCCCAATGGCGCGAGCTCAGCATGGCGGCGATTGGCGCGGGTATCGGATGTCACTATCCGGACATGCTCGAAAGCTTCGAGGCTGCCGACAGGCGCACTGGCTATTACGGCGACCTCACCAACGCTCTGCTTCTCGGTGCCGGCAGGCACTACGACGAGAGCCTGGATATCGGCGATCGACGACGCGCGTTGCACGAACTGCAAGGCCTGCGGAAGAAGAAGCACTTTGGCCTTCGCCGCTATGAAAGCCTGCCGGGCAAGAGCGCCCTGCCCGAGTTCGCAGCCGATATGGGAGCACCGGTTCTGGGCGCGATCGGCCTGGGCGGCAGGCTGATAGGCGGCATCGCTGCCGATGTGCAGGAGTACTGGAACGAAGCCGGCGACTTCGCAGAACGCGTACGGGAGCGGGTGAGAGTTCCCATCGTCGAGGCCCTCGAGCGGGATCAAAGAATCATGCTCGTCTCCCACGGCACGGGTTCGATTGTCAGTTACGACGTTCTGTGGCAACTGTCGCACGATCCGGCGTATGCAGAGCGCTACGGTCACAAAAAGATCGACCACTGGCTGACACTGGGAGCGCCGCTCGGTGATTCAATGGTCAGGCGCCGGCTGCTCGGCGGAAAGGAGAGCGGCAGGACCCGTTATCCGGGCAACGTGCTGTTGTGGCAAAACGTGTCAGCGGAAGACGACTACATGTGCCACGACAGCACGTTGAGCGACGACTACCGCGCAATGTTGAAGCTGCGACAGGTCAGCGCCATCCGCGATTATCGCGTCTACAACCTGGCCGTGCGTTACGGCAAATCCAACCCGCACAGCTCCATCGGCTACCTGATTCATCCCAGGGTATCGAAGATCGTCTGCGACTGGCTGCGGCAGAACGTCCGGATCGGCTCCTGATCACACCGCCAGGCATTTTTTGACGAGATGCCGTTCTACCGATCCCGGCTCGGCGACGTCCTCATAAAAGCCGTCTATATACCGCAGCACCGTCGCGCGTTCTCTCTCGCCCATGCCTTCTATGCTCATCGCCGCCTGCCGGATCGATTCTTTCCGGCTCTTGAACAGGATGATGACCTGATCCATGAGCTCGTTGTGCTCACAGTTCCCGCGATACAGCCTCCGAACCACCGACCTGATGGAGAGGCTGGGATGCGGTTTGGCATACCGGGCATTCACCAGCCCGGCAAAGTCGAAATCGTAGGGAACTGCGATGTAGCTGCCGTCGGCCGCCGCCAGCAGCACCGTGTTGTGACAGCAGTCGTCATTCCGGGCGCTTGCAACCAGCGAATAGTCGGTGTTGCCGATCAGGTATTGAAATACCGATATCCGGATCGCCTGCTGCCGGTCCAACGCCGCGTAGCTGATGCGCGGGACTTCGGCGACTTCCGCGCCGATCCGCTCGGCCAGGAGGTCGTCGTCCTCGATGACGAATCCGTACTTCGTCCACGTTTTGCCGCCATCATCGCTGTCTACATAGTCGATCTTCAGCAGACGCACCCGAAAGCTGTAGTCCGTGATCGTATTGAAGATCTTGTATGCCAGATATTCCTTGAGCACGTACTGCTCGTAGGCATCGCTCCGCTGTCTGCAGTGCGTCACGAGTTTGAGTTTGTCCTGGCCCGCGAATGCCGTGCCGGTCACCTGCTTCTTTCGAAAGTTGAGGCGAATCGGCGGCAGGGTGCAGGTGCTCCTGTTTCGGCGATACACGCCCCGGGCGCGCAGCTTCA
>CAZTAE010000190.1:0-4407 GCA_964611535.1 uncultured Woeseiaceae bacterium
CTAGCCCAATCGCCCGGCTCCGCGAGGACGCGGTCGAATCGCCGTGGAGGTTCCGGCCTTCCCTGCGGGGGGTCCTTCGGCGGAAATAAAGCGCACCGAAGGAGACTGTGTAAACAGTCTCCGAAGGGAGCCATTCCGCCGAAGGACCCCCCGCAGGGAAGGCCGGAACCGGACTCAGCTAAGGCGATCACGCCGGCCGGGACGCCGCCGCGGGCCGAAACCGGCTACGCGGAGCGCAGCGCGGCCTCGCTCTGTCCCTCGCTCTCCTCTTTCAGGCGCTTCTTCATCAGCTGGCGGAAGTACATCAGACCCACGTCTGCCTCCAGCGCCCGCATCCGGAACGCGGGATCCCGGTCCAGCAGCACCTGTTGCGCCTCGATGATCGCCTTGTCCTCGTGAAACCCTTCGATCAGGCTGTCACGCAGGGAGATCGCGATGTTCGGATTGTCGATCTCGAAGTTGTGCAGGTAATTCCAGAAGAAGTGCGTCGTCCGGCGCGTCTCCGGCGTCATGTACTGGCAGTTCCGGTATTGCCGCACGGAGGGGCCTTCCTCGAGGCCGGAACCGGCCGGTGAGAAGAGAGTCTCCATGAGGAAGATGCCGGGAACGATCATCGTGACATGATTGCGGCGATCGACGTTCTTCGAATGCTCGGCCGCCGGGATGACTTTCCGGTGATATGGCGGCGGCGCGCTGTCCCTGTGCCAGCGCTCGAGTCTGAAACCGTTCTCCAGCTTGTCGACCGCGGCCGGTTTGCTCTTGTACGCGTATTCTTCGGAGCCGCCGAGCGTATTGGTATGGACGAATGCCAGGTGCGCGAGATCGCTGAGGTTGTCGACGATCAGCAGCCAGTTCGCGTCGTAATGCAGGTAGGCGGGGAGGCCGCGCCAGTCGGGATCGTGCAGCGGCGGATAGTCGACGATGAGATCGGGGTCTGCCAGCGCCGGGTCGCCCATCCAGATCCAGATGAGGTGACCGCGCTCCTCGACGGGGTAACTGTGCACGCGTAACGTTTTGGGAATGCGCTCCTGCCCGGGCACCTCGATGCAGGCGCCGGTCGCGTCGTACTTCATGCCGTGATACATGCAGCGCAGACAGTCGCCTTCGATCCGTCCCATGGACAACGGTGCCGCGCGATGGCAGCAGCGGTCGTCAAACGCGATGTATTTGCCGCTTTCGCCCCGGAAGATGACGACGGGTTTTTCGAGGATCGTCCGTGCCAGTTTTCTGCCGTCCAGCAGCTCGTGGTCCCATGCGGCTACGTACCAGCAGTTCTTCAGAAAAATCTGCTCATCATCGTTCATCGTGTCCTCCCGTGCCGTTGTCGCGCACTTCCGTCATGGTACTCTCGCAGGAATCAAGTTTCATCGAGCCAGGCCTCCGCCAGCTCGCAGGAGGCCTCGACCAGCATCGGCGTCAGCTCTTTCGCCGTCTCCGTGTCTGGTCGCGTGTGCACCCAGCCCACGTAGGTGAAGCTGCGTGCGAGAAAGAAGAGCGGCAGCAGCTCGAGTTGCGCCTCGTCGAGCGGGCGTCGGCTCCGGTAACCGCGTATCAGTGCCTGCTGCGCCTCGTCGAAAAAGGGCTCGCCCATGATGAAATAGAGCGAGGTGACCAGCTCGAAGAGGTACCAGCCGAAGCCGGCGTCGTCGAAATCGATGAGCCGGACCCGTTGTCCCTCGAGGAGCAGATTCTCGGGCGAGAAGTCCGCATGGATCATGCCGTAGCTGTCGGGCTGCTTCGGCAGCAGCGCGAGCTTGCGGTAGACGCTGTCACGCGCCGCCATCAGCAACCGCCGCTGTTTGTCCGTCAAGGCGGGCAGCTCCCAGAAGCGGCCCCAGAAGGGCTGCTCGCCGGCCAGCCCGTTCTCGTCCCAGGCGTGGCGGACGAAGCCCGGCGGCGGCGACCAGGCCGCGGAGCAATTGTGCAAGTCGGCCGCAACCTCTCCGAGCGTGTGATAAATCTCGCTCACGGTTTGCCTGTCTGCGGCCAGGCCCGATTCGACGGAGCCGAACTGGCGTCCGTCGATCCACTCGAAGAGGTCGACCTGCACCGGCACCGGCAGGCCCGGCAGCTCGGCGGTCACGAAGCGCTGCCCGCCCACGCAGGGCACCACGCGGGGTACCGCCATGCCGGCGGCGGCGAGCGCGTCGATCCAGTGCAGCTCCGACTCGAGCGCGGCGTCCGAGTGGTAGCCGGGCCTGTGTACCCGCAACGCGTAGTTCCGGTCCGGCGTCGTCACCTTGAAGACGGCGTTCTCGCGATGCTTGAGCAATGCGAGTCCCGCGTTGCCGAGGTTCCAGTGCCGCAGGGCGCCGCGGGCGACGGACTCCATCGCGCGCACGTCGAGGACCGTTGGTGCTCCGGCGGAAGCGCTCACTGCCGGCTGCCTTCGATTTGCGCCAGGCACGCGTCGAGCGCCTCCAGCAAGAGATCGGCGTGATCACGGGCGAACGGCATCGGCGGCCGCATCTTCAGGATGTTGTCGTACATGCCGATCTTGCTGATGAGAACGCCCCGGTCACGCATGGCGTTCACGAGCTGCCGCGCTTCGGCCGTCGCGGGCTCCAGCGTCCCGCGGTCGCGCACCAGCTCCACGCCGAAAAACAGGCCGCGCCCGCGCACGTCTCCGATCAGTTCATATTTCTCCTGCAGCCGGTGCAGGCCCGCCTGGACGTATTCGCCCGTCTCGCGGGCATGCGCCATCAGCCCTTCCTCTTCGACAACGTCGAGCACGGCGAGCGCGGCGGCGCAGGAAACCGGATTGCCGCCGAACGTGTTGAAGTACATTTTCCTGCTGCCGAAGGTCTCGACGAGATCCTTTCGTGCGATGACCGCGGAGATCGGATGGCCGTTGCCCATCGGCTTGCCGAGGGTGACGATATCCGGAACGATGCCGTAATGCTGGTAGCCCCACATGTGATCGCCCATGCGGCCGAAACCGGGCTGCACCTCGTCGGCGACGTAAAGTCCTCCACTGCTGCGGACACATTCGATCGCCTCCTGCAGGTAGCCGTCGGGAACGTCGGGCAGGCCCTCGCTCGAATAGATCGTGTCGAAGAGAATGCCTGCAACGCCGGCACCGCTCTCCTGCAGATGGTCCACGGCTTCGCGCACCGTTCGTGCATAAGCCTTGCCGAGGTCTTCGCCAGCCCCGCCCGCACGGACGCGGTAGGAGTCCGGCGCGGGGACCGTACGGACATACGGCCCCCGGTCCGCCTCGGGCGTAAAGAAGGCGCTTACGGTCCAGACCTCGGTCGTATTGCCGTGGTAGGCAAAGTCGGTCGCGATGAAGCCCATGTTGCCCGTGCAGAGGCGGGCCATCTGCATGGCCACGTCGTTGGCCTCGCTGCCGGTACAGGCGAACATCGCCATCGACAGCGGCGGATCGAACGTGGCGATCAGGCGCTCGGCATAGTCGAGAATCGTTTCGTGCAGATACCGCGTGTGGATGTTGAGGGTGCGTGCCTGCTGCGCTATCGCCTCGGCGACGCGCGGATGGCAGTGCCCGACGTGCGGAACGTTGTTGTAGACGTCGAGGTAAGGCCGCCCGTCGGCGTCGTACAGCCACACGCCTTCGCCCCGCACGATATGCAGCGGCTTGTCGTAGAAGAGCGGGGAACCCTCTCCGAGCAGCCTGTACCGGCGCTCCAGTAACGGCTCATTACTCATCGTCCGTCATCCTCCTTCATACGGGCACGCCGATCTCGCTGCGTATGAGCTGTGCAGGATACGCTTCGCGATCGATGCCGGCGCGCCGGCTGCGATCGCCGCGCGATACCGCAATGGTGACCGCAAAGGCGGCGATCATCGAGAACAGCGTGGGGTAGGCATAGGGATAGATTGCCCGCTCGTGTCCGAGGACGTCGACCCAGATCGTCGGGCTCAGCACGGTGAGCACGATGACGACCACCAGCCCGGTGGCGCCGCCGGCCAGTGCGCCCCGGGTGGTGAGGCCGGGCCAGAACAGGGCGAGTATCAGAACCGGGAAATTGACGCTGGCGGCGATCGCGAGCACCAGGGCTGAAATCACGCCGATGTTGAGATCTCTGAAAAGAATGCTCAGGCCGATGGCCGTTGCGCCGATCGCGACGGTCGCAATGCGCGAGACCAGGACCTCGTGGCGGTCCGAAATCTCGCCCCGGCGGATCACGCGGGTGTAGAGGTCGTGGGCGACGCCGGCTGACGTCGACAGGAGGATTCCCGAAACCACCGCGAGTATCGTGGCGAAGGCGACGGCCGCGATGAAGCCGAGGAAGGCTTCGCCGCCGACCTGCCGGGCGAGGTGGACCGCGGTCATGTTGGCGCCGCCTGCCAGGCGGCCGCTTTCGTCGACGTATTGCGTATCGCCCGCCAGGAGGACGATCGCGGCGAAACCGATGATGACCGTGAGACCCATGAAATAGCCGA
>CAZTAE010000191.1:0-4392 GCA_964611535.1 uncultured Woeseiaceae bacterium
TCGGTGTTGTTGAACGCGCCGCGGTACGCCTTGCCGATGGGCGTGCGCGCCGTCGATACGATCACTGCTTCTCTCACGGGTGTCTCCTGATCTGTGAATTCAGCCGAGCTTGATGCCGAGCTCCGCTGCGGCTTTGCGCAGGAATTTGTCGGTCTGCCCCGAGCCCTGCGCAATCTCCTGCTGTCCTTCCCGGTCCGCGATGCGGTCCCAGGCCCCGGCCACGTGCTCCGCGTCGCGCCGCGACTCCGGCAGGAATATGCCGGGCGTTTCCTCGATGGCAACGCGCGCAAACACGCCCGCGCCCGCGGCAAGGATCTGCCGCGTCGGCGCCTCCTCCCCGGCGAGGAATATCACGGCCGGCGTCACCGACTCCGGCTTCAGCAGCGCGAGCACGTTCTCCGGCATGAGATCCTCGGTCATCCGCGTCGCGGCAACCGGCGACAGCGCGTTGACGCGAATGCCGTACTTCATGCCCTCGAGCGCCAGCGAGTTCATGAAGCCGACCAGCGCCATCTTCGCGGCGCCGTAATTGGTCTGGCCGAAGTTGCCGTAAATGCCGCTGGACGACGACGTCATCACGATGCGCCCGTACTGCTGCTCGCGCATTTGCGCCCAGACGGCCTTGGTGCAGTTCACCGAGCCGGTGAGGTGCACGTTCATGACTGCCGCGAAATCGCCGAGTTCCATCTTCAGGAAGGTCTTGTCGCGCAGGATGCCGGCGTTGTTTATGAGCACGTCGACGCGCCCCCAGCGTTCCAGCACCTCATCCACCATCGTCTCGACCTCTGCATACTCCGCAACGTTGGCGCCATTCGACATCGCGTCGCCGCCCTCCTCCCGGATGTGACGGACCACCGCCTCGGCAGCCTCGCTCGACGCACCCGAGCCGTCGCGGGCGCCCCCGAGGTCGTTGACGACGACCTTCGCGCCGCGCCGGGCGAACTCCAGCGCGTGCGAACGGCCCAGGCCGTTCCCGCCGCCCGTCACGATGACCACCCTGTCGTCGAATCTGATTGACACGTGCGCTCCCTCGTTAATCGCTTCAGGAAAGTATGAACAGGCTCAGGATCTCGGCGACCATCGCCGGCTTTGCCTCGCCCTCGATCTCGACCGTGAACTGCGTTTTCAGCAGCAGCTGTCCGGAGGCCTTCTCCTCCACCGCCAGCAGCACCGCGTGGCCGCGGATGCGGCTGCCCACCTTCACCGGCTGCAGGAACCGCACCCTGTCGGAGCCGTAGTTGATCGCCATCTGCGTGCCTTCCGGCCGGACTCCGCACTGGCCAAGGAGATACGAGACCAGCGACATCGTCAGGTAGCCGTGCGCGATGGTGGATCCGAACCGCGTGCGAGCCGCCCTTTCCGCATCGACGTGGATGAACTGGCGATCGAGCGTGGCATCCGCGAACGCCGTTATCCGGTCCTGGTCGATAGCAAGCCACGCCGACGGCGGAAGCTCGCGCCCGATATGATCATGAAGTTCCTGCGGCGGCACGCTCGGCATTCGGTGGTCTCCCGGGAGTTGCCCGCCCCTGGCTGTAGTCGCTTTGCACTTCCCGGACTCTGGCGGCGAGGGCGGAAGTGTAACGGTTTTTCTCACGCAGGCCGACAACGGCTCGCCGGCTGCAAATGCAGCCGGTTGCTCGTGGCTCCGTGGCTCACGATCGGCCGGGACCGCCTCTCCGGCTGATGCTCCTGACCCGCGACACGGCCTCGAGCCATCCGGCGTAAAGCGCGTCGCGGCGGGCTCCGTCGATGGCCGGGTCGAACACCCGATCCCGTCGCCACAGCCCGGCAATGGTGCCGGTCGAGTCCAGCACGCCGCACTGCAGACCGGCCACCAGTGCTGCGCCGAGTACGGTCGATTCGATGTTGCGCGGGCGCTCGACGGTGATGCCCAGGACATCGGCGAGGAACTGCAGGAACCAGTCGTTCTCTGCCATGCCGCCGTCCACGCGCACCGTCTTCGGCTCGACGCCGTCCTCGGCCATGGCCACGAACAGGTCCTTCGTCTGGTAGGCGACGGCCTGCAGCGCCGCGGTGACGATCTCGGCGATCCCGCTGTCGCGCGTCAGGCCGAGGATGGCACCGCGCGCATCCGGATCCCAGTAGGGTGCGCCGAGCCCGGCGAACGCCGGGACCACGTGTACTGCCTCGACGATGCCGGCGGCTTTTGCCAGCCGCTCGGAGTCCGCGGCCGTCGGGATCAGCTTGAGCTCGTCGCGCAGCCACTGCATGGCGGAGCCGGCGACGAAGATACTGCCCTCGAGGCAGTAACTGACCTCGCCGCGCAGACGATACGCCACCGTCGTCAAGAGCCGGTGCTGCGACTGGAGCGGCTCGCTGCCGGTGTTGGTGATGACGAAGCAGCCGGTGCCGTAGGTGCTCTTGGTCATACCCGGCTCGAAGCCCGCCTGGCCGATCAGCGCGGCCTGCTGGTCGCCGGCGACGCCCGCGATCGGGAGGGCAGCGCCGAGGACGGCGCGGTCGCTGACGCCGTAGTCGTCGGCGCAGTCCTTCACTTCCGGCAGCAGCGCCGCCGGGATGTCGAGCATTCGCAGCAGCTCATCGTCCCACGCCTGCGCGTGGATGTTGAAGAGCATCGTCCGCGAGGCATTGGTGGCGTCGGTCGCGTGCACCCGGCCGCTGGTGAGCCGCCAGATGAGAAAGGTGTCGACCGTGCCGAAGGCCAGTTTCCCCTCCCGCGCCAGCCGCCGCGCTTCCGGCACGTGGTCGAGGATCCAGACGAGCTTGGTCGCGGAGAAGTACGGATCGATGCAGAGGCCGGTTCTCGTCGCGACCGCGTGTTCCACGCCCTTTCTCACCAGCTTGCGGCAATATTCGGCCGTGCGCCGGTCCTGCCAGACGATCGCGGGATAGATGCACTCGCCGCTGTCCCGGCGCCACACGAGCGTCGTCTCGCGCTGATTACTGATGCCGAGACCGGCGAAACGGTCGACGGGCAACCTGCTGGCGGCGAGTGCCTCCTTCGCGACGGTGATCGTCGAGCGCCAGATCTCCTCCGGATCGTGCTCGACCCAGCCCGGTCGCGGGTAAGACTGCGGAAACTCCTGTTGCGCCGATGCCAGCGCCCGGGCGTCGCGGTCGTAGGCCACGGCACGGCTGCTGCTGGTGCCCTGGTCGATGGCGAGGATGCAGTCAGACGTTGGCATGATGGCGCAAGAGCGTGTACAGCGGCTTTTTGATGTCCATGCGCCTGCCGGCTTCCCCGGGATAATCGCCGGAGCGCTGCCTTTGCGCGAACCTCTCTACCGCCCGCAGGACCTCCGCCGGCCACGGAGCCACCCGCCGCGTCTCGAGGCTGACGTGGAGATTCATCCATTCCGCGGTCGCGGCGAGCCAGCCCTCGGCGGCGTGGTACATCCGCTGAAACTGGTGGACCCGTTTCTCGTCGTAGGCCAGCACCTGTGCCGTCACCCGGTAAGGATCGTGCTCCTTGAGCTCCCGCTTGTAGGTCACGTGGCACTCGACCGCGAAGGTACTGCCGGTGCCCGCACGGATGTAGTCGTCCGTGACGCCGAATTCGGCGAAGAGCGCGTCCACCGCCTGGTCGAAGGCCTGCACGTACCAGGCGACGTTCATATGGCCGTTGACGTCGATCCACTCGGGCAGCACCGTGCCCTCCCCCATCGGGATTCCCGCCATCTCCGGCTCCGACATGCGCTATTCCCCGGCCAGTTCCGGCCGGTCCCGGAAATGCCGGAGCGCTGCCGGATTCGCGAGCGCGTCTTCGTTGCCGACCGGCTGTCCGTGCACCACGGCCCGCACCGCGAGCTCCACGATCTTGCCGCTGATCGTGCGCGGTATTTCCGGCACGGCGGCGATCTTCGCCGGGACGTGGCGCGGCGTCGTGTTCTCGCGGATGACCGCGCGGATGCGCGCTTGCAGCTTGTCGTCGAGCTCGACGCCTTCGCGCAGGACGACGAACAGCACGACTCTGACGTCGCCCTCCCACTCCTGGCCGACTGCGATGGATTCGATGATCTCGTCGAGCTTCTCCACCTGGCGGTAGATCTCGGCGGTGCCGATGCGCACGCCGCCCGGATTCAGCACGGCGTCGGACCTGCCGTGCACGATCAGGCCGCCGTGCGCCGTGATCTCGGCGTAGTCGCCGTGCGCCCACACGCCGGGGAAGCGCTCGAAGTAAGCGGCGCGGTATTTCTCGTCGCCGGGGTCGTTCCAGAAGCCGACGGGCATGGACGGAAATGCGCGGGTGCAGACGAGCTCGCCCGCCTGCCCCCGCAGCGGCCGGCCGTCGTCGTCGTAGACGTCGACCGCCATCCCGAGCCCCGGGCACTGGATCTCGCCCCGCCGCACCGGCAGCACCGGGTTGCCCAGGGCGAAGCAGCTGATGATGTCCGTGCCGCCGGTGAT
>CAZTAE010000192.1:0-4382 GCA_964611535.1 uncultured Woeseiaceae bacterium
ACCCCGGCACCGGAACTAGAAGTCGTAGGCGCTCCTGATGTAGAAGAAGGCGCCGTTCATGCCGATCGGCGAGAGCACGTCGTAGGGCAGGTGGCCGAAGAAGCCGATGTCCGGGTCCGACAGGTCCGGGTACTCGTCCAGCAGATTGTCGGCACCGACGGCGACGCGCCACGCGTCGGTGATCCCAGCCTCCACCTCGGCGTCCAGCGACCACTTGGCGCCGTAAGTCTGCGGCGGCGGGAAGCCGCCACCGAAGTCGAACACGCGCGTGGTCTCGCCGAAGCGTGTCGCTCGCAGCAGGAACGACCAGCGCTCGCCGGACCAGAGCCCCGACAGGATGATCTTGTCCTCCGGCGGCGCCGTCTCGATCGTGTTCAGGTCCTCGGCCCCCAGGAGCTCGGGATTCTTCACGTCGGTTTCCGAGCGGTTGTAGGCAGCCTCCCACCCCAGCCGACCACCCCCCAGCTCAAAGCTGCCGATGGCGACGACGTCGAATCCGGTGGTCTCCGTATCGACGCGGTTGGCGAAGAACGTGATGTTGCTCGGCGCCGAGATGAACGTCACCCGGTCGTCGACATCGATCTGAAAATAGTCGAACGTGACGCTCACGTCCTCCACCGGCGTCAGCACGAAGCCGACGCTCCCATTCACCGACTCCTCTTCCTTGAGCGGTGTCGCTCCGTTCGCGATGGCGTCCGGGTGCGTCGGCGGCAGGTGGCGGATCTGCTCCAGCATGCCGCCCTCGCCGAAGTTGATGGTCGTGGATTCGAAGCCGGTCTGCGCCAGCGAGGGCGCGCGGAAGCTTGTGCCGAGCGCGCCGCGCAGCGCGAACGCGTCCGTGGCGTGCCAGATGGCGGTCAGCTTGCCGGTCAGTGCGCTGCCGAAATCGTCATAGTCCTCGAAGCGCGCCGCAGCGCCCAGCTCGAGCCGGTCCGTGACCTCGGCCTCGAGGTCGGTATACAGGGAGTAGACGAAGCGGTCGACGTCCACCGTGCTCTCCGGCCGCAGGCCGGGCCCGGCCTGCGCGCCGACGTCGGCAAACACCGGGCCCGCCTCGAAGGAGGACGGCTCGCCCGCGCCGGTTTCGTAGGTCTCGAAGCGCAGCTCCGCGCCGTACGCGAAACTCATGGGGCCGGCGAGGCCGCCCACGTCGATGTCGCGCACCAGGTCCGCGTTCACGATCGTCTGCGTGAACGTGAAGCTCCCGAGGAAGAACGAGGTCGGGCTCGCGGCGCCCAGGGAGGGGTTGGCGGAGTTGCGGAGGCCGGACTCGAAGTCGTTCTCGCCGACCGTCACGCCCAGGTCCCACTGAGTGTCGAAGGCCTCGCCCCTGAATCCCGCGGAAAGCGAGAGGTCGCTGTTGTCGCCCAGCGTGATCGGCCGGAAGCCGTCGGGATGCACCGCCGGGTTGCTGGTGAAGCCGTCCGGATAGCGGAAGAAGCCGGTGCCTTCCGATTCGCGATCGGCATAGCGTGCGAACGAATAGAACTCGTTGTCCCCGAGCGGCAGCGCAAGGTTGTACCAGAGGTAGAGGTCCTCGGCGCCGCCGTCGCCCGGCGCGAAGACGCGGGCCGGGTCGAGCGCGAGATTGGCCGGGGTCTGTTCCTCGAAGAACGGCAGCACTCCGATGCCGGCGCGATTGGTCGGCGTGCGATCCCGGTACTCGAGACCGAAGTGCACGGTGCCGTCGCCGGCGAGCGGCATCCCGTGGTGGCCAGCGACGGACCAGGTATGACCGTCGGTGATGGTCTCGCCCGTCGGCTCGAAGTCGGTGCGGTGCGCGCCGTAGGCTGCCGTCAATCCGCCGCCCTCGCCCGCACTTTTCAGCACGATGTTAACGACGCCCGCGATGGCGTCGGAGCCGTACTGTGCGCCGGCACCGTCGCGCAGGATCTCGATGCGCTCGATGGCGCTCAGCGGAATCGTGTTGAAATCGAAGGGGTTGCTGCCGAGCCCGATCTTGGCCTCGAGCACGACCACGGCGGCCGTGTGCTGGCGCTTGCCGTTCACGAGCACGAGCACGTGGTCGGGATTCATGCCGCGCAGCTGCGCGGCCCGCACGTGGTCGGCGGAGCCGGAGTTCGACTGTCGCGGGAAGCTGAACGACGGCGCCAGCGCCTGCAGGAGCTCGCCCAGCTCGCCGCCGAGCGATTGCACGCGTGCGATGTCGTCCGCGGAGATCACATCGATCGGCACGGGGCTGTCCAGCGCGCTGCGCGCTTCGCCGCGGGTGCCGACCACGACGATCTCTTCCTGCACGGCATCCGGCTCCTGCGCGCCCGCCGGCATGATCACCAGTGACAGTATCACTCCCAGAACGCCGCAAAGCGGCACTGATTCTTTCCTGTTCATTTCGATATCTCGATATTCCAGCCAGCGCCGGACCCAATGTCATGTGTCGCGGCAAAATTACCCTGGTTGATGGCCAGGGCGACCTCGTTGAGACTGTTCAGGTACAGAAGCGGCTCGCCCACCTCGACAGAGCCGAATGTCGGGTAGTACGGCACCCTGCCCTCGTACACCGCCTCGTCGTCTTTCGATATCCGCACGCGCAGCGTGTCACCGTGCTCGACGCCGAGCCGTTCGAAGAGGTCGCGGTCGATGTTCGTCCAGACGTTGCCGTAGCGGACGTCGAGGACGGGAATGTTGCCGAGGACTTCCCCGCCCTCGACAACCGGCCGCTGGTACGGGATCGAGACGACCCGCGGCGGAAGCTCGGCGCCTACCTCCTCGAACGCGATGATGCCCGCCGCGAGCCGCGCGCCCGTGTAGGCGTAGACATCCCGCCCGTGGAACGTGTAGGACTGTTCCGAATCGGCCCGGCGGTTGACCGCCTCGTCGATCTCCCGGACGGCCTCGACGCCGAGCCTCTCGGCGACGAAGGTCAGCGTGCCGTTATCCGGCGTGACGAAGTAGTGCCCGCTGCGGCTCAGCATCACCACGGACTTGCGCTCGGTGCCGACGCCGGGGTCGACTACCGACACGAACACCGTGCCCTCCGGCCAGTACTCGGCCGCTTGTGCCAGGCGGAGTGCGCCTTCCCAGATGTCGTAAGGGGGAATCTCGTGGGTGAGGTCGAAGATCTCGAGCTCGGACGAGATGCCGACCGCCACGCCTTTCATGGCCGCGACCGCGCCATCGCGGGTGCCGAAGTCCGACTGGAATACCAGCGGGCTTTCCGCCCGCGCCGCCTGCAGCAGAACAACTGCCGCAAACATTCCGAGAAACCACCTCATGCTCCGCCCCGCCACCGTGACCGGAGCATCATTTTATCTCAGCCGCCTTCCCGGCGACATCGGCGGGTGAAGCGGTGTGTGGCGAGGCTCCCGGCTATGATCCGGAAGCCGCCTGTTGACTCGGGTGCCTGCGGGACTACCGGCAGTCAGCTTGCCCGGAGACGGCTCACTCTCGGATGAACTGTCGCTGCGCTTTCTGGTGCCGGGGCGGCGGCGAGGAGGCGGCTCAAGCAAGTGCCAGGACGGGCTGTTAGAATTGCCGCAGATCTTGAATCACAGGGAATGGCTTTGAAGAGCCTTATGCTGGTGGCCGTCGGTGGCGGTATCGGTGCGCTGGCGCGGTACAAATTTGGCGGCTGGGTGCTGCATCACACGACGCACTGGAAGTTCCCTGTCAGCACGCTCACGGTAAACGTCTCCGGCTGCCTCATGGCTGGCCTGCTGGCGGGGCTGATCATCAGGCACGACGCGTTTGGCGCCGATATTCGCCTGTTTCTGCTCACCGGCCTGCTCGGCGGCTTTACAACCTTTTCGGCCTTCGGCATCGAAACCGTTTATCTGTTGCAGCGGCACGAGCTGTGGCTTGCACTCCTGAACGTCGGCGCCAGCACGCTCGCCGGTGTTCTGGCCGTGTGGCTGGGGATCAAGCTTCTGCCATAGGGCGTGCCGCATCGCGCTAGTATTCCCGAAGCATTGCCAGCGCCCTTTCCGGAGCAGCAGCTCGCGCTCCGGTGAACTTTTACTTCACCTACTCCATACGCCCCTGCGGCTCCCTGGCCTATGAGCGACAATAGCGAACCGAAGAATCTCGAGGAACTGCTCGACCGCGTAGGTGACGCGGTCCGTGATCGCGACGAGATTTCGCTGGGCACGATCCTGGATGAAGTGGGCCGCCGGTCGTTCGGGCCGCTGTTGCTCATTGCGGGGCTGATCACGCTGGCGCCCGTGGTCGGCGACATCCCCGGCGTGCCGACGATCATGGCCCTTCTCGTCCTGCTTATCGCGTTACAGGTGCTGTTTCATCATGAGCATGTCTGGCTGCCCGGCTGGCTGCTCAGGCGCTCGGTCGAGCGCGGTAAACTGCAGAAGTCGCTCAAGTGGCTGCGGCGCCCGGCGCGCTTCATCGATCGCTTCCTGCGGCCGCGG
>CAZTAE010000193.1:0-4380 GCA_964611535.1 uncultured Woeseiaceae bacterium
AGTTAAAACAGGCGACGGCTGCCGATGCTGTCGTTATCATTAGCCGCTTTGCGCGCGGGTCCCGGTAGTCGTGGCGACGGAAGAATGGAAAATCCACAAATTCGGCGGCAGCAGCCTCGCCGATGCCGCCGCCTTCCGGCGCGTGGCCGACATCGTCGCGACACGGCCGCCCGGCCGCCTGGGCGTCGTCGTCTCGGCGATGAGCGGGATGACCGACCAGCTGTTGCAGATCGCGGCATCGGGCATGGAGGCAGGCGGTTCTCCCGCGCTCGGCGCGATCGGCCGCCGCTATAGCGCCGCGGCACGTGCCCTGCTGAACGGGCCGGCGCTCGATTCGCTGCTCGACGCCTGGCGGCGGGACGCCGGCAACATCGAGGACGTGCTCGGGACGGCGCCCGATCCGGACGGCGGGAGCGCGCGCGACGTCGTGGCGGGCTACGGCGAGATCTGGTCCGCCCGTCTGCTTGCCGCCTATCTCGAGCGGCAGCTGGGGACGCCGCGTGCAGGCAGCTGGCTGGATGCGCGGCGGGTGATCACGGTGCGCCCGGGCGAGCTGGGGCCGACGGTGCAATGGGAGGCGTCGCACCGGAAGTGGGCGGCGGTCCTGCCGGACTGCGAGACGGACATCGTCGTGGTCACCGGTTTCATCGCCAGCGACGACCACGGCGCGCAGACGACACTCGGCAGGAACGGCAGCGACTTCTCGGCATCCATCATCGCGGCACTCGCCGGCGCCTCCGAGCTCAGCATCTGGACCGACGTAGACGGTGTCATGAGCGCCGACCCGAACCGGGTGCCGGAGGCGCAGGTCATCGACAGCCTGTCGTATCACGAGGCGATGGAGCTGGCCTACTTCGGCGCCAAGGTGATCCACCCGCAGACGCTGGGGCCCGCCGTCGAGAACGACATCCCGGTGCTCATCCGCAATACCTTCTCGCCGGACAAGCCGGGCAGCCACATCCGCGCCGATCTGCAGGCGACGGACCTGATCAAGGGCATCACGGCGGTGGGAGGCATGGCGCTCGTGAACCTCGAGGGCTCCGGCATGATCGGGGTGCCCGGCACGGCCGATCGGCTGTTCGCGGCGCTGAAGCAGGCCGCGGTGTCGGTCACGCTGATTTCCCAGGCGAGCTCGGAGCATTCGATCTGCGTCGCCGTCCCGGAAGCCGTGGCCGCACGCGCCCGGCAGGTCATCAGCGAGGCCTTCGCGGAGGAGCTGGCCAGCGGCCAGATCCAGCGGGTCGACGTGACGCCGGCACAGAGCATCATTGCGGTGGTCGGCGACGGCATGGCGGGCTCGCCGGGCATCGCGGGAAAATTCTTCGGCACCCTCGGCAGGGCGGGCATCAACGTGCGGGCGATCGCGCAGGGCTCCTCCGAGCGCAATATTTCGGCCGTCGTCGACACGGAAGACGCGACCCGCGCGCTGCGGGCCGTCCATTCGGGTTTCTATCTCTCCCGCAAGACGCTGTCGATCGGCTTGATCGGGCCGGGAACGGTGGGCAGCACGCTGCTCGACCAGTTGCACGGGCAGTGCGAGCGCCTGCGCGAGGAATTCAATCTGGATCTGCGGATCCGGGCCATTGCGCGCTCGAGCACGATGCTGCTGGGGGACCGCCGGATCGATCTCGAACGCTGGAAGCGCGACTTCCGGCGCTCCGCCGTCGGCGTCGACTTCGAGCGCCTGGAGCGGCACGTGAACGCCGATCATCTGCCGCACGCTGCTATCATCGACTGCACGGCGAGCAACGACGTCGCGCACCGTTATGCCGGCTGGTTGCGGCAGGGCATCCATGTGCTCACGCCAAACAAGAAGGCCTTCAGCGGCGAGCAGGGGTACTACGACGAGCTCAAGCGCAGCGCGCGCGCCGGCAGCTCGCACTATTTCTACGAAACGACGGTCGGCGCGGCGCTCCCGGTGCTGCGGACCGTCCGGGACCTGGTCGATACCGGGGACCGCGTTCATTCGATCCACGGCATCCTGTCCGGAACGCTGGCGTATCTGTTCAATATGTACGACGGCAGTGCGCCGTTCTCCGAGATCGTGCGCAGCGCGAAGGAAAGCGGCTATACCGAGCCGGATCCCCGTGACGACCTGTCCGGTATGGACGTTGCCCGCAAGCTGGCGATCGTTGCCCGCGAGATCGGGCTGCCGCTGACCGTCGGCGAGTTCCCCGTGCAGAGCCTGGTGCCCGACGCAGTGCGCGACGTGCCCCTCGACGAGTTCCTCGAGCGCCTTTCCGAGAACGATGCGGCGATGGACGAGCTGTTCCGGCGTGCCAGGGCCGAGGGCCGTGTGCTGCGCTACGTGGCGCGGCTCGATGCGGATGAGGGCAGCGCATCCGTGGGACTCGAGCAGGTGGAGCCCTCCAGCGCGCTCGCGAACATCAACCTGACGGACAACATCGTGCAGTTCGTCACCGACCGTTACCGGTCGAATCCCCTGGTCGTGCAGGGGCCCGGCGCGGGGCCGGCGGTCACCGCGAGCGGCGTCTTCGCCGACCTGCTGCGGCTCGCGGCCTACCTGGGAGACGGAACCTCGGTATGAACCGGCGCGCGAGTGCGACGGCGTTTGCGCCGGCTTCGATCGGCAACGTGGGGGTCGGCTTCGACATGCTGGGCCTGGCGATCGCCGGTGTGGGCGACCGGGTGACGGCGCGCCGCACCCGCAATGGCAGCGTGCGGCTTGCCGCCGTTTACGCGGCGGACGGGTCGCTGCACGGCGGTCTGTCGAACGAGACCGACGCCAACACTGCCTCCATCGCCGCTCGCGCGCTCTGGCGGAGTACGAAGCAGGACGGCGGCCTCGAAATCGCCGTCCGCAAGGGCATCCCGCTGCAGTCCGGCATGGGCAGCTCGGCCGCATCGGCGGTGGCGGCCGTCGTCGCCGCCAACGCATTGCTCGACGAGCCACTGGCGACAGGCGAACTGCTGACTTTCGCGCTGGAGGGAGAGGCGTTCGCGAGCGGCGGCACGCACGCCGACAACGTGGCGCCCAGCTTGCTCGGCGGACTCGTCCTCTGTCCTGCCGTCTTGCTGCCGAAGGCGGTGCCGCTGTCGCCGCCTGCCGGTCTCTCGAGCGTGCTGCTGCATCCGGAACTGTCGATCGATACCGCGGAATCACGCCGCAAGCTCGCCCGGCACTACACCATGGAACAGTGGCTCGCCCAGCAGGGTTATCTCGCCACGTTCGTCGCGGCTTGCGAGCAGAACGATCACGAGCTCATCCGCGCGTCGCTGCATGACGTCGTGGTTGAACCGCAGCGTGCCGCATCAGTGCCTTGCTTCGCCGCCGTCAAGGATGCGGCGCTGTCGGCCGGCGCCCTGGGATGCTCGCTGTCGGGCAGCGGCCCCAGCCTGTTCGCGCTGGCCGGCGACGCTGCCGCGGCCGGCGTTGCGGCAGCGATGGAAGATGCCTGCAAGGCAGCAGGCATCGAGTGCCAGTCGTGGCTGAGCCCGATGAACGCGCCGGGGGCGCGTATCGAAAGGGAGCCATGAAGTACCGGAGCACCCGCGGCGGACAGATGGCGACGCTGGAGGAGGCGCTCCTCGCCGGTATGGCGCCCGACGGCGGCCTCTTCGTGCCGGAGCGCCTGCCGGCATTCAGCGGCGGGGATTTTGCCGGCGACGAGACGCTTACGGCCGTCGCGCGCCGGCTGCTCGCGCCGTTTTTCGAAGGCTCCGCGCTCGCGCCCGAGCTCGAGGCCGTGCTTGCGGAGACTTTTTCCTTCCCGATTCCCCTGCGGGAGCTGCCGGGCACCGGGCGGAGATACCTCCTCGAGCTGTTCCACGGTCCGACGGCCGCCTTCAAGGACGTCGGCGCCGGCTTCCTGGCGGCCTGCCTGACCCGCCTCCATGCCGGCGACGAGCAGCCCGTGACCATCCTCGTGGCCACCTCCGGCGACACGGGGGGCGCGGTCGCCGCGGCGTTCGACGGCCGCCCCGGCCTGCGCGTCGTCGTCCTGTTTCCCGAAGGGCGGGTATCCGAGCGCCAGGCGCATCAGCTTTGCTGCTGGGGCGGCAACGTCCTGTCGCTCGCCGTCAGGGGGTCGTTCGACGACTGCCAGCGACTGGTCAAGCAGGCGATGGCCGACCGGGAGCTGACGCGCCGCTGGCGCTTCAGCTCCGCAAACAGCATCAACATCGGGCGTCTCCTGCCGCAGTGCATCTACTACGCGCAGGCGAGCCTCACGCGTTGGCGCCTGACTGGCGCGACGCCGGGCTTCATCGTGCCCACCGGCAACCTCGGCAACGCGCTTGCGTGCCTGCTGGTGAGGGAGATGGGACTGCCGGTGGGCGACATCGTGCTCGCGACCAACGCGAACCGGACGATCGTGGACTACCTGGCAAGCGGCGACTGGCAACCGCGGCCGAGCCTGC
>CAZTAE010000194.1:0-4380 GCA_964611535.1 uncultured Woeseiaceae bacterium
TCATCGGCACCCAGTGGGGTGATGAAGGCAAGGGCAAGATCGTCGATCTGCTGACGGATCGGGCGACCGCGGTCGTGCGCTTCCAGGGCGGCCACAACGCCGGCCACACGCTGGTCATCGGCGGCAGGAAGACGGTGCTGCATCTGATTCCCTCGGGAATCCTGCGCGACGGTGTGATGTGCCTCATCGGCAACGGCGTCGTGCTGTCCCTTGAGGCGCTGCTCACCGAGGCCGATGCGCTGGACAGGAACGGCGTGCCGGTGTTCGAGCGCCTGAAGATCAGCCCCGGTTGCCCGCTGATCCTGCCCTCGCACGCCGCGCTCGACCTGGCGCGGGAGAAGGCGATGGGGGCGTCGGCCCTCGGCACGACGGGCCGCGGCATCGGCCCGGCCTACGAGGACAAGGTCGCGCGGCGCGCGCTGCGGGTGTCGGATCTCTTCGTGCGCGAGAAGTTCGCGGCGAAGCTCGGCGAGGTGCTCGACTTCCACAACTTCCTCCTGCGCAACTACTTCCGGGCGGAGCCGGTCGCCTTCGCGCGGACGCTGGATGCGGCGCTCGCCGCGGCGGAGACGATCGCGCCGATCGTCGCCGACGTCACGCAGGTCCTGCAGGAGCTGGGCGAGAGCGGCGACGGCGTGCTGTTCGAGGGCGCGCAGGGGACCCTGCTCGACATCGACCACGGGACGTATCCGTTCGTGACCTCGTCGAATACCATCGCGGCCGCCGCCAGCACCGGTACGGGTATCGGCCCCCGCGACATCGATTACGTGCTCGGCATCGTCAAGGCGTACACGACGCGCGTCGGTGCGGGGCCGTTTCCGACGGAACTGTTCGACGACCAGGGCGAGCACCTGGCGACGGTCGGCGCGGAGTTCGGGGCGACCACTGGCAGGCCCAGGCGCTGCGGCTGGTTCGACGCGGTCGCGCTGCGCCGCTCGATATACAACAGCAGCGTGTCCGGTTTGTGCATTACGAAGCTCGACGTGCTGGACGGCCTCGAGACGATCAAGATCTGTGTCGGCTACGAGATCGACGGCGTGCCCGTGGCCGGGCTGCCGATCGTCATCGATCGCCTGACCGAGTGCCAGCCGGTGTACGAGGAGATGCCGGGCTGGACGGAGTCCACCGTCGGCATCACGGACTACGGGGCGCTACCCGGGAACGCGCGTGCCTACCTCGAGCGCATCGAGGAGCTGGCTGGCGTGCCGGTCGATATCATTTCGACCGGTCCCGACCGCGAACAGACGATCGTCAAGCGCCACCCCTTCGCCTGAGCGCGCCGGCGAGGGCGCCCAGCGCGCACAGGAGAGCCAATCCGCCGGCCGCCCCGCCGCCAGAGCCGCCGGAGTCGTTGGCGGAGTCGGCCCGGGTTACCGTGACGACTGCCGTGGCGGCGTCATCCAGGCCCGAAGGGTCGGTCACGGTGAGACGGAAGCGGAGCATCGTGTCCGAATCGACCGTGGGCGCGGTGAAGGTTGCGGTGTCGGTATCGGCGCCGTCGAGAGCGACGTCCGGCCCGTCGGTCTGCGTCCAGGCGAAGCTCAGCGGGTCGCCGTCGGGATCGTTCGACTGGCTGCCGTCCAGCGTTACCGTGGTGCCGGGCGCGACGCTCTGGCCGGAGCCGACGACCGCGTTGGGCGCGGTGCTGACGCCGCTGCCGTCGATGAGCCTGACGGTGGCCGTCGTGCTTCCTGCCAGCGCAGCTCCGGTGGGGTTGGTGAGCGTCACCTCGAACGATTCGTCGTCCTCGGGCACGCCGTCGTCCAGGATGGTGAAGACCAGGGTGCGCGGATCGCCGTCTCCCGGTTCCCACGCCACCGTGCCGCTCGCCGGTCCCTCGTAATCGCTGTCCGCGCTGGCGGTTCCGTCCGTTACGGCGAAGTCGACGCTGGCCGGGCCCACGGCGCTGCCGCCGCGATGGAGCACCAGCACCGCGTGCGCGAAGCCGCGCTCCGCCGTCTCCACGTCGTCCGCCATGAACCCGATTTCGCCGGCAGCCCCCGGGTCGCTGAGATAGACACTGGCGACGTTGTGCTCGCCGAGCGTCGCGCCGCCCTGCGGATCGACGAGTCTTACGAGCAGGCTCTCCAGTCCTTCGGAGACGCCGTCGTTCGCGAGCGGGATGTCTATCGTCCTGTCCGCGGCGTCACCGTCGTTCCAGGCCAGGCTGCCGGACGGCGCCTGATAATCGCCGGCACGCGCCGTGGCGTGCACGATCTCGAAGTCGACGGCGACGTTGCCGGATGACCCGCCGGTGCGCTGGACCGTGAGCGACGCGGTCTGCCCTTCGTCCGCCGCGAACGACGGATCGCTGAAGGACAAGCGTCCCTCGGGGACGTCCAGGCTCCTGTCGCGCGCGAGGTAGAGGCCGCTGTCGATGTCGCTGACGGCGACGGTATTGCTGAAGAAGAAGGGATAGGCGCCCCAGGCCCCGACGAAACTCGGCGGGTTCGAGAACGGATAGGTGTCGAGGCGCCCGACCGTCACCGGCGTCTCCGGCTCGGTGATGTCGAGGACCGTCAGGCCGCGGCTGTAGTTCGACATGTAGTAGCGGTTGCCGCGCACGAAGCCGTTGTGGTCGATGGCGCGGGTCGGCCCGCTCCAGCTTCCCACCTCCGCGGGCGAGCGCAGGTCGGCGACGGAGAACACCCGTAACGTCGTGTTGAGCCCCTCCTGTTCGTCCACCTCGTCGTGGACGAAGACGTACTGCCGGTCCTCGGACCACCAGCCCGAATGCACGTAACCGACGCCCGCATAGGTCGCGGTACCGAGCGGCTGCGGATCCTCCGGGACGGTGATGTCCCACACGTTCAGAAGGTCTTCGTTGAAGTCGAACAGCACTTCGCAGCGGTCGCCGCCGTTGATGCATTGCGTGTCCTTGCGCCCGTCCGTGATCGGCATCGACGAAGCGTCGTGCATGTAGCCGTTGATGGAAGCGCCCGCGACGAAAGCCGGGTCCGCCGGATCGGCCAGGCTATAGCCGCGGTGCCGGCCGTCGCCGATGTTCGAGCCGGAGATGGCCAGAAGCGGCGGCTCGCCGCTCAGCGAGAGGCCGGTGCTGTAGTCGGTGTCGGTGGCGTAGACGTTGTGGGCGCTGATGTAGTCGCTCTGGTGGCCCAGCTTGCGGATCGAGTGGGGCAGGCCGGACAGGTCGATGACGAACAGCCCGTCGGTCGCTCCGTCGGTGGTCACGTAGGCGTAGGCGCGCCACCTTCCGGCCGCCTCGTCGCGGAGCTGGTACACCTTCACGTCGCGCCAGCCGGCCGGCTGGCCGTCGACGAAACCGACCTCGACCGGGTTCTCCGGATCGGTGACGTCGATGACGGCGGTGCCGATGTCGTAGCCGACGATGGCGTATTCGCGGTGGGTGTTCAGGTCGACGAAGCCCCAGACGTCGGTGGCCGAGGCGGCCGGGGCGCTGAGCTGTTCGAAGGCGAAATGGGCCAGCAGGTCGACGGCTTCGCACTCGAGCTCGCCGGCCATGCCGCCGGCGCAGGGTGCGGCGGTCGCGCCGCTCTTGAGTTTGCCGTGCAGCGCCATCAGCCGGCTCGCCTCGGCGGCCTTCGGTCCCTCGATGGCTTTGCGGTCCGGCACGACGTTGAAGCCGCGTCCGGCGAGCAGCTCCCGGTATTCGGAGGGAACGCCGGTGAGTGTCGAGACGCCGTCCGGATCGGCCACGAAACCGGGCAGCCGGAAGCCGCCGACGACCTCGCTCAACCCGCTGACCACCAGGAACAGATCCTCGGGCTCCTCGATCGGGTACGTACCGGCCGCCACCCGGACCTCGGCGCCCTTGCCGGCGACCGACAGCGCGTAGCCGATGGTGGCGCAGGGAGCGCCCGGGTCCAGGCAGTCGCCGCGGTCGACGCCGTCTTCGGCGACGAAGAGCGGGTCTTCCGCGCCGCTGTGAGCCGCCGCGGCGCCTGCGGCCAGCAGGGCCGGCAAGGCGATTGCCAGGACGGTTGTGCGCATCGAGTCGAGCATGAAGAGTCCCCCGCCGCCGCACGTCGGCGTCGCGCCGCCGTGAGCGGCGGCCGTCGAATATATTAAACTTATCGACCCGCTACGGCGGCAAGAGTTGCAGCGGGGCGCCGACAGCGGCTCGACGGGACCACGACGAAAACGGCAGGGAAAGCAAGTTGCAAAAGGCCAGCGGCCCGCTGCTTTTCAAGGCAGGGAAGGGTGCATTCCACGACATAAGGACCGGGGGCTTTTCGGCAGAGCGTATCGGCACGATCGCCGGGGCTTCCGGCGGCGCCAAGTGGCTGGTGCTCTCCCGGCTCGACCGGGTCATCATCGAGCGGATCCTGCCGCAGCTCGTCGGCCCGGTGCACCTGATCGGCTCCTCGATCGGCGCCTGGCGCTTCGCCTGTTACGCGC
>CAZTAE010000195.1:0-2336 GCA_964611535.1 uncultured Woeseiaceae bacterium
TTTGCCGAGAAGTCGATGCCCTCCCGGATGCGGTGATTGCCGTCGATGCTGATCATGTACATGTTGTTTTCGGTGATGTCGGGCGCGGTGAAGATGGCTTCACGGTCGGTGTGCAGCAACTCGACCGGAACCGCTCCGTTACCGGTCAACTCGCTCGTGCCGTACTGGCCGTTGAGGTTCAGGGACGAGCGTTCGCCCTGCCAGCCGAGACTGCCGTAGAAATTGCCGGCGTCGGAGGGCGATTCGTCGCGCCAGCCGTCTTCGTCGAAGTAGTGCGCGTTGCCGTACCACGCGAAGCCGTTCCGGTTCCCGCCCGATTCGGCGGAGACGATCGCGCGGCCGAAGGAGCCCGCCCCCAGATCCAGGTAGTGGCCGGGTGAATTGAAGCCGTTCTTCATCTTGACGGAGAGTGCCCCGCCGAGGGTGTTGAGGCCGAACAGCGGATTGGCGCCGCCGATCAGGTGCATGCTGTGAACGGCGGTCTCCGGCAGGAGGTCCCAGCTGACGGTATCGCCCAGCGGCTCGTTGATTCGCACGCCGTTCTGGTACACGGCCAGCCCCTGGGCCAGCCCCAGCAGGGGCGAGGCCGTGAACCCGCGGTAGCTGATATCCGGCTGCAGGGGATTGTTCTGCGCGTCGTTGACCGAAACGCTTCCCATCGTCCGGTTGAGGAAGTCGCCCAGGTGCAACGTCTGCATCCTCTCGATATCGTCGCTGAAAGCCGACTGGACGTCGTAAGGGATCTTCTCCGGGCTCAGTCCCGCGGCTTCGCCGGCCGGCGTGACCGTGACGACGATCTCATCGAGAGGCGCTCCGTCGTCTTCCGGCAGAGCGGGCTGCGCAGCCAGGCCGGGGGCCAGCAGTACGCCCGCAAGCACGGCGATGGGCTTTATCGAGAACGGCACGTGAAGCGACATTTCAGATTCCTAGAGGTGCAGCATCCGCCGGACGACACCGTCGTTGCGGAAGGCATGATAAAGAGCCCCGCTGATGTGCACGGCCATGAGCGCCAGCAGTATCCAGCAAGTCCAGAGATGCATGTCGGAGTACAGCATGTTCAGCTCTTCGTTCTCGTAGCCCCAGTTGGGCAGGTCCACCAGCCACCAGAGCGTCGTCCCCCAGCCGCTGTAGGAAGACGAAAGGTAACCCGTCACGCAACAGGCAAGTATGGTGACGTACAGGAGGACGTGGTCGAGGACGGCGAGCCTGCTCATCCGTGGCGGCAACATTTCGTCGAGGCCGGGTTGCGGACGGTGCCTGAACCGCACATAGAGGAGGATAAAGATCGCCGCGACCAGGGTGATGCCGAGATTCTTGTGCAGCTGGAAGGGAATTTCCCGGAAACGCCATTCCGCGGAGGCCAGGGGCAGCCCGAGCATCCACCAGCTGGAGATGAAGAGGAAGAAAATCGAGAGCGCCATGAACCAGTGCAGTATCAGGGCCGTTCTGCTGTAACCGTGCATCGGCTTCATCGGTCGCTGCGTCCTACGCCTGTGCCGGCCGTGGTACGGCCTGCCGGCTCTGGCGCTGCACGATCGCGCCGACCGTCATGGCGAGATGAATGGAGAACCAGAGCAGGATGGTCCACAGGTACATCTGCCGCATCAACGGGCCCGTGTTGACGACGGCGGTGAATGACACGAGGTCCAGAACGGCAAGCGCGCCGAATGCCGGGACGGCGGCTCCCGCCGCCCAGGGGCGGTGATCGGCCAGAGCGATGCCGACCACGATGGAAAGCAGGGCCAGCACGGTGCCGACGGCGGACGAGGTGATGTGAAACGTCTTGAACCAGTCAGGACTGGATATGCTGATGTTGTGGACCGTGAAAGCCAGCTGGTGGCATTCCGTCAGTGACAGGCCCTCTTCCTCGAGCTCGTCTTCTTCGCAGTCCGGCTCCGGCATGGTCGACACCGTGTACGGCGGCTCGGCGACGATGAGGAACTTCATGAACTCGTTGCCATGCCAGCTCGCCACCAGGATGCCGAAGAGTATGGCAATGGCACCCAGGCCGCTGGCCCGACCCGTCCAGTCCGGCGTATTCACGGCCGTCGTCCCGGCGCCGTCGACCCGGCCGGGGTCCTGCCGCCGGGAGGAGGCTCGGAGGCGCGCGGCGCTGCGTCAGGCAGTCCTGCGCGGCAAAACACCTTGATAAGCGAGAAACAGGGGACAGCCATGCGCCTGTCATTCCTCCCCCGGGTTGTGCGGTAGTCGCTGGCCTCGGAACCCTCGGAAGCCTGGCGACGCGATTCGTGCGATATCAACAGGGTATCTAGGGGTCGGGGGAAACGCAACGCGGCGCACGGGCGCTCCCGCCCGCGCAATCCCCGCCGCGCGCC
>CAZTAE010000195.1:2436-4362 GCA_964611535.1 uncultured Woeseiaceae bacterium
GCGAGAGCAGGTTCGATGTCCACGAGAAACTTCTTTACCCCGACAGGCACCTGGCAGCTGGCCACGCTGACGGCGCTCATTGCTGCCGGGCCCGCTCAAAGCCAGGAGGCCGAGTCGGACGCACTCGATGAGATCGTCGTGACCGCGACGCGCATGCAGACGCCGGTACGGGAAGTTCCGCGTTCGATCTCGGTCGTCGGGCAGGAGCGGATCCAGAACGCGACCCAGCAGCTCGCGCTCGACGAAGCGCTGTCGGTCGTCCCGGGCCTCTACATGCAGAACCGCTACAACTTTTCGCAGGATCTGCGGATTTCCTTGCGCGGCTTCGGCGCCCGCTCCAGTTTCGGCATCCGCGGCATCCGCGTCTACGTCGACGGCATTCCCGAAACCCTGCCGGACGGGCAGGCGCAGGTGGACAGCATCGATCTCGGCTCGGCAAAGACCATCGAGGTGCTTCGGGGACCGGCTTCATCGCTGTACGGGAACGCGTCCGGCGGCGTGATCGCCGTCGAAACGGAACTGAGTGACATGTCGCCGTTCATCGAGGCCGGGCTCGCAGGCGGCGAGCTTGGCTTCGAGAAGTACCACGTCAAGACGGGCGGGTCTTTCGATTCGGTCGACTACCTGTTCAATGCGGCGAGGCAGGAGCTCGACGGCTACCGCGACCATTCCTTTTCCAGGGGCACGCTGCTGAACGGCAAGGTCGGGGTGAGCATCACCGACAACGACCGTCTTACCGTCGCGCTCAACCACACCGATCAGCCGGAGTCCGAGGATCCCGGCGGCATCAACGCGGCGGAGGCGGCAGCCGATTTCACTGCGGCGCGGGATACCAACGTGCTGTTCAACGCGGGTGAGGCCCTGTCGCAGCAGCGCGTGGGACTGGTCTACGAGCGCGACCGGCCGAGCGGCGACCTTTTGCTCCGCAATTATTACGTGTGGCGGGACTTCAGCAACGAACTGCCGTTCGTCGGCGGCGGGGCGGTGGACCTCCAGCGCTTCTTCTACGGCGTCGGCGTGCAGTACACGCCGCGGGGCATGCTTCCGGAGCACATCACGCTGACGGCGGGCATGGATCTCGACCGCCAGGACGATGACCGCCGCCGGTTCGACAACAACCAGGGGACGCGCGGCGACCTGGTGTTCGACCAGCAGGAACTCGTGGACAGTACCGGCTTCTACCTGCAGGCAAACTACGAACTGAGCGATGATTTGGCATTATCTGCCGGTCTCCGGTACGACGAGCTCACCTTCGAGGTCAACGACCATTTCCTGGCCGACGGCGACGACTCCGGGGAGATCGACTTCGAGGAGCTGACCCCGTCAGCCGGGCTGAATTACAGTTTCGGGCGGCACGTGGTGTTTGGCTCCTTCAGCCGATCCTTCGAAACGCCCACTACGACGGAGCTCGCCAACCCGGACAGCAGCGGCGGCTTCAATCAGGCCCTCGTGCCGCAGCTCGCGGACAATTACGAGGTCGGCATCAAGGGCGAACGCGACGGACTCTTCTACGAGCTGTCGGTGTTCCGCATCGACCTGACCGACGAGCTCATCCCGTTCGAGTTGCCCGGCTCTCCGGGACGGACGTTCTTCGAGAACGCCGGAGAGTCGGAGCGCACCGGCATCGAGACAGCCGTGTCCTGGCAGCACGAGAGCGGGTTCGCCGCGGACTTCTCCTATACTTACTCCGACTTCACTTTCGAGCACTTCATCGATGAGAACGGCGATGACCTCGCCGGAGCCCGGCTGCCGGGTCTGCCGGAGCACTTCGGGTACGCGGGTGCTTCATACCGGACGGACGATGGCCTGTTCGCGCGGCTCGAGGCGATCTACTCGGGAAGTCTGTATGCCGATAGCGCCAATACGACGGAAGTCGACAGCTATGTCGTCACGAACTTCAGGGCCAGCCGTGAATTCCGGAACGGC
>CAZTAE010000196.1:0-4349 GCA_964611535.1 uncultured Woeseiaceae bacterium
CGTCAATGGCAAACGCGCCCGTGCCATCGATCGCCCGCGCACCCGTGCCGTCAATTGCAGCGCTAGCATTTACGGCCCCGAAACCAAGCGCGATGGCAGATACGCGGATTACCGTCAACACACGGAATCCAATTAGTTCGCTCATTCTAAATTCTCCAATGCACCAGCTACGACCTGCTGATTATTATCCTTGCCGTTGCAAGTCGAATTAAGCATCTGAGTGCCTATCCTTGCTTACTCAGAACTTCTCCTTTCACTCAACAATTCCTTAATTCCTTTTTCTTCGTGCGGATCGTCCTCTACAACATAATGGTAAATGCCAACGCCGGTTTCGATGGTTTCTTCATCTGCGCTCGGTTCTTCGAGCTTTGTTAGCCAATTATCGATGTCCTCTAGGAGACCTTGGCACTTCTCATGTATATAAGCTTCAAACTGTGGAAGATCTCGTGCGCGCAAGCCATTCGTGGGCCGAACCGTCCTTTCAAATCTTCCCCTTCCCCTCTCTGTCTTCTGCATATTCACTTCAACTGTATGCAGGAAATTGTGAACACCCCGCCCGACACGCTCTAGGAAGTCTGGGGCTAGCGTATGTGGCACGTATTCTCGCCTTAAGACCTTGAACCAGTTTTGATCAGTCTCGATAACTGTTCCGACCCGCAGTAGCTCATCTAGCATCGCTCGCGGTGTCATATCACCGCTGTACCTCTGTACCAGACGCACGAAGGTCGCATCACCTGGAATGTCCGAATCGTATTTGAGCTCAAGCGGCATTCCGTACGGCCCGGTAAAATCAGGATCAGTATGCCAACCCGACAAGACGCGTCCGATTCGACTCAAGTTACTTCTTGGCGCGCCTTCCTCCTTATTATCGTTCTCCGCAATTCGTTGAACTTCCTTCCTAGTTAAACCCGTGACGATCGCGATCCGCGCCTTGGACATCTTTTTTCCGGGTACGCGAAACTCCTGAGCCGCAATTGATACAAAAAGAGCCTTAGCTACCTCCGAAAACTCCGCATATGTGACTCCATGCCGCAGCAGTATCCGGACGAGTGGACGCAATAATTTGGAGTAGGCCGCCAGCAGGCCCGTTTTTACAGAGTCGCTCATATTTCAACATAATAGCCATACTCGGGAATTTATTCCCGAAGTTGTTAACAGTCAACTTTAGCTCTGGCAACAGAGGATGTGGTTGCCGCAAAAAGTGATGCTTGCACGCAACACCGAGGTGCGCGCGCCGTTCGTTTGCCTGGGATGGCTGGGCTCAAGTATGGGTTCACAGGCCCACATGTTTGGTCGCAAACGATTATTCCTACAGGAAAATCAATGAACTAACCAGCGGCACCAATTGGACATAATTCGTCCCCAGAACGCTAAGGGACACGGATTTGAAACGAAGCGATCTCGGCAGATCGTCTACGACGACGAAAAGCGAAAGCAGCCGAAATCCCTATGATGAATCGTCGAGTGAGGAAAACGCGCAAAGGCTAGCGGTGGCTAGCTGTGATCTCTCAGTAGGTTGTTCATCCGGGCCTCAGGCCCGAAGCTAATGGGTGTCAACAATCCAAAGGCTTGGGGGAGACCCAGACGCCCAACCATCGGGCGATTTGATCCGGCTAGACGACCTTTTTCAAGAGCACGGCCGCCCCGCCTGTTTGCGCTCCAATAACGCTTGGAACTGGTCGCGGCGGCGGTGCAGAAATGGCTGAAGGACAAGCACGTGGAAATGCACTACATCGAGCCGGGGAGTCCGTGGCAGAACGCGTACAACGAGAGTCTGATCGCTGGCTGTTCGGCGCGATGACGGAGGCGGGGGTCGTGACTGGATCACTGGCTTGATGTACAACACCGTCAGGTCTCAGATCGCTAGTGGCCTCACGTTCGAACGGTTCTGACAGCGATGAACTGAAGCGAATACGAATAACAACCGAAACCGCTAACAGGAGGTTGACGGCGGGCCCGTGGAAGATGCGTAGCCGAGCCTATGAAGATTGTGACTTTGGTGTCAAATTCTCCTCGAAGTAGAACACGCCGACGCCTACAGATTTATTCGGATCGGTACCGCTATCAGCCTCATATAAAGCCTCATAGGCGACAAACAGATCATCTATTGACTCGGTGAAATCGACTAGTCGATCAGCGCTAATCCGTCGCAACCGCGCGATATCCTCCCCACGTACACATTCGGTGAAGGCAGTTCTTTGTATCCAAGTATCTCGTTCGCGGCTGGTATTGTGCGCGATTGTGAGTGCAGCGGGATAGAGAATGTGCGATAACCCTGTGATTAACTTCTCATGCACATCCAGCCCCGTCACATTCCGCTTCAACGCCTTCAGCTCGCCTGAAGGGGTCTCTTCGACGGCGCGGATTCGCTTGAGCTCGGTGCGCATGGCGCCTGGGGGGATGTCGCCGCCGTATTTGCGGACGAGGGTTGAGAAAGTGACGCCGGGGCCGTCGAATTTTAGGGGTTTGGGTTTGCCGGAGCTGTCGAGGAATTCGCTTTCGGTGAACCAGCGGTGGAGGATGGTGGCCATGGGGGCGCTGCGCTTGACGGCGGTGCCCTCCCCGGCTTCGGATTTGTCGCGCAGGCGGCGGACTTCCTTGCGGGTGAGGCCGGTCATGACGGCGACGCGCGAGATGTTGGTCGGCCGGCCGCGCAGGCCGTAGTCGCTGGTGGCGATGTCGACGAAGGCGGTCTTGGCGATCTCTTCGAATTCCCTGTAACCGATGCCGGCGCGGAGCAGCGCGCGGGCCAGCGGTCGAAGCATGAGCAGCAGGGCGTTTAGTATTCTTCTTTGAATATCATCTTGCATGGACGCGGAATATATGGGCCGATTTTCATTCCGGTCAACGAAAATAAGGACTTGGGAAAAATAGCCCAAGCATTGTCTAGGGAACGCCCTGAAAACAATTGTTATTCCTTGATGTATTTCCCCGTTTTATGGCTTGATTTCCTTGATATTTCCTGCTCCATTTTTCCCAAAACCATATCTGCTACCCGTCGGTCAAGAGCGACAGGAAGGTTTGCTCGTCCATGGTATCGACACCGAGCGTTTGCGCTTTTGTGAGCTTTGAGCCGGCATTGTCGCCGTAGACAACGACATCTGTTTTCTTCGATACACTGCCGGTCACCTTGCCGCCCAGGGCCACGATGCGCGCCCGCGCCTCGTCCCGGGTCATGCCGGCGAGCGTGCCGGTCAGCACCACGGTCTTGCCGGCGAAGGGACCTTCCGTGGGTGTCGGCGCCGGCGTCGTCTCCTCCCAGGTCACGCCGGCCGCCTGCAGGCGCTCGATGATCTCCCGGTTGCGGGGCTCGTCCAGGAACGCCCGGACGCGGGAAGCCACCACCGGCCCCACGTCCGGCACCCGCTGCAGTTCCTCCTCCGAGGCCGCGAGGATCGCCTTGAGGTTCCCGAAATGCATCGCCAGCGCCATCGCCGTGGCCTCCCCCACCTCGCGGATCCCCAGGGCGTACAGGAACCGTGCAAGCGTCGTCTGCTTGCTGCGCTCGATTGCGGCCAGCAGATTCCCGGCCGACTTCTCCCCCATCCGTTCCAGTTCGACCAGCTCCTCCTTCGTCAGCCCGTAGACGTCGGCCGGCGTCTTGAGGCGGTCGAGCGCCACCAGCTGCTCGATGAGCTTGTGGCCCAGGCCGTCGATGTCGAGCGCGCGGCGCGAGACGAAGTGCTTCAGGGCCTCGGTGCGCTGGGCGGCGCAGTAGAGCCCGCCGGTGCAGCGGGCCACGGCCTCGTCCTCCAGGCGCTGCACGGCCGAGCCGCACACCGGGCAGGCCTCCGGCATCGCGACCTCGCGGGCCTTCTTCGGGCGGCGCTCAGGTCTTACTTTCACCACCTCGGGGATGACGTCGCCGGCGCGGCGCACGATCACGGTGTCGCCGATGCGCACGTCCTTGCGCTTCAGCTCGTCCATGTTGTGCAGGGTGGCGTTGCTGACGGTCACGCCGCCGACGAACACGGGCTCCAGGCGCGCGACGGGCGTCAGCGCGCCGGTGCGCCCGACCTGGAACTCGACGTCGCGCACCACGGTGAGCTCTTCCTGCGCCGGGAACTTGTGCGCGATGGCCCAGCGCGGCGCGCGCGAGACGAAGCCGAGCTCGCGCTGGTAATCCAGCCGGTCGACCTTGTACACGACGCCGTCGATGTCGTAGGGAAGCTCGTCGCGGCGTTCGGCAAGCGTCGCGTAATAGTCGAGACAGCCCTCGATGCCGCGCACGACCGCGCGCTCCGGGCACACCTTGAAGCCCCACGCCTCCAGCGCCTCGAGCACCTCGCTGTGGCGGCCCGGGAGCTTGCCGTCCTCGAAGAGCCCGACCGAATAGCAGTAGATGTCGA
>CAZTAE010000197.1:0-4347 GCA_964611535.1 uncultured Woeseiaceae bacterium
AGGAGGACGATCGCGGCGAAACCGATGATGACCGTGAGACCCATGAAATAGCCGATGAAAGTCACGGCGTAACCGATCGATTTGCGGGCCTGCCGTGCGTCGGGCACCGTGAAGAAGCGCATGAGGACATGCGGCAGCCCGGCCGTGCCGCCGATGAAGGCGAGCGCCAGTGATACGACGCTTACCGGGTCCGTATAGAGTCCTCCGGGAGCGAGTATGTCGTCGCCGAACGGGTGGATGTCGGCCGCCCTCCCGAACACGACGCCCAGATCGAAGCCGAAGGGGATCAGGGCGACGACCGCCAGGGCCGTGCCGCCCGTCAGCAGGAGGACCGCCTTGATGACCTGTACCCACGTCGTGGCCAGCATGCCGCCGAGCGCCACGTACACCGTCATCAGCGTACCCACGATGAGTACCGCCAACCCGTAGGACATGCCGAACAGCGTCTGAAAGAGGCCGCCCGCGCCCACCATCTGGGCGATGAGGTAGGGAATGCCGACGATCAGCGTGCCGATGGCGGCCAGCACGCGCAGGCGTTCCGGGTGCAGGCGAAAGGCGACGACGTCGGCGAACGTGTAGCGGCCGAGGTTGCGCAGGCGGTCCGCGAATATGAACAGGATCACCGCCCAGCCGACGGTGCCGCCGATGGCGAACAGCAGCGCGTCGACGCCGCCGATGAACGCGAGGCCGGTCAGGCCCAGAAAGGTGGCCGCCGACATGAAATCGCCGGCCAGGGCCAGGCCGTTTTGCAGGTCGGTGATTTTGCTGCCGGCGGTGTAGAAGTCGCCGGCGGAGCGGGTACGGCGGGCAGCCCAGGCGGTGACCAGAAGGCTGGCCAGTACGAAGCCCGTGAAAGTCCATACGGCCGTGGGATTCATGTCCGCGCTCAACGGTACTGCCCCGCGAGACGCTTCTGCAGGGGCGCGATGATGCGATTCACCTGCCAGACGTAATAGATCGACGAGCTGATCCCGAGGAAGATGATCGCGTAGCCGATGATCACGCTCCAGGTAACGGCGGTTCCGAGGAACGGCCGCGCCAGCAGCTCGCCGGCATAGAGGCCCGCCATCCCGTAGGTGAGGTAGGACCCTACGAGCAGCACACTGAGTCCCCATCGGAGCCGGCTCCGGCGCCTCATGAGCCGCAGGAAATCCGGGTCGGTCAGCAACTCGGTGTGCTTCACCGTCTGCTGGTTTGCTGTCGCTGTCATTCCCCCTCGGGTTTGCGGCGAGACCTTCAGGCCGCGGCGTTGATGATCTTTACCGACGTGTAGGCGGCGAGGCCCTCTTCGCCGAACTCCACGCCTATACCGGAGCATTTGATGCCGCCGAAGGGCACATGCGGCGCGATATCGGCGTGCTTGTTGATATAGACCGTCCCGGCTTCCAGACGCGCCGCGACCTGCCGGGTCCGTTCGCTGTCCGAGCCCCATGCGGAAGCGCAGAGCCCGTATTCGAGCGCGTTTGCCCGCTGCACGGCGTCGTCCACGTCGCTGTAGCGCATGATGGGCAGGACGGGTCCGAACTGCTCTTCGTCCACGAGGCGGGCGCCGTCCTCGATGTCCGTAATGAAGGTTACCGGGTAGAAATAGTTGTCACCGCCGAGCGGCTCGCCACCCGTAAGGACGGTGGCTCCGTTCGCTTTGGCATCCTCGACCAGGTCGATGACGCGCCTGAATTGACGCTCGTTCTGCAGCGGTCCCAGCAGCTTGCCTTCCTCCAGGCCGTTGCCCACCGGTATGTTGCGGGCGAACGCCTGCAATGCCGCGCAGGTTTCGTCGAACAGGCTGTCGTGCACATACAGCCGCTTGATTGCGCCACAGGTCTGCCCGCTGTTGATCATGGCGCCCCAGAACAGTCTTTCCGCCAGTTTCTCGGGCTCCGCATCGGGCAGGACGACGGCCGGGTCGTTACCGCCGAGCTCCAGCGTGAGCGGCTTCAGGGTAGCTGCGGCGCTCGCCATGATTTTTCTGCCGGTCGGGATGGAACCGGTGAAGACGATTTTGTTGATGTCTTCGTGCCGGCTGAGCGCTGCGCCGAGCTCGTCATCGCCCGAGACGACGTTGATCAGACCGGCCGGAAGCGCCTCGCCGACCAGCTCGAAGAGTCGCAGGGTGCTGAGGGGCGTAAATGGCGAGGGCTTGATGACGACGGTGTTGCCGGTGCGAATGGCGGGTACGACGTGCCAGATCGCGATCAGCAGCGGCCAGTTCCAGGGTGTGATGGAGCCGACGACGCCCAGCGGCTCACGGTGCAGCTCGATGCGGCTGGCCTCGCTCTCTTCCAGCACCTTCATGGGCAGGCTCAGGCCCGCGGTGTAGGAAGTCCATGCGGCACAGCCGCCCATCTCGAACTCGGAGCCGAGGCCCTTCAGGGCTTTTCCCTGCTCCCGCGTCAGCAGCACCTTCAACTCATCGGTGTTGTCGGTGATCACCCCCGCTATAGTTCGACAGGCCGCTTCGCGGTCCTTGTCGCTCGAATAGCGCCAGCTCTCGAACGCGCGTCGCGCGGCCGCGACGGCGTCCTCGAGATGCTCGGGCGTTCCCAACGGAGCCAATCCGACGACTTCGCTGGTGTCGGCGGGATTGCGGATTTCGCGATAGTCGCTGGCAGCCACTCGCTTGCCGTTGATCGTCATGTCGTATTTCTTGCTCATCTCATTCTCCAGGACCGGTCGCCGCTCGCAGGTGTCAGGACGATCCGGCCAGATCCTTGATTCCTTCAATGTCGTCCAGGAAAACCGGGCTCTCGGGCAGCGTCGAGCCGCCGTCGACGCAGATGGTCTGCCCGGTCACGTAGCGCGCTTCGTCGCTCGCGAGGTACAGCATCGCATAGGCTATGTCCTTCGGCGCGCCCATGTAACCCGTCGGTATGTATTTCGTCATCTGCTCGAGCCCTTCCTCGTCGGCCAGCAGTTCCATGGCCGCCGTCCGGATAAAGCCGGGCTCCACGCCGTTCACCGTGATGTTCTCGCGCGCGAGTTCCAGGGCGGCCGTGCGTATGAACGCGTTGATGCCGCCCTTCGAGGAGGCGTAATAGGCGGTGTTCGGCATCGCGACCCGTGGTCCCGTCACCGACGAGGTAAACAGCAGCCGTCCGCCCCCGCGCTTGCGGAATTCGGGAATACAGGCCGCGGAAAACCGGAAGCAGGCCTTGAGGTTCACCGAAAGCACCGTATCCAGATCGTCCTCTGAATAGTGTTCGACCGGACCTCCGAGGAATGAGGCTGCGTTGTGGACGAGTATGTCCACGCCGCCCCAGGCCTCCACGGTCTCCGCGACGACGCGCCTGACGTTCTCCGCCGTGCCGATGTCCACGGCGCAAAGGCGGGCGGCGCCGCCGGCCGCTTCGACGCGCTTGACGGTCTCCTTCCCGTGACTGGCCGTGCGGGTCGCGACGACCACCCTGGCACCGGCCGCCCCGAATACCTCGGCTATCCCGGCGCCGATCCCCTGGCCGGCGCCGGTAACGATGGCTGTTTTATTTCGCAGATCGGCGAACATCGGTTTCCTCCGGTGGCTTATGACTCCTGCAGCGCCACGGCCGGCCGCCGCGACTGGGCGAGCACCGGCGGCAGCACGAGCGCGAGGCTCATGACGAAAAGGATGGCGCCGAGGACATTGACGTTGACGTAGTCGCCGGGCGCGATGACGGACGCGGCGAGACTGGGCCCGACGGCGAGGCCGACCATCTGCATGGCGACGGCATAGACGACCACGCGGCCGCGGCGGTCGAAGCTCGCCATCGCCGCCAGCAGGTACGGGTGCGTAAGATTCCAGGCGAAGTTGTAGGCGCACACCACCACCGCGAATAGCACGAACTCGAACTGACCGACCAGGAAGTACAGGCACGCGGCGCCGCCGAGGATGCCCAGCGTGAGCGGCAGGGAGCGGCGATAACGATCGCCCAACATTGCTGCGAGGAAGGCGCCGGCGATGCCGGCGAACTGGGACATCGTCAGTCCATTGGCCACTTGCTGCTCGCCGAGCCCGCCCGACAAGCCGATGAGAAACAGATACGCCCAGACGACGCCCTGGGCCAGGAAATAGGCCAGCATGGCCAGCAGCGCCAGCGCGCGCAGGCCCACCGACAAGGTCACGGCGTCTTCATCCACCGGAACGGCGTTTTCGCCGGTGACGGGGAGAAAGCGCACGAAGGCCAGGCCCGCCAGTGGGAACAGCGCGAAGAACCACAGCACGCCGTCCAGGCCCATCACGCTGTAGGCAGTGGGCATCAGCAGGAGGCCGAGGGCGCCGTAGATGAGCACCCACATGATCAGGTAGCCGAAATTGCGGTCGGGATTGCTCGTCAGGCCGATGGCGGCAAAACTCAGGGACACCAGGCCGCC
>CAZTAE010000198.1:0-4326 GCA_964611535.1 uncultured Woeseiaceae bacterium
ATGGCCTCCAGGACGTGGAAATGCTTCGGAATCTTGTAGTTGGCCAGACGTTCCCGGCAGTGGCTGCGCAGCAGCGCCTCATCCATAGACGCGCCGGCCTCACAAACCAGGAACGCCGTGCCCACTTCGCCGTACAGCGGATCGGGAGTGGCGACGACGGCACTCAGGGTGACGGCCGGGTGCGCTTCCAGCACCGTTTCGATCTCCTTGGGGTAAACGTTATAGCCGCCGGATTTGAACATTTCGCGCAGACGGCCGATCAGCCGGTATTGGCCGTCCGGCTCCTCGATTGCCAGGTCGCCCGTGCGAAGCCAGCCGTCGGCGGTGAACGTGTCCCGGGTCCCCTCCGGGTCGTTCAGATAGCCCAGCATCAGGAAATCTCCTCGTACCTGGATCTCCCCGGCTTCGCTGCACGGTGCCGTGTTCCCCTCCGGATTCGCTATCCGGACGTCGTATCGAGGGTCCGGCCGCCCGATCGTGCGCGCCAGGTCGGAGAGCGACGCATCCGGATCCGAATAACAGACGGATCCCACTGTCTCCGTCATCCCATAGAACGAACTCAGCTGTGGACAAAGCCCACGCAATCGCCGAACCAGACCCTCGGGCGCCATCGCCCCGCTCCAGGCGATTTCCTGGACACACGCCACCATGCCTGGATCGAAGCCGGGATCATCGAGCGTGAGCTGGAACATGGTTGGCACCTGACCCCACATCGTAATGCGTTCCTCCCTTATCAGAGGGCCAATCCGCCCGGGTTCGAAGCGCTCCGCGAATACCACCGTCCCTCCGCTGACAAGCACAAACGAGCAAATATCACCCACGCATCCAACATGATTGACCGGCAGGTTATTCAGCGCCCGCAATGGCTGTGCGCGCAAGTGCGCGCGCTGAATACGGCTACAGTGAACTAGACCCCGGTGGGGAAGCAGGGCGCCCTTCGGTCGGCCCGTTGTGCCGGAGGTATACACCAGCAGCGCCGCATCCCGTGCAGTAACTGCCTGACACCGTTCCGACACTGAATCTCCCGGGAAGCCGAGGAGACTGTTCAGCGGCTCAGGCGTGAATCGCGGGCCGAGCTCGAGAACCACTACGTGGCGGATCGCCGCGTTTTCGCTCGCCAGGGTCTGGACTTCGTCTCGAAAATTGCGCCCGTCAACTGCAGCGGGGACTACCAGAACGACCGGTCGTGCGTCGCCAATGACATAACGGAGTTCATCCAGCGTATACCTGGGATTCAGGCCCAGCCACACCGCGCCGACGCGGGCTGATGCAAGAAAAACGATGAGAAACTCTGGTCTCGGCGTAGATAGCATCGCAACCCGATCGCCAGGCTGTACACCGAGACCCACCAGCCTCCCGGCGCACCGGTCGACGAGCACCGCGAGTTCCTCGTAGCTGATTCGCGAGTTGTTGAGCACCAGCGCCTCGGCATCCGGTGTCTGAGACGCCCAATGCGTGACGTAATCGCTGATCCGCGGATGCTCTGGCGTGTCCAAAGGGGGAGGAGTTCCTGTTGGGTCGTTCGGAGTAGCAGTCATGGACGTGGTTCCTGGGCCTCCGGTGTTGCTGGAACTTGGTTGCGCAGCTTCAAGAGCCCCAGCGTCAGGATTGGTATCACGTAGATGACCAGAACAAACCACGCCAAGGTGCCATAGCCCTTTGCCACGAGGCCGACAATGCCGACGTTCGCGAGGAGCAGGCTGGCGAGCACCGCCCCGAGCCCGATGAGTGAGTGCGTCCGGGAGCTCAGCACGCGGCCATGCCGTTCGTTCCACCAAGTGTCGAGCCGTTCGTTCAGTCCTTGGAGCATGCCCACACCGGTCTGCGCGATCGTGCCGAACAGCAGGACCACGTAAATAACCAGAAGCCAGGCAAAGCCGAGTTGCTGGAACATCCAGTAGGTGGGCAGTGGCTTTTCGATGATCTCCGGAAAACCCGCCATGAAGACCAGGTGAAAGGCGAGCGCGGGGAGGATGCCGAGCAGGCCCGCCACGATGCCAGCCCCAAGCGCCTGTCGGCGCGTCTCGAGATGGCCGGTGGCATAAAGGATCGCGGGCGCAATGCCAATGTTGTAGAGGAAAAACTGAAAGCCGCTGAACCACCACCCCGGGAGGACTTGCGCACCGGCGAACGCCTCGGCGATTCGTTCGCCACGGTCGAGAAGCGTCAGCACCAGAAAGGCAACGAACACGACGGTCATTGCGAGCCCCCACAAGGTGAGTGTCTTCTCCACCAGTGCGCGGCCGTAGTAGTTGAGCACACCAACGATCACCAGCATCAGGGCAATGCCGACCAGCGCAGGTATTCCGAAGCTGTCCTTCAGGACGGCTCCGGCCGCGGCGCCGCATATGGCCAGGACGATGAGTAGTGCGGCGGCGAAGAAGAGCTCGTAAAGCGGCCAGTAGCGACCCAGAATCATCTTGAAGAACGACCGGTAGTCCCGCGTCCGGAACCTTCGGGCCAGCTCGAACGTGATTGCGAGCACCAGTGCCCAGAGCGCGCCAACCAGCAGGACGGCCTTGAGCCCGCCGATCGGGCCGAACCGGCTGATGAACTCGACGACCTCACGGCCGGTTCCATAGCCACCGCCGACCAGCACGGATTGGAACACTGCGCCGGGAAGAATCCAGATTTTGATCCAGCGGATCATATCGCCCTGACGCCTCCTCCCGGCCGCCAGGAATTGCCCTCCGAACGAGCCGACTGCCTACCTTTCGCCACAAAAAGCATCATCATCACAGTTTTAATTATTACTCAACTATTGTAGCAATTTGTCAAACCATAACGCCACAAAGGCCACCGCCATCGTGGCACGTAGCAGCGCCGAGACCGAACAAGGTGTGCTAGCCGGGGAGAAAGGGCGGCTGCCGGACCTGAGCCGCGCAATTCGGGGACGGTAACCCGGTGCCCGTCGCGAACATCCTGACAATTCTGAGTACGCCAGAGCGCATCCCGATTTCTTTAGAGCATCAGTTTCAGACAAGTGTCAGTTATATCTGTCGCAAGTTGATGAAACTGATGGATAGCGAGATTAAGCGCTCGCACATGTCAACTGACCTGCTTGAGGTTCAGCCATGGAAGAAATCAAACCAACCATTCTTGTAGTTTCCTGGTACGTATAAGGGGCCTTATGTGAGCCGGCCAGCCCGGCGGCGCGGGTTGGCGACCCGGTGGCTAATTTGTGGGGGCTCGGTCGAGCGCACTGGAAACCTGCAAGGCGCTGCTTGGTCATGCCGATGGGGATATCACCACGCACTACTCGGCGGCAGAGCTCAACAAGTTACGAAATGCCGTCGACACGGTCGTCAATCAGCGTGTTGCTCAAACGCCGACACTGACAGTGGTCGGAAGGACCTGCAATTTTGTCGGAAAAGTGTCGGAAAATGAAAAAGGGTAAGCGGAAAAGTCAGCTAACCCTTTGAATGAAATGCGCGCCCGGAGAGATTCGAACTCCCGACCACCTGGTTCGAAGCCAGGTACTCTATCCAACTGAGCTACGGGCGCTTTGCGTGGCGCGACATTGTAACCGCAAAGGGCTCCCCGATCTGCGGCCTGGCGGGTGTTGGGCCGGCAAGCGCGGGGCGCTACCCCGCCGCCTTCGCCGCGTCGTGCTTCAGCCGCATCACCAACCCGCGGCTCACGTACAGGAGGTCGCTGATCTTCAGCACCAGCGCGTTCTCGTACTTGTCCAGCCGCCCGTCGATGTAGGCGATCTGCCACAGCATGCCCACGACACGCGCCTTCTCCTCATCGCTCAGGTTGTGGTGGAGAAGGTGCGTGAACTCATGCACCGATACGATCTGCTCCGCCTCGCTCTTGGCAGACTGAATCAGCTCCTCGGCGTCCTCGCGCTCCAGGCCGAATTGCTCCTCTGCAAGCCCCACCAGGTGATCGAGCTCCGCCTGGTCGAACACCTTGTCGGCCAGCGCGACGTCCAGCATGAGGACGGCGGTCGCCTTGCGGATCGCCTCCGCCCGCTCTTCCTCGTCCGGTTCGCCGGAATCGCCGCCGGAGACGGCGCTCGTGATCTGCTCGATAAGTCGCTTTATCAACGCCTTGCCTCGTCCGCCAGATCCTTTGACCTGTGTCGGTCCCCTGAATTCTCGATGGTATTCGAAAACCCCGGGCGCTCGCACCCGGGCCGCCTGCGCCCTGCCCGCCGGGCTTTTCCGCCCCCTGCACAGGGACGTAGAATCGACAACCCCTGAAGAGGCTGGAGGAGTGGCGGGATGAGCGGCGAGAACCTCGTCTTCTACACCAACCCGCGTTCGCGCGGGCGCATCGCCAGGTGGATGCTGGAGGAAGTCGGCGCACCGTACGGGACGG
>CAZTAE010000199.1:0-4273 GCA_964611535.1 uncultured Woeseiaceae bacterium
TCGAGGTAGGCGCGGCCGCCGGCCTCGACGATGTCGGTGCTGGTGCCGTGGCCGCGGAAGGATTGTCCCTTGTGGTCGACGATCACCGTCGCCTCGCCCTGGGCGTCCTCGCCGACGGTGGCGCTGTGCAGCTCGAAGCTTTTCAGCACGGGCCTGACGCCGGTGGCCGACTCGAGGGCGCGGAAGACGGCTTCTGCCGCGCCGTCGGCCGAGGCCTTCGACTCGACCGTTTCGCCCTGTTCGTCCAGCATGCGGACGGTGGCGTGCGCCTTGCTGTCGGTCTCCGAGGTGACCTTGAGCGCTGTGAGCTTCCACGGGCCTGCGGAGGTGCTGTCGACGTTGAGGATGATGGCCTCTATGTCGCCGTCGTAGAGCTCCTTCTTGCGGTCGGCGAGTTTCTTGAACTCCTGGAAGGCGCGGTTGATCTCGAACTCGTCGATGTCGAAGCCGAGCTGCCGGACGCGGTCCCGGAAGGCGTGGCGGCCGCTGTGCTTCCCCAGGACCAGGTTGGAGCGGGCGAAGCCCACGTCCTCGGGGCGCATGATCTCGTAGGTGGTACGGTCCTGCAGCATGCCGTGCTGGTGGATGCCGGCTTCGTGGGCGAAGGCGTTCTCGCCGACGACGGCCTTGTTGCGGGGGACCTGCATGCCCGTGATGCCGGCCACGAGGCGGGACGTCGGGTAGAGTTTCGTCGTGTCGACGTTCGTATCGAGGCCGAAGAATCCGGCGCGGGTCTTGAGCGCCATGACGACTTCCTCGAGCGAACAGTTGCCGGCGCGCTCGCCGATGCCGTTGATGGTGCACTCGATCTGCCGGGCGCCTGCGCCGACTGCAGCGAGACTGTTGGCGACGGCCATGCCGAGGTCGTCGTGACAGTGGACGCTCAGGACGACGTCGTCGATGCCGGCGACGTGGTCCTTGAGGTAGCGGAAGAGCCGGTCGAACTCGGCCGGCACGGTATAGCCGACGGTGTCCGGGATGTTCAGGGTGGTGGCGCCGGCCTCTATCGCGGCGCTCAGGACGTCGGCGAGGTAGGACAGCTCGGTGCGCGAGGCGTCTTCGGGAGAGAACTCGACGTCGTCGCACAGCTCGCGGGCGAGGCGGACGGCGCCGACGGCGCTCCTGATCACTTCGTCCTTTTTCATCCGGAGCTTGTGCTCGCGATGGATTTCGCTGGTCGCGACGAAGACGTGGATGCGTTTGCGGCGGGCGCCGGCGAGGGCGGCCTGCACCCTGTCGATATCGCCGGCGTTGCAGCGGGCGAGGCCGCACACGATCGGGCCGTAGTCCGCGTCGGCGATGGCCTTGACCGATTCGAAGTCGCCGGGAGACGCCGCGGGGAAGCCGGCTTCGACGACGTCGACGCGGAGGTCAGCGAGGGCCCTGGCGATACGCAGCTTTTCCTTGAGCGTCATGCTGCAGCCGGGTGCCTGCTCGCCGTCGCGCAGGGTCGTGTCGAAGATTCTTATGCGGTCGTTCACGTCGTGTCCTCCGCGGTGGCGGCTCAGCGGTCGCCGTAGTCGATGCTGGCCAGCGGGAAATCGGGCGTCGCCAGCGGGGCATGCATGCGCGCGTTCGGCTGCAGCGCTTTGAGCAACGCGGCGCTGTCGATGTTGCTGCCGGTGAGGATGAGCCCGACGCGCAAACCGGAAAGTTCCTCGCGCATGGCGAGGGCGGCAGCGAGCGGCGCGGCGCCGCCGCCTTCCGCGAGCTGATGGATCGTTTCGGCATAGCAGCGGATCGCGTCGCAGATCGCCTCCTCGCTCACCAGCACGAAGTCATCGAGCGCCTCCATCATGCCCAGCGTGTAGCGCACGGGTACGCGGGTCGCGAGGCCGTCGGCGATCGTTTTCGCGGCCACCATCGGCGCGTATCGCTTCGTGTGCCACGCATGGTGGAAGGCGGGGGCGTTCTCCGCCTGCACGGCGATGACGCGCGTTGCGGGCGAGAGGGCCTTGACCACGGTCACCGTGCCCGCGGCCAGGCTGCCGCCGCCGACCGGCACGAAGACGACGTCGAGCTCGCCATCCGCCTGCTCGAGCATCTCGAGGGCGACGGTGCCCTGGCCGGCGACGAGCTCGGAGCGCTTCGCGGGGTGGATCGACAGCGCGCCCTTTTTCCGCGCATACCGCACCGAGGCGTCCCAGGCGGCGTCGAAGTCGTGCCCCTGCACGATGAGGTCGGCGCCGAGCGCCTTCACGGCGGCGTTCTTGTCCGCGCTGTTGCCTTCCGGCACGAAGACGGTGCAGCGCACGCCGTGGATGGCGCAGGCGCGCGCCAGTGCGGCACCGTAGTTGCCGCGCGTCGCCGTTACGACGCCCATAGCTCGCGCTTCCTCGCCCAGGCCCGCGAGCAGGTTCAGTGCGCCGCGGATCTTGAACACGCCGATCTCCTGCATGTTCTCGAGCTTGACGTGAGTGTCGGCGCCCAGGCGGGCGGAGAGCAGGGCGTTGTTGAGGAGTGGAGTGGGCGTGAGCCAGGCGCTTATCGTTTCCCGGGCGCGCCGGACGTCGTCCAACGATACGGGGGATGGCGGTGTGTCGACGTCGGAACCCCAGTCCGTCGCGTCCAGATAATTGTTCGTCGCGGGTGTCATGGTCTTTTCCTCGTCAGTTTTCCAGCCAGTCCATGCGGCTGCGCAGGCTCGCGCCCGTCTTCTCGATCGGATGGTCGAGGTCCTGTTGCATCAGGCGCCGGTATTCCTTCTTGCCCGATTCGTTCTCGTTGATCCATTCGCGGGCGAAGGTGCCGTCGCGCACCTCCGCCAGCACCTCCTGCATCTTCTGCCGGACGTCCGCGTCCACGATTCGCCGGCCGCGGGTGAGGTCCCCCCAGGCGGCGGTCTCGCTGATGAACTCGTGCATCTTCCGCAGCCCGCCCTCGTGCAGCAGGTCGACGATCAGCTTGAGCTCGTGCATGCACTCGTAATAGGCCACCTCGGGCTGATAGCCGGCTTCCACGAGCGTCTCGAAGCCGGCGACCACGAGCTCGGTTGCGCCGCCGCACAGGACCGCCTGCTCGCCGAAAAGGTCCGTCTCGGTTTCCTCGGCGAACGTCGTCTCGATGACCCCGGCGCGCGCGCCGCCGATGCCCTCTCCGTAGGCCAGCGCAAGATCGAGCGCGCGACCGCTCGAGTCCTGGCCGACGGCCACCAGACAGGGCACGCCGTGGCCTTCCTCGTACTGGCGCCTGACCAGGTGGCCGGGCCCCTTCGGCGCGATCAGCACGACATCGAGGTCCTCCCGCGGACGGATCTGCTCGAAGTGGATGGCGAAGCCGTGCGCGAAGAGGATGGCGGCGCCGCGGGACAGGCTCTCCTCGACCGTGGCGTAGAGGGAGGCCTGCGACATGTCGGGCGTGAGGAAAGCGACGATGGCGGCGCCGCGTGCGGCTACGGCCGGCTCCTGCACGACGAGGCCGTCTGCCTCGGCGCGCTTCCAGCTGGCGCCTTCCGGCCGCAGGCCGACGACGACGTCGTGCCCGCTGTCCTTCAGATTGCGCGCGTGGGCGCGGCCCTGGCTGCCGTAGCCGAGGATCGCGATGCGCTTGCCGCGGAGGCAGGTGGTGTCGACGTCCTTTTCCGAATACATTTTCATGAGCTATCCCCGATGCCAGCGGCCCGTCGGCCGGGCCGTCGTTTGCAGCCAAAAAAAAACCCCGCAATCCTTTCGGGAGCGGGGCTTGCCTTGACCGGAATGTCTGCTTGCTACCCGCTATGTCACCTCCCAAGGAGGACCAGCGCCACAAGTACGCCTGCGACGATCGGGCCGGTCAACGGATAGTGGTGCGGGTTCATCATGCCGGGATCATCTGGGATGGGACGATGCATGTCAACAGCGGCGAAATCAGTTGCTTGTGATACGATCGCGTGCGGCGACCGACCGGGCGACGGACGTGGCCGCAGAAGATCGGCAGGGAAGCGACGCGCGGATTTCTGCTGGCCTGCATTCCTTATATTAAGGTTATGCTGCGACCGGACCGGCTGCACGAATCGCGCCACCGGAAAAGCACATGGATTTCGATTATTCACCCAGGGTCGAAGAACTGCGGGCGAAAGTCGCCGCGTTCGTCGACCAGCACGTCCTGCCGGCCGAAGAAGCGTATTTCGCCTCGCTCGAAGGAGGCGACTCGCGCTGGATCGTGCCGGACGCGATGGAGGATCTGAAGCAGCGGGCGCGCGAGGCGGGGCTGTGGAATCTGTTCCTCCCGGGAGACCTCGGCGGCGCCGGCCTCACGAACCTCGAGTACGCGCCGCTTGCCGAGATCATGGGGC
>CAZTAE010000200.1:0-4241 GCA_964611535.1 uncultured Woeseiaceae bacterium
GGCGGCGCCGGCCTCACGAACCTCGAGTACGCGCCGCTTGCCGAGATCATGGGGCGTTCGCCCATCGCTCCCGAAGCCTTCAACTGCGCCGCCCCGGACACCGGCAACATGGAAGTGCTGGCGCGTTACGGGACGGAGGAGCAGAAGCAGCGCTGGCTCGAGCCGCTGCTGCGGGGCGAGATCCGCTCCGCCTTCGCGATGACCGAGCCCGAATCTGCGTCTTCCGACGCCACGAACATTCAGGCCTCGATGACCAGAAAGGGCGACGACTACGTCATCAACGGTCACAAGTGGTGGACATCGGGAGCGATGGATCCACGTTGTGAAATCATCATCTTCATGGGCCGGAGCGAACCGGAGGCGCAACGGCATCGGCAGCAGTCGATGATTCTCGTGCCGATGGCGACGCCCGGTGTCCACGTCGTGAGGCCGCTGACGGTATACGGGTACGACCATGCGCCTCACGGCCATGCCGAAATGGTGTTCGAGAACGTTCGCGTGCCGGCCGCGAACATGCTGCTCGGCCCCGGCCGCGGCTTCGAGATCGCGCAGGGGCGGCTCGGGCCGGGGCGTATACATCACTGCATGCGCCTGATCGGCGCCGCGGAACGGGCGCTCGACAGCCTCTGCCGGCGCGCCGCGGAGCGGGTCACCTTCGGCAGGAAACTCGCCGACCGCGGCGTGATCCGGGAACGTATCGCCGACTCCCGGCTCGAGATCGACCAGGCACGCCTGCTCACCCTGAGGGCGGCGGACCGGATGGACAAGGCGGGCAACAAGGCCGCCAGAACCGAGATCGCGATGATCAAGGTCGTGGCTCCGGCCATGGCCGCACGGGTCATCGATCGGGCGATACAGGTGCACGGCGGAGCCGGCGTGTCGGCCGATTTCGGCCTGGCGGCGGCCTGGGCCTCGGCGCGGTCGCTGAGGCTGGCGGACGGGCCGGACGAAGTGCACCGGGCCTCCATCGCGAAGCAGGAACTGGTCCGTTTCCGGACCGTTTGAGCCGGGGCTTATGTCGCAGCGGACTGGCCATGCCCGGGACCTGTGGTATTCTTGTCGCCCGGCGAAAGCCGGCACTATAATCCGGGGCGATAGAATTACACTACCGATCAGACGATCCGACCAAACTACCAGAACTCAAAGGGTCAAAGAACAGATTGTCGCCGCGGCGCAGGAGGAGAGGGTCGCAGGCGCTGACAGGGCGACGGATCACTGCACGCGGTCCTGTTGTGTAGGTGCGGCTGACCAGCTCGCGGCGAATTCTCTCCCCAATCTCACTGTCACGATTACAACCCGATGTTCCAAGGAGTGTCCATGAAACGGTGCAAACGCAGCAGTCGAAAGACGGCAACTGCCATCGTTGCGGCGGTGATCGCCGTAGCAGCAGGCGGCGTCGTCGCCCAGACTGTTGATCAGGTATTGGAGGCCGACCTGCGGCGGCTGCAACTGGCGCAGGAGTCGCAGCAACGGATCGACGAGACTGTCGAAGGAACACGATCGCTGGAGGACCAGTATCGGGGCATCCTGAAGGAGATCGACGGCCTCGAGGTCTACAACCGCCTCATGACCGCCCAGACCGAGGCGCAGCAGGCGACGCTCGACGACATCGCGTTGTCGATGGATCAGGTGGAAGTGGTGAACCGCCAGATCTTTCCCCTGATGGAACGCATGATTGACGGCCTCGAGCAGTCGATCTCCCTCGACATCCCGTTCCTGATGGAAGAGCGCGAGGACCGGATCGAGTCGCTGAAAGAGCTGATGACCCGTGAGGATGTGAGCGTCGCGGAGAAGTTCCGCAAGGTCCTGGAGGCCTACCAGATCGAGATGGACTACGGCCAGTCGAGCGAATGGTACCGGCAGACCCTGCAGGTCGAGGGGGTCGAGGGAACCCGCGACTACAACATGCTGCGCATCGGGCGCGTCGGCCTGTATTTCCAGTCGGACGACGGCCGCATCACCGGCCGTTACGACCCGAATCAGGAAAACTTCGTGGTCGATGACGACTACCGCAGCGAGATCCGGAAGGGCATACGCATGGCGCGTCAGTTGATCGCGCCGGAGCTCGTACTTATCCCGGTAAGTGCCGCAGAACCAGTCGGGGAGACCTCCTAGATGAAACGCATAGCAATAACAGTTCTGGCGGGGGTACTCGGCTTTTCCGTCGTCCACGCACAGGACGACGCGGCGAGCATGCAGGAACTCCTGCAGCAGATCCAGCGGGGCCAGGCCCGGGATTCCGAGGAACAGCGCCAGCGCGAAGCCGAATTCGCCCAGCGCCGCGACGAGCAGCAGCAACTGCTCAACCAGGCCCGGCAGGAGAGGGAACAGCTGGAGCAGGAAAGCGCCCGCCTCGAGACCCTGTTTTCGGAGAATCAGCAGCGCATCGCCCAGGCACGCTCGGAACTGAACGAGCGCATGGGCGCATTGCGGGAGCTCTTCGGCGTATTGCAGACGGTGACGGGCGATGCACAGGGCCGGTTCCGGGAATCGCTGACCAGTATCCAGTACCCGGATCGCGGCGAGTTCCTGACGGAACTCGGCAACAAGATGGCGGGCGCGAGCTCGCTGGCGTCGATCGAGGAGATCGAGCGGCTGTGGTTCGAGCTGCAACGCGAAATCACCGCGTCCGGGCGCAACGTGAAGCTCAATCACGAGATCACGACGGCTGACGGCGAGAGGGTCATGGCCGAGATCGCGCGGATCGGCCTCTTCAACGTCGTGTTCGAGGACGGTTACCTGCAGTACGATCCGTCGACGCGGTCGATCAGCGAGTTGCAACGGCAGCCCGACCAGGGCCGCTACGTCAACTCCACCGACAACGTGCTGCATGCCGAGCCGGGCGAGACCGTCGGCTTCGGCCTCGACGTCACCCGGGGCGGCATCCTGTCGCTGCTGGTCGAGTCCCCAACCATCGGTGAGCGCATCAACCAGGGCGGCATCGTCGGCTATACGATCATCGCGCTCGGCATCATCGGGCTCCTGATCGCGCTGTGGCGGGCCGTCGTGCTGTCCAACGACTCGCGCAAGGTCAGCGCGCAGCTGAAGAGCGACAAGGCGAGCTCCGACAATCCGCTGGGCCGCGTACTGGCCGCCTACGACGCGAACAGGAACGCCGATACGGAAACCATCGAGCTCAAGCTCAGCGAGGCAGCCCTGAGGGAGATGCCCCGTCTGACGAAGGGCCTACTGTTCATCAAGGTCATCTCGGTGGTCGCGCCGCTGATGGGTCTCCTTGGTACCGTTACCGGCATGATCCAGACCTTCCAGGTCATCACGCTGTACGGCGCCGGCGACCCGAAGATGATGGCGGGCGGTATTTCCCAGGCGCTGATGACGACCGTGCTCGGGCTCGTGGTGGCCATACCGATGGTGCTGATCCACACGCTGGTCAGCGGCCAGAGCCGCAAGATCGTGAACATCCTCAATTCCCAGAGTGCGGGCATCGTGGCCCAGCACTCCGAGCGGCACGGCTAGGGGCCGCGGGGAGACGCCATGATCTGGCTGAGCGACAGCTTCGAGGCCATCCGGGATTTCATGGAGCTCGGCGGCCCCGTGCTGCGGGTGATCGCCGTGACGATCTTCCTGATGTGGGTCTTCATCATCGAGCGCTTGCTGTTCTTTCGGACTAGAATGAAGGGACTGTCGGAAGATATCCGCCAGCGCTGGGAATCGCGCACGGAGCGCCGCTCATGGCACGCGCATCAGATCCGCGAGGCGATGCTGTCGCAGTTCCAGATGGCGGCGAACCGCTCGATTCCGATGATTCAGACCCTGGTTGCGCTCTGTCCGTTGCTGGGTCTGCTGGGCACCGTGACCGGCATGATCAAGGTCTTCGAGGTCATGGCGGTATCCGGCTCGGGCAATGTCCGGGCGATGGCCGCCGGCGTCTCGCAGGCGACGGTGCCGACGATGGCCGGTATGGTCGGGGCGCTGTCCGGCGTGCTGCTGGTCACGCTCCTGAGCCGCCGCGCGGCGCGCGAAGTGGAGTTCCTGGAAGACTCCCTGACGATGGATCACTAGAGGTAGGGCAATATGCGTAGATTTTCGGAAGGAATGGGCAGCGACGAGGAAGAGAATGAAATCAACCTCACGCCCATGCTGGACGTCGTGTTCATCATGCTCATCTTCTTCATCGTGACGGCTTCGTTCATCAAGGAGGCCGGAATCGACGTCAACCGGCCGGATGCGCCCACGGCGACCCGGGTCGAGGATGCCAACATCCTGGTCGCCATCAGCGC
>CAZTAE010000201.1:0-4222 GCA_964611535.1 uncultured Woeseiaceae bacterium
CGGGCCTACACCCGCGGTCTGGGCATCTTCGAGCTGCCGGAATACCTGGCCTGGCCGGACTGGGAGCAATGGGAGCCGCTCACCCGCTGGCTCCGCAGCGTCCGCAGCCAGCCCTGAAGCGCGGATCGACCCTATCGCCGGAGGTCGGGGATGGCGGGGAGCGCCGGACCCGCGATCAGGCCGAGACCCTGGCGGTACGCTTCGGCCGCGGCGTCGCCTTCACCCAGGCGATTCAGCAGGCTGCCGTACTCGTTGTAGGCCTCGGGTGAGGGATCCAGCGAGATGACGGTCTCGAGGTAGCTCCGGGCCTTGCCCCAGAGCTCGTTCCGGAGGCACAGGCGAGCAGCCGTCAGCAGCAGGTCGACGTCATCCGGGTGCGCCCGCAGCCAGTCCTCGGCGCGCCGGAGCTGCCGGGCCGGGTCCGGCCCTTCTATCACGCCGAACAGGCGCACCAGCGGGCCGCGCCATTCCCGCTTGAGCTCGCGAATGATCTCCTTTTCCGCCGTCTCGTGCTCGCCCGTGCGAATGAGGGCCGCGTAGCGTGCCTCGAGCAGCGCCACCTCGCTCCTGAGATTCTTCGGTGTCGACTGCCAGGCTGCCTCCACCTCCGCGGCATCCGTGGCGGCTGCCAGCTTTTCCACGTACACCCGCACGGCCCACCTGTCGAGCAGCGCGTCGCCGATGCGTCCGTGCTTGCGCAGGCGGGGGAGCAGTGCTTCGAGCTGCTCCCAGTCCTCGAGTCGGTAGTAGAGCCGGCCGAGCAGGTTCAGCGCGTGGCTGTGGTTCGGGACCTGCTCCTCGAGCCTTCTCAGGGTCGCCAGTGCCTGCTCGTACTGTCTCTGGTCGAGCTGGAGCTCCGCCTGCGTGAGCAGCACCGCGCTCGCCGCTTCCGGCGTCATCTCGTAGGCCAGGCGCAGCCAGTTGTCGCGGCGTTCGTCCTGGCCCAGCAGGTGAGCCGCGCGGGCGGCCTGCAGGTAGTTGGCAAGCGGCGCGTCGCTCTTGACCGCGGAGCGGGTGAGCAGTCGCTCGCCTTTCGCGAAGTTTCCTTCCGCCACCTCGATCATTCCCCGGGTCAGTCGCTCTCCGGCGCGTCCGCTCCGGTACCGGCCGGCCGCTTCCCCGAGCTGCCGCGGCACCCGGAGCGTCCGGACGACGAGCCAGACCAGCGCGGCACCGATCAGAATGAGCGCCAGCAGCACCGGCACCGACATCTCGATCAGGTAGCCGCGGAAACGGATGACGACGTAGCCGGGATCCTCCTGGAGAAAGTGCGCCCCGAGCGCGCCGGCAATCAGCGCGACGACGACGAGGAGGCCGAGCTTCATCGACCGGGCTCGCCGGCTGCGCGGCTCCCGGCCTGCAAGTCTCGCCGCGATCGATACTGGCGCAGGAGGCGGAGCGATTCCGAAATGTCCGGCAGCGACTCCTCCACCGGGCGGTCGCGGATCTCGCCGATGGTCCCGATCGCCTGCCGCACCGCCCGGCTGTCCGCATCGTAGTACTGCCGGAGCCAGTCGGCGGCGTCCTCGAGGCTGCGGCGGTATACGGCCGGCTCGCCGCGAAGCAGGGCCAGGCGGGCCGACTGGAACTGCAGGGCGAGATTCGCCCGCAGAAAACGGGCCGCCTCGGGCGACAGGAGCGGCCGCACGTCCTCGTCCGGGCGCCGGACCGAGACGAGGCCGCTGAACGCCCGTTTCACCGACGCCCAGGCGCGGCTGGCGCCGCCACGCTCGTCGTCGACCGTCTCCGGCTCCGCCGGCGACTCCGAGACGCGCTCGTCGAGCGGCAGCGAGTCCACCCTGTCGGCCAGGTTCGCGAGCGTGAGCGTGACGCCCTCGATGTCCGTCCGCTCGAGCGACTCGAGCGCCTGAATTTCGGACGACAGCGCCTGGCGCACTTCCGTCAGGCCCGGATCGGACAACTGCCGCAGCCGCTCGTCGGCGTAGTTCAGCGCGAACAGCGCGATCTCCGGGCTGCGCGCCAGCTGCAGCCGGGCGTTCGCGATCTGCAGGTAATACTCCGCCTCGGCCAGCATCCACGCCTCGCGCGCGCCGGTCGAGATGCCCTGCAGCGAGGAGACCGCGTTCTCGAGGTCCGCGAGGCGCGGTGCCACGGATTCGTTCCGCTCCACGAGCGCTTCCACCCGGGCGCGCAGCGATTCCATCTCGCTCGCCGTCTCCGCGCGTCGGTCCTCCAGGGTTGCCAGGTTCTCGCGAAGCTCCCCCAGTCCGCGCCGGGTTTCCCCGATCTCCCCGGAGAGCCCTTCGAGCTGCGCGGTCAGGCGTCCGATCCGCTCGGCGTTCGCGGCGCTCTCGGCGCCGCTGTCCCGGTCCTGCCAGGCGAGCCAGCCGACGCCCGCCAGCCCCGCCAGCGCGAGCAGAACGGCGAACCCGGCGACGAGCGCCGGTACCCGGCTTACGGGCGGCGCGGCGGGAGATTCCGGCGCTGCCGTTGCCGGTTCGTCCAGGAACGGCTCGCGCTCGACGTTCTCCGTGCCGAACCCGGCGCCCCTCTCCACCCCGTCCGCGGCCGGCTCCAGCGGCGTCGCATCCGCCTCGTCCGGCACGGAATCCTCCGCGTCCCGGCCTGTCTCGTCGTCGCGCGCGGCCTCGGGCTCGTCGTCCGGCTGGTCTGTGGGCTCGTTCGAATCGGTCGGATCGTCAGTTTTCTGGTTCATTTCCCTGTTCCAGCGCCGATGTCATCGCCCGAACCACATCGTCTGCCTCAGGCCCCGGGGCAAGTATCGTTCTCGGGGCCGGCATTTTATCGCCGGCCGTTTGTATCACACGACTGCTCGGCGTCACCAGTGGCGTACGGGGCAGCGCGCTGCGGCAGTATGAGGGCAGGACCGCTAGCAGGCAGTCGAGCGTCGCCACGCTCATGACGACCACGAACGTGATGCCGCCGCTGCGCCACGTCCGTTCCAGGTCGATGAGCTCGGCGTCCGGGATCCGGCGCGGCAACCGCCGGTAAACGGGGAGATAGTCGACGCGCGCGCCGCGGCGGGCGAGCGTCTCCGCCAGCAGTTCACGGCCGCTGTCCGCGCGGACGATTTGCACCTTCAATCCGTCGACGTCGCGCAGGTCGCGTTCCCGCAGCAGGCTCTCGCTGTCGAATCCGGTTGCCGGGCGGATGTGGACGGTTCGCCCCGCCGCTTCGACGGCGGCGGCCGTGGCGGGACCGATTGCCGCGATGCGCACGTCCTGGCCGATGAGATCGAGACCGAAGGCCACGGCGTTGGTGCTGACGAAGACGGCGATGTCCGGTTGCGGCAGTGAAGCCTGCTCCCGTTCCAGCACCGAGCGCTCGCGCCTCTCGATGTCCATCACCGGAAAGTTCACCGCGTTGCCACCGGCGCGCTCGATGGCCGCGACCAGCTCGTCAGTCTGCTGCGGCGGCCGCGTCACCAGGATGCCCGCGCCCGCAAGGCTCCCCTCATTCATGGACGTTCCGCGTCGGCGAGCACCCCGGCGGCGCCGGCCTGGAGCAGTTGTCGGGCCACTTCGGTGCCGAGCGCCGCAGCTTCCGCGGCGGGTGCCGTCCCCTCGCGGCGCAGCATCGTGCGGCCGTCGGGCGAGGCAACCAGCGCCGCCAGCCGGATCGTGCCGTTTTCGAGGACGGCATGGCTCGCCACGGGCGAGCGGCAGCTTGCCTCGAGGATCCGCGCAACCGCACGTTCGGCGAGCACCGTGCGTCGGGTGTCGGCGTGTTCGAGGCCCGCCAGCACCCGCTTCAGGTCCTCCCTGGCCGCGGCGCATTCGATGCCGATCACGCCCTGGCAGGCTGCGGGCAGCATGCGCTCGGGGGCGAGCCGCTCGCTGATACGCCCCTCGAGCCCCAGCCTCGCGAGTCCCGCACAGGCCAGGACGATCGCGTCGAAGGCGCCTTCGTCGAGCTTCCTGATGCGGCTGTTCACGTTGCCCCGCAACGGCCGTACGTCGAGGTCCGGGCGCAGCGCCAGCAACTGCGCCTGACGGCGCAGGCTGGAACTGCCGACGACGGCGCCGCCGGGCAGTGCGTCCAGCGTCCCCGCCGGCGTCATCAGCGCGTCCCGCGGATCGGCCCGCTCGAGCACCGCGGCAATGCAGAAGTCGTCCGGCAGTGCGGCCGGCACGTCCTTCATGGAGTGCACGGCGATGTCCGCGTCCCCGGCACGCATCGCCACCTCCAGTTCCTTGATGAACAGGCCCTTGCCGCCGATCTTCTGCAGGCTGCGGTCCAG
>CAZTAE010000202.1:0-4213 GCA_964611535.1 uncultured Woeseiaceae bacterium
CCCCGAAGTGCCGGCTCCGGTCGAGCCGCTCGAACAGCTCACCCGGCAGGGGCTCCCCGCTCCTGACGTGGGAGGATGATTCGGCGAGCACCTCACGCGACCAGGCATAGTTCTCCATGAACTGGCTCGGCAGCTCGACCGCGTCCCACGGCACGCCATTGATGCCGGCGACGCTGGGGTAGTCGACCCGGGTCAGCAGGTGATGCAGCATGTGGCCGAATTCGTGGAACAGCGTCACGACGTCGTTGTGGTTCAGCAGGGATGAGCCGGCGTCATTCGGCGGCGAGAAGTTGCAGACGAGGTAGCCGACGGGATGCGCCGTGCTCCCGGCGAGATTCTTCCTGATGATGCACTCGTCGATCCAGGCGCCGCCGCGCTTGCCGTTGCGGGCGTACAGATCGGTATAGAAACCGCCGACGGCCTCGCCGCCCTCGTCGCGCACCTCGTAATACTCGACGGCCGGGTGCCACACGGGAACATCCTCGATGCGGGCGAGGGTCACGCCGTACAGCTTGCCGGCGGTTCCGAACAGGCCTTCGAGCACGCGCCTTGCCGGGAAATACTGTCGCAGTTCGTCTTCCGAGACCGCGAACTTCTGCTGCTTGAGCTTCTCGAGATAATAGGCGGTGTCCCAGGCCTCCAGCGGCTGTGGCGCCAGTTCCTGCACGGACCCGAGCTCCTCGGCCGCAGCCGTGCGCGTGCGCGTCGCCAGCTCGCTGAGGAACCCGATGACGTCGGATGTATCCGACGCCATCTTGGTGGCGAGGGAGTACTCGGCATAGTTGGCGAAGCCGACGAGCCGGGCCGCCCGGTGCCGGAGCTCCAGGATCTTCTCGATGTTGGCGCTGTTGTCCCAGCGCTCGAAACCGCCCTGGTCCGACGCGCGCGTGGACCAGGCGCGGTAGAAGCGTTCCCGCAGGCTCCTCGCATCCGCGTGCGCCAGCACGGCCTGGTACGTCGGGTGATCGAGCGTCAGGCGCCAGCCGCCCTGCCCGTGCCGCGCGGCTTCGCCCCGCGCCCGCTCGAGCGTCTGCTCCGGCAGGCCCGCCACGTCGGCCGCCTCTTCCGTGTGCAGATACCAGCTGTCCGTCGCGTCCTGCAGGTTCTGTTCGAACGCCGCCTGCACGGCGGCCAGCTCCTGCATCAGCTGGCGGTACTCCGACTTCTCCGCCTCGGGCAGCGCAACGCCGGCCAGGCGGAAATCGCGCAACGCCTGCGAGACGAGGCTCGAGCGGGCCTCCGGCGCGTCGGCGGGCAGCTCCTCGGCGATCTGCGCGAACGCCTCCTGCAACGCCTTGTTTTGCGCCATTTCGGTGCCATGCTCCGTCAAGGGGCCCAGACAGGCGTTGTAGGCGTCTCGCCAGGCCGGGTCCTCGAGTACGGCCTGCAGGTGGCCGACGGGCGACCAGACTCGCCGCAGCTCGTGGTTCATCTCCTCGAGCGGCGTCACGAACGCATCGAAGTCGCGGGCGGGGGCAGCCAGAAGCTGCTCGAGCTTTCGTTTATGCTCCGCGATCAGCCGGGTGACGGCATCGAGCGCATGCTCCGGGCGGATTTCGCCGAAACGCGGCAGGCCGGATGTATCGAGCAACGGGTTGGACATGGATTCGGTTCGGGTAAAGCGTGCGGATGGTATCACAGGCCGTGAACGGCACGCCGCGAGCGGCCGGGACCCAACCAGGGGACAGACGGGTGACGGTAAAGTTTGATCTGATCGTGATCGGGGGCGGCAGCGGCGGGCTGGCGCACGCGCAGCGGGCGGCGGAACACGGCGCCCGGGCCGCCGTGGTCGAGGCGGGCCCCCTCGGCGGGACCTGCGTCAACGTCGGCTGCGTGCCCAAGAAGGTGATGTGGTATGCAGCCCAGCACGCACACCACATCGAGCATGCCAGGGACTACGGGTTCGACGTCGCGCTCCGCGGCCAGGACTGGGCCCGCCTGAAGGAACGGCGGGACGCCTACATCCACCGCCTCAACAACATCTACGCCGGCAACCTGGAGCGCCGCGAGGTGGCGCTCATCCGGGGCAGGGGGCACTTCGTCGACGCGCGGACGATCGATGTCGACGGCCGCCTCTACAGCGCCGAACGTTTCGTCATCGCCACCGGCGGCTATCCGGTGGTCCCGGACCTGCCCGGCGCGGAGCTCGGCATGACCTCCGACGATTTCTTCGAGCTCGAAGCACGCCCCGAGCGCGTCGCCATAGTGGGCAGCGGCTACGTCTCGGTCGAGCTCTCCGGCGTTTTCCACGCGCTCGGCTCGGAAACGAGCGTGCTCGTACGCAAGGACGGCGTGCTCCGGAGCTTCGACAGGATGCTCGGCCGGGAGCTCTGCATCGCCATGGAAGCGGCGGGCATCCGCCTCGAAACGGGCGTCGTTCCGCAGTCGCTTCAAAAATCGGGCACCGCGCTCGAGCTGGTCGCGACGGACGGTCGCCGGTTCGGCCCCTTCGACGGCGTCCTCTGGGCCATCGGCCGCGCAGCGAACACGGACGGACTGGCGCTCGAGGCCGCCGGCGTCGCCGTGGACGCCGGCGGTTACGTGCCGGTCGACGATTACCAGCGCACGAACGTCGAGCACATTCACGCCATCGGCGACGTCACCGGCAGGGAAGCGCTGACGCCGGTGGCCATCGCGGCGGGCCGCCGGCTCGCCGATCGCCTCTACGGCCGCATGGCCGACCGCCGGCTCGAGTATCGCTGGATTCCCACCGTCATCTTCTCGCACCCGCCGCTCGGCACCGTCGGCATGACGGAAGACGACGCGCGCCGCGAATACGGCGAGCACGTCAACGTCTACGAATCCCGCTTCACCGCCATGTATTACGCACTGGGCGACGAGAAGCAACGCAGCACGATGAAGATGATCACCGCGGGACCGGAAGAGCGCGTTGTCGGACTGCACATCATCGGCGACGGGGCCGACGAGATGCTGCAGGGATTCGCCGTGGCAATCCGCATGGGCGCCACGAAGAAGGATTTCGACGACACCGTCGCGATCCACCCCACCAGCGCGGAAGAAGTCGTCACGATGCGCTGACCGCGAGTTTCCTCAGCACCGGCGCCGTATCGGGCCTGACGCCGCGCCACAGGTGGAAGGACTCCGCGGCCTGCTCCACCAGCATGCCCCAGCCCATGACGGCACGCCGCGCGCCGTGGTCGGAAGCCCACCGGCAGAAGGGGGTCGGCGCGAGGCCGTAGGAAAGGTCGTAGCAGAAGCTCCCCGGCGTCACCGCCTCTTCCGGCCACGGCGGCGCCTCGCCCTTCAGGCCGGCCGAGGTGGCGTTGATCACGAGCGCGTAGTCGCCTGCAGGCACCTCCTCGAACCGGCTGGCCGCGACGCTCCCGAGGGATGCAAAGTCCTCGGCCAGTTCCTGCGCCCGTTTCAGCGTTCGGTTCGCGATCGTCACGGCCTCCGGGGCGGCGGTGAGAAGCGGCCCGAGAATTCCGCGGGTGGCGCCGCCCGCGCCGAGGATCAGGATACGCATCCCCGCAAGGTCGAGGCCGTGGTTCGACGTCAGGTCGCGGATCAGGCCTGCCCCGTCCGTGTTGTCGCCGAACACGTCGCCGTCCTCGAAGGCGAGCGTGTTGACGGCGCCGGCCGAGGTGGCCCGTTCACTGAGCTGGTCGACCAGCCGCGTGACGGCGCGCTTGTGCGGCACCGTGATATTGAGCCCGCGGCCGCCGCTGTCGCCGAACCGGCGCACGGCCGATTCCAGATCCTCCGGCCGCACCTCGAGCAGGTCGTACTCCAGCGTCTGGCCCGTCTGCTCGGCGAACAGCCGGTGGATCACGGGCGAACGGCTGTGCGCGACGGGGTACCCCATCACCCCGTAGCGATCGACCGTCTCTTTCCCCATGGTTACTTTCCCCTTGGCAAGACCTGATGGCTTCGTTGCCGGCGGGTGGCCGGCACCACGCATGAGCGATTTGATGGGTATCGCAGGCGGGGCCTCGAGTGGGGGGAGTACCTTTCAGGAACGCCGTGAACCCGTCCTTGGGGGCTTTGGGCGAAACATCCCTGTTTCGCACAATCCTGAAAGGTACTCCCCCCACCCGAGGCCCCGCTGAAACATTGTGGCGCTCATGCGTGGCGCCGGCCATCGCTGAGCCAGTGTTCCTTCAGCAAATCCCGAACGCTCGTGACCAACGCTTGCCTACTCGCGTAGCCAGCGGGCTGCTTGCAGTGCGTAGTAGGTCAGGATGGCGGTTGC
>CAZTAE010000203.1:0-4188 GCA_964611535.1 uncultured Woeseiaceae bacterium
CGCTGGTGCCCGGCCCCGACGTGCTGGTGTGCGACGAGGCGGTCGCCGCCCTGGATGGTAGGGTGCGCCAGGGGGTGCTGGACCTCTTGCTCGCCGAACAGCGCAACTCGGGCCTGTCCCTGCTGTTCATCACCCACGACCTCGCCGTCGTGCGGCGGATCGCCCACCGTGTGCTGGTGATGTACATGGGACGCGTCTGCGAGATCGCCGACGCGCAGAGCCTCTTTGCGCGACCCCGTCACCCTTACACCCGGGTCCTGATCGACTCGCTGCCGGTTGCGGATCCCGGGCGCCCGCCGAGGGCACCCGCGGCGGCCGGCGAGGTCGCAAGGTTCGCCGATGTGCCGCCTGGCTGCGCCTTTCACCCGCGCTGCCAGTACGCGCTCGGCCGCTGCCAGGACCAGGTGCCGCAGCCGGAAATCCTGGACGGCGCAATTGTCGCCTGTCATCGCGCCGGTGAACTGGACCTTCGGCCGGACGGGGCGGGGGAAGACTGACCGGCGTGCCTCACCGCGCGCCGGGCGGTTCGCGCCCGGGCAGCGGGACCGGCATGGGGGCGCCGTTGACCGTGAGGATGCCCTGCGCGTATTCCGCTTCCACGGCGTAGACGTCGCCCTGCCGCCGCAGTATTCCCATCGCAAGCAGGCCCTGCATGTCGGGACGGGCCTCGAGCAGGCTGTCGACGATCGGGACGGCGACCTCGATGTCGGCCGATGCCCGGAGCGCCAGCAGGAGAGAGGGCCACGAGTAAGGCTCGGCGGCATCGCGCTCCGGAAGCTCGAAGCGGAACGTGGACGTGGCGCGACCCTGCGGCACCACCACTTCCAGGCGGTTCACGCGCAGCTCGCCGCCGGCCGACAGCAGTCTCTGCAGGCTCGACTCGAGGCCCGGATGGCCGGCCCCGCTCGTGTGGGACTGCCGCCATTGTCCGATGACGTTGCCGAGGATCCGGGCGTGAAGGCGTTCGATGTCGAGCTCCAGCTGCAGGTCCAGCGGCGCGTCGCTTTCCGGCAGGGCGGCGGCGTCGACGCCCAGGCTCGCGCTGCCGCGCAGCCGCTCGTCGTCGTCCAGGCCGTTGCTCACCTGCAGGCTGAGTCCATCGACGGCGGCTTTGCCGAGGGAGTCCGTGCCGAGGGACACGGCGCCGGCCTCCAGCGCGAATGTGCCGACGTGCAGGCCGATGCGGGTCTTCTCGACGCTGCCTTCGAAGTGCAGCTCGCCGGCGCGCAGGATATCGGCATCCGAGCGGACCACGAACGGCTGCACCCGTCCCGCGTATCCGGCCGAACGCCCGCCGGCATCGACGGTGAAGGAGATGTCCGCGCCCTTCCATGTGGCCGCCAGCGCTTCATCTTCGAAGGAGCCGGCTTCGAGGCGGTAACGCGACGCCGTGTCGCCGGTGAGACCGACGGTGCTGTACAACGTGCCGGGCAGGGCGAGCAGTTCGCCATTGCCGGGATCGAGGGCCACCGTCGACACGGTGCTCGCGAGTGCCGGCCCGAGCGTCCCCGATTCCCGCGACATCGACGTCACCGGCACGAGTCCGTGGTCGATGCGCGTGTCGACGATCAGCGCCGGGACGGCGCCGGCTTCGAGTCCCCCGAGCGCGAGCAGCGCGTCGTGGACGTCGCCCCGGCGGACTTCGATGCGGTGCCGCCCTTGGGCCGTGAACCAGCCGCGTTCGAAGCGCTCCCGGGTCACGACGTAGTCGTCCTCGCCATACGTCGCGACGACGGGGAGGGCGCGCTCCAGGTTGTCGTCCGCAAGGCGCCCGATGATGCCGGGGGAGACCAGCACGGTCACCGCCAGCAGCACGAGCAGTGCGACCAGCCAGCGTCTCACGAGGGTTTTCCGTCCGCCGAAGGAGTCCCACTGTACACGAGCGGGCAGCGGCCGGCGGTGCCGGCTCCCGCTCCACCTCGTGGCGGCAGGCTGGAATTACCCGTTCCGGGTCACTACCATAGCGCCCTCGACCGGACCGGCCCCCGCGCCGGCGGAACCGTTCCCGAAGACCTCACGTGAAAAGACTCCTGTCCAATGCCGCGGCTGCGGTTCTTGTGCTGATGACGATGCCCGGCAGTCCTGCACTCGCCGACGGGGATACGGAGCGCGGCCGGGTCCTCGGTTATACTTGTCTCGGATGCCACGGAATCGAGGGCTATCGCAACGCCTATCCCTCGTACCGCGTGCCGAAGCTCGGCGGGCAGAAGCCGGCGTACGTCGAGTTCGCGCTCAGGGCATACCGGGAGGGGACCCGCCAGCACCCGACCATGCAGGCGCAGAGCGCCGTGTTCACGGACCGGGACATCGAGGACATCGCAGCCTGGCTGGGCGAGTCGGGACTCGCCAGCGACGAGCTCACGGAAGAGTCGGTGGCGAACGTCGAGGTCGCGCAGCCGTGCGTGGCATGCCACGGCGTGGCGGGCGTGAACCTGGTGCCGGTGCCGCCGGTGCTGTCCGGCCAGCACCAGAGTTATCTGGAGGAAGCGCTCAGGCAGTACCGGGAAGGCGAGCGCGGCACCACCGTAATGAGCGGCTTCGTCGCGGCACTGTCGGACGACGACATCAGACAGCTGGCCGCATTCTACTCGTCCCGGGAAGGACTCCATACCATCGGCGAAGGCGACTGAAGCGCCGTCCCGCCATCACCTGGCCCAAGGGTGCCCACATGCCGAATCGGCCCGTCCGCACCACCGACCTCGAGCACGGCGTCACGGCCATCGACACGGAGTACGTGCGCCCGTTGCTTGATGCCAGCCATTTGATCGTCGACGGCAGCCGCGCCGCGTTCGTCGACACCGGCGTCAACGACAGCGTCGAGCTCCTGCTGGCCGCGCTCGAGGAAAGAAACCTCGACGTCGCCGATGTCGATTACGTCTTCCTGACTCACGTACACCTGGACCATGCCGGCGGCGCAGGCCTCCTGATGCAGCATCTGCCCGACGCACGCGCCGTGCTGCACCCGCGCGGCGCACGGCACATGATCGATCCCGCGAAGCTGGTGAAGGGATCGGAGGCGGTCTACGGCTCCGAGCGCGTGGCGGAAATGTACGGCGAAATACGGCCGATCCCTGCGGAGCGCGTCGCCGTCGCAGAGGACGGGGACGAGTTCGACCTCGGCGGCCGCAGGCTTCAATGCCTGCACACCGAGGGCCACGCCCGGCACCATTACTGCCTCGCGGATCCCGCCTCGAACGGTGTCTTCACCGGGGACAGCTTCGGCATCTCCTACCGCGAATTCGATACCGCGGCCGGCGAATTCATATTCCCCACGACGACACCGGTGCACTTCGATCCCGTCGAGGCGCACAAGGCCATCGATCGCATCATGGGACTTGCGCCGTCGCGGCTCTACCTCACGCACTACAGCCTGGTGACGGACCTGCCGCGGCTCGCCGACGACATGCACCGAAGGATCGACGACTTCGTGGACCTCGCGGAACGCCACGCCGGCGATGCGGACCGCACGGCCGCTCTGCGCAGGAGCATGTTCGGGTATCTCGTGGACTGCCTGGCCGGGCACGGCTACCGGAGCGACGAAGACCGCCTGCACGCGTTGCTGGACGTCGACGTGGCGCTCAACACGATGGGACTGGAACACTGGCTGGATCACCGGGCCGGCACATAGGGAGAGATGATGGAGACGTTTCGCGCGTATCGCATCGACGAGAAGGACGGCAAGATCGCCGCCGGCTTCGACACGCTGACGCTGGAAGACCTGACGCCGGGCGATGTCGTCATCCGGGTGAGCCACTCCACCATCAACTACAAGGACGCCCTCGCCGCCACCGGCAAGGGCAAGATCCTGCGCCGCTACCCGCTGGTCGGCGGCATCGACCTCGCCGGCACGGTCGTCAGCTCGACCGACGAACGCTTCAATCCCGGAGACCCCGTGCTCGTCAACGGCTGCGGCCTGAGCGAGACCCGCGACGGTGGCTACGCCGAGTACGCCTGCGTCGATGGCGATTCGGTGGTGCCGATTCCCGACGGCATGGACGCCTTCCAGGCGATGCAGATCGGCACGGCCGGCTACACGGCGGCGCTGGCGATACACCGCATGGAGCAGAACGGGCAGACGCCGGCCGGTGGCCCGATCGTCGTGACTGGCGCCACGGGCGGCGTCGGCAGCGTCGCCATCGACCTGCTCGATGCCCGCGGCTACGAAGCCGTGGCCGTCACCGGCAAGGC
>CAZTAE010000204.1:0-4159 GCA_964611535.1 uncultured Woeseiaceae bacterium
AGCCGTGCTCGAGCATCAGCCAGTGCACGACGGACAGCGAGATCTTGTCTTCCAGATTCTTGAGCCTGCGGAAGATGAGGGTCCGGTGCGCCCACGGGCACGCTCGTGAAACGTAGAGATGATAGCGGCCCGCTGCCGCCGGGAAACCCGCTTCGCCGCTCGGTCCGGCCGAGCCGTCGGGCGTGACCCAGTTGCGGAATGCGCTGGCGGAGCGGACGAAGCGGCCTCGCGACGATTCCGTGTCGTACCACTGATCAACCCAGTTGCCGTCTACCAGTAAGCCCATAGCCTCCTGCCTTTCCAAGCTCGGACCACGGGACGGCGGATTCGTTCTGCGGGGACCGCGGCCGGAGCCGTCGGCGGCCGCGGGCCGGCAGTGTCACGCCTGGCCCTGCTCCAGCTTCAGCAGGCGGCCGGTGATGGCGAGACTGGTCTGGTTGCGGCCGCTGCGCTTCGACTCGTACAAAGCGACGTCCGCCCGGCGCAGCCATTCGTCGGACGTCTCCCCGGCGCCGAGCTCGGCGACGCCGAGCGATATCGTCACACGCCCTTCCGGTGCCAGATCGTAAGCTTCGACGAGGGTGCGCAGCTGTTCGGCGAGACGCCTTGCCTGTTCCTTCTTCTGTCCCTCGAGGACGACAACGAACTCCTCGCCGCCGATGCGGTACAGACTGTCGCCGCCGCGGATCCTGAACTCGATGATCTCGGTCAGCCGCACGAGGATCTGATCGCCGACGGCGTGACCGAACTCGTCGTTGAATTCCTTGAAGTTGTCGATATCGATCAGGAGCAGCGAGCAGGGGACGCTCAACCGCGCTTGCGCGGCGCAGACGTCCGAAAGCTTCTCGTCCAGCGCCCGCCGGTTGCCGACCCCCGTGAGGGGATCCTTGCGGGCGAGCTGCAACAGCTGGTTGCGCTGTTCCCGGGTCAGGTAGGCGAAGGCGTAGGCAAATACGCTCGTGGCGATGAGGGTGACGAAAATCGTAGTGCTCCGGACGGCGTCACCGCCAGGCACGATCGCGGGCAGGAGCCCGACGACCGCGACTGTCGCTATAGCCACCGCTTCGGCCGGCTTCACGAGGTAGAACACGGCGAGCAGGGCGGGATAGGCCCAGAAAATCTGCTGCTCGCCCCGCAGGTGTACGGTCAGCAGCACGCCGAGGATGCAGAAGACGGCGATTGCCACGCTGGCGAAGCGCACGCGGCGCGGTCGGAGCACCGAGCTGCCGAGAAAGGCGAAACCGACGATGATCAGCGTGTCGAGGATTGCCATCATCCATTCGCCGTCCAGATAGCGGATGACGGCGAATGGCGTCACGCAAAGCACGGCTACCGTGCTGAGCGCCAGCGGCAGAAACGCTTCGACCGGAAGCCTACGCATTCGAGGTCCGGCAATCCGGCGGCGAGCGATGTACGCACTGTCCGAGCATGGTCCCCCCGGCCGGCGCTTCGTCTGTGGCAGCGCCGGCGGCATATCACGCAAGTCTAACGGCACCGGGATGTGCGATCAGGACTGCTTGTCACAGTTTTCGGAAGTGACGGCGCCGATTTCCGTGCCGCAGCGCGCGCCACCCGGCGTTATCCGCCGGTTATTCCAGCGTCCGCGCCGTCTCGCCGGCCCTTTTTTGCCGATATAGCGCTACCATGGCAGCCGATGGCCCTCAGCGTGCCGGAACGTGCCGCTGGTTTCCAGATCCAGCTCGTCCGTGCGCGCAAGGATGCCCGCCGCAGCATCCCGCGGCGGAATGCCGCGGCCGCCGGTCATTTCGGTGGCCACCATGCCGGGATGGACCAGGAGGACCGCGATGCCGCGGGGCCTGAGATCGTGCATGAGGTTGACGCCGGCCATGTTGACCGCGGCCTTCGACATGCGGTAGCCGTAGTTGTTGCCCGAGCCGTTGTCCTCGAGCGAACCGACGCGGCTGCTGACGATCACCACCTTCGCACCCGGCTGCAGGTTGTCCAGCAGGGCTGCAGTGACCCGCAGCGGTCCGAGCGCGTTGACGCGATACTGGTCGAGCATCGCCCGGTAGTCGAGGCTGTGGAGCCGGTCGGGGCGCAATATGCCGGCGCAGTTCACCAGGACGTCGAGCGCCTCACCGTCGAGCGCCGCGCGCAGGCGCTCCACGCCCTCCGGGTCGGCCACGTCGACGCCGTCCACGATGCGCACGTCGAGCGAGGGCAGCTCGCCGCCCTTGCTGCGGCAGGCGGCGATGACCTCTTCGCCGCGGCCGGCATAGGCCCGGCAGAGCTCGAGCCCGATGCCGCGGTTGGCCCCGGTTACCAGTACCACCATCTCGTCCCTCCGGAATTCCGTGCTTCCAGGAATTCTAGCAGTCCGTCGCGCCGCTGCCGGTACAATGCCGGCATCCGCGCCAGCCACGGTATACCGCATCATGATCTGCAACCGGATGACGATCGCACGCGAGATGCTCGCCGCGCTCGCCCTTTGTGTCGCCTTCCACGCCGCGGCCGACGAGGACGTCCTGGCGCTGGGGCAGGATTACACGACGCAGTTCCTCGACGGGGAAATCGACGCGATCTGGGCACGGATGACGCCGGCAATGCGGGAGACGCTCGGCAGCAAGCAGGCGCTCGGCGCGTTCCGGCGGCAGGTCGAGGCGGAGGCCGGCGCGGAGCAGCAGGTGATTCGCGAGGCCGTAACCCGGCAGGGCGGCGCTCGTACCTATATGCGCTACAGCCGCTTCGAGAAGATGGCGACTCCGGTCGCGGTGTCGTGGAGCTTCGACGGCGAAGGACGGATCGCCGATTTCTTCGTGCGGCCGCTGCAGGAGGCCGCCGACTCGCCGTATCGGGATTACCGCACGAAGGCGGACCTGCGTCTCCCCTTCGACGGCGAGTGGTACGTGTTCTGGGGTGGGCGGAAGGTCGAGCAGAATTACCATGCCGCCGCCCGCGACCAGCGCTTCGCCTACGACTTCGTCGGCCTGCGCGAAGGGTCTTCCCACCGCGGCGAGGGCACCGCCAACAAGGACTACTACTGCTGGGGGCGACCGGTGCTGTCACCGGCGGAGGCGGAAGTGGTCGCCGTCGAGCGCCTGCTGCCCGATAACCCGCCCGGCGTGATGGACCCGGAGAATCCCGCCGGCAATCACGTCATGCTCGATCTCGGCAACGAGGAATACGCGGTGCTCGCCCACCTGATGGCCGACAGTATCGAGGTGGAAGTGGGCGACACGCTCTCGCCGGGCCAGGTCATCGGCCGGTGCGGCAACAGCGGCAACACCAGCGAGCCGCATCTCCACTTCCATCTGCAGGACGAGCCCGGCTTCGGCGAGGGCTACGGGTTGCCGGCCGCCTTTTCCCGGTACCGGGCCGACGGCGAGTACGTGGAACGCGGCGAGCCCGTGCAGGGCCAGACGGTGGCACCGGCCAGTGCCAGGGGCGCCGGACGGTAGCCGGATGGAGCCGCACGTCCGGATCCGGAACCTGCGCCGCAGCTACCGCGAAGGCGAGCGGCACCACGCGGTGCTCGCAGGCCTCGACGTCGACTTCGTCCGCGGGCGCACGGTGGCGCTGCGCGGGCGCAGCGGCTCCGGCAAGTCGACGCTTCTGAACCTGATCAGCGGCATCGACGCACCGGACGAGGGCGAAGTCGTGATCGACGGCGTGACCTTGACCGCGCTGTCGGAGCGGGAGCGCACCCTTTTCCGGCGCCGGAACATCGGCTTTGTCTACCAGGCTTTCAACCTCGTGCCGACACTCACCGCGGCCGACAACGTGCGGCTGGTGCTGGAGTTGAACGGCGTCCGCAAGCCCGCGGCCACGCAACGCGTGAGCGAACTGCTGGCGGCGGTCGGGCTCGGCAGTCGCGAGCGGAGCTATCCCGACGTCCTCTCGGGCGGTGAGCAACAACGGGTTGCGGTCGCGCGGGCGCTCGCCCATCGGCCGTCGCTCCTCCTCGCCGACGAGCCCACCGGCAATCTGGACGATGCCGCGGCCGCCTCGGTCCTCGCGTTGCTCGAGGGGCTGGTGCGCGAGTCCGGCGGCACGCTGATCGTCGCGACGCACAGCGCCGCCGTCGCCGCCACCTGCGACCGCGTGCTCGAGCTGCGCGAGGGCACGCTGATGGAAGCCGGCGACGCGAGGTGATGCCGGTCCTCTGGCGCGCCAGCTTCGGCTATCTCCTGCGGCATCC
>CAZTAE010000205.1:0-4157 GCA_964611535.1 uncultured Woeseiaceae bacterium
TTGACGTCCTCGAGCAGGAGCTTCGGGCCGCGGCGCAGCGAGAGATTCGAGAGGCGGAGCATGGGGCGGGCATTGTAGCGGGAAACGCGTCCGGGTCAGGACCGGAGCCGCCGATGCCGGTGTGCACGGGTCGCCGAGGCCTGCGCCGCGGATTCGAACTTTCCACCGCGCCCGTTTAAGATCGCGGCTTTCGTGCTGCCGACAAGCGAGCCCTCGATGACCCTCAACCCCACCCGCATCCTCATCATCCTCGCGCTGGCCTGCCCCGCCGCCCTCCCGGCCGCGGAGGAATCCGAAGACGAAGAGGCCTGGGACGTCAGCTCGCTCCCCGGCGAGTCGCGCCGCGTCGACATCGACACCGACCGGGGCACCTGGATGAGCCTCGACGTCAGCCCCGACGGGCAGACGGTGGCGTTCGACCTGCTGGGCGACCTCTACGTGGTGCCGATCGAAGGCGGCGAGGCGCGGGCGATCGACAGCGGCCTCGCCTGGTCCATGCAGCCGCGCTACTCGCCGGACGGCACCGAGATCGCCTACACGTCGGATGCCGGCGGCGGCGACAACATCTGGATCATGGCCGCGGACGGCAGCAACAAGCGGCAGCTGACGGGCGAGGACTTCCGGCTGCTCAACAACCCGTACTGGTCGCCGGACGGCGACTACATCGCCGCCCGCAAGCACTTCACGACGACGCGCTCGCTCGGCACCGGGGAGATCTGGATCTACCACCTGAGCGGCGGCGAAGGCGTCGCGGTGGTCGAACGGCCGAGCGAGGAACACCAGAAGGAACTGGGCGAGCCCGCCTTCTCTCCGGACGGCCGCTACATCTACTACACCTTCGACAGCACGCCCGGCGGCACTTTCGTCTACGCGCAGGATTCGAACGACCAGATCTTCGAGATCCGGCGCCACGACCTCGAGACCGGCAGGACGGAGAGCTTCGTCACCGGCGCCGGCGGTGCCGTGCGCCCGACGCCCTCGCCCGACGGGGAATGGCTCGCGTTCGTGCGCCGGCTCGAGGGCGAAAGCGCGCTGTTCGTGAAGAACCTCGTGAGCGGCGAGGAAACGCCGGTCTACGACGACCTCGACCAGGACCTGCAGGAAGTCTGGGGCGTGCACGGCCTGTACCCGAACATGGACTGGACGCCCGACTCCGGCAGCATCGTGTTCTGGGCGGGCGGCAAGATCCGCCGCGTCGACGTCGGCACGCGCGCGGTCGCGGATATCGACTTTCGTGTCACCGACACCCGCACGGTCTACGATGCGCCGCGCCCCCCGGTCGAGGTCGCGCCGGCGTCGTTTGAATCGCGGATGGTGCGCAATGCCCGGTTCTCGCCGGACGGTGGCCGAGTCGTATTCGAGACCGCGGGCCGCCTTTACGTCAAGGCACTGCCCGACGGCGCGCCGCAGCGCCTGACCCGCGACGCAGGCGATCACTTCGAGTACTTCCCTGCGTGGTCGCGCGATGGACGCAGCATCGCGTTCGTCACCTGGGACGACGCGGAACTGGGACACGTGCACACGGTACGGGCCGGCGGCGGCCGCAGCCGGCGCCTGACGGAGAAGCCGGGGCATTACCGCGATCCTCGCTGGTCGCCCGACGGCGGCACGATCGTGTACGAGGCGATCGATGGCGGCGGCCTGGTGTCGCCCGCCTGGTCGATCGAGACCGGCGTTCTCGCGGTGCCCGCCGCGGGCGGGCCCGCCCGCCGCATCACCGACGATGGCGGCGACCCCCACTTCGGGTCTCGCGGCGACCGTCTTTACGTCACGCGCGACGCCGGCGACGCGCGCTCGCTCGTCAGCCTCGACCTGAACGGCGAGGCGGAACGCACGCACGCCACCGGCCAATACGTGCAGCGTTTCGAGGTGGCGCCGGACGGCCGCCATCTCGCGTTTCGCGAGAACTTCCACGTCTACGCCCTGCCGCTGCCGCCCGGCGGGCTGCCTCTGCAGGTGGGTACCGACGTCGCCAGCGTGAGCCTGACGAAGGCGAGCCGCGACGGCGGCAACTGGCCACACTGGAGCGGCGACGGCGAGACGCTCCACTGGAGCCTGGGACCGACGGTCTACAGCGCCGCCGTCGAGGAACTGTTCCCGCCGCTCGCCGCGGAGGACGAGGACGGCAACGGCGGTTACGAGGCGCCCGAAACCGGCGTGTCGCTGTCCATGCAGCTCGAGGCCGACGTACCGGACGGCGCCGTGGCGCTGACCGGCGCGCGCATCGTCACGATGACGGGCGCCGACGGCGGCGTCATCGAGGACGGCGTGATCGTCACCGACGGCAACCGCATCGCCGCCATCGGCCCCCGCGGCGAGGTCGAGATTCCGCCCGGCGCCGAACGCATCGACCTGCGCGGCAAGACCGTCGTCCCGGGGCTCATCGATGCGCACGCGCACGGTCCTCAAGGGGCCGATGCAATCATTCCGCAGCAGAACTGGGCCGCCTACGCGACGTTGGCTCTCGGCGTCACGACGATCCACGACCCGTCCGCCGAAGCCACGGAGATCTTCGCCGCGGCCGAGATGCAGCGCACGGGCCGCATCCTTGCGCCGCGCATCTTCTCGACCGGGAATGTGATCTACGGCGCCCGCTCGACCTACTTCGCCCTCATCGATTCGCTCGACGATGCGCGTGCGCACGTGCGGCGCCTGAAGGCGCAGGGCGCGATGAGCGTGAAGAACTACAACCAGCCGCGGCGCGAACAGCGCCAGCAGGTGACGGTTGCGGCGCGCGAGGAGAACATGCTGGTCGTGCCCGAAGGGGCTTCGCTCTACCACATGGATCTGTCGCTGGTGGCGGACGGCAACAGCTCGGTCGAGCACAACCTCCCGCAATCGAGGCTGTACGACGACGTGCTGCAGTTCTGGGGGCAGACGAACGTCGCCTACACGCCCACGCTGGTGGTGACCTACGGGGGCCTCACGGCCGAAACCTGGTGGTACCAGGAAACGGACGTGTGGGAGCACCCGATCCTCGCGAATTTCGTGCCGCCCCACGTGCTGCGGCCGGCCGCGGTGCGCCGCCTCAAGGCGCCCCTGAGCGAGTATCATCACAACGTCGCCGCGGAGAACGCGAAACGGCTGGCGGAGCGCGGCATCCTCGTCAGCATCGGCGCGCACGGCCAGCGGGAAGGGCTGGCGAGCCACTGGGAGATCTGGGGCTTCGCCCAGGGCGGCATGTCGGCCGTCGAGGCGCTGCGGGCCGCGACCGCGGCACCCGCCGAGGCGCTCGGATTCGGTGCCGACCTCGGTACGCTGGAGAGCGGCAAGCTCGCGGACCTGGTCGTGATCGATGCGAACGTGCTCGAGGACATCTTCGAAAGCGATCGCGTGTCGATGGTGATGCTGAACGGCCGGCTGTACGAGGCGGCGACGCTGAACGAAACGGTCACGGGCGACAGGCGCACCGCACCGTTCTACTGGCAGCGGTGACGCGGCACGATGGCAGGGTCGAGCGAGGGTCACATGAACAGCAAGCAGGTCGTCCGGGTCGAGAGCGCGCCCGGTCAGCACTGGGTCGGCGACGGCTTCCCCGTGCGCACGCTCTTTTCCTACCAGACCCACGGGGCGGAACTGAGCCCTTTCCTGTTGCTCGACTACGGCGGGCCGCGCGAGTTCACGCCGGCACGACAACCGCGCGGCGTCGGCCAGCATCCGCATCGCGGCTTCGAGACGGTGACGATCGTCTATCAGGGCGAAGTGGAACATCGCGACTCGGCCGGCGGCGGCGGCAAGATCGGCCCCGGCGACGTGCAGTGGATGACCGCCGGCGCGGGACTGCTGCACGAGGAGTTTCACTCGAGAGATTTCACGCAGCGGGGCGGTCCGTTCGAAGTCGTGCAGCTGTGGGTGAACCTGCCGGCCCGGCACAAGATGACGCCCCCGCATTACCAGCCGATCGTCGATGCGGACATACCCGCGCTCGAGCTCGACGGCGACGCGGGCCTGCTGCGTGTCATCGCCGGCGACTGGCAGGGGCGCAAAGGGCCCGCCCGGAGCTTCACGCCGATGAACGTCTGGGACCTGCGGCTGAATCGGGGTGGGCAGCTGGCGTTCGCGGTCCCGGACGGCTGGACGGCGGCGGTCGTCGTGCTGCAGGGAGCACTGCGGGTGAACGGCAGCGGGCCCGCGCGCGACGCCGACCTGGTGGTCCT
>CAZTAE010000206.1:0-4086 GCA_964611535.1 uncultured Woeseiaceae bacterium
CTGCTGATCGGCATGGTCATCATCGGCTTCGGCACCTCGGCGCCGGAGATGATGGTGTCGGGGTTCGCCGCCGCGCAGGGAAATCCCGGCGTGGCGCTCGGTAACGCCTACGGCTCCAACATCGCCAACATCGCCCTGGTCCTGGGATGCGCTGCCCTCGTCAGCCCGATCGCCTTCGGCTCCGAGCTCTTGCGCCGCAAGCTGCCGCTCCTCACGGCCGTCACGGCGCTGGCGGGGGCGCAACTGTGGGACGGCGAGCTGACGCGCGGCGAAGCCTGGTTGCTCCTTGTCCTGTTCGTCGTGCTGCTCGGTCGGACGATCGCCCAGGGTCTGCAGAGGCGCCCGAGCCGCTTCGGCAGGGAGGTCGAGGAGGTCATCGCGGACAAGCTGATGTCGCGGCGCACGGCGCTGCTGTACCTCGCGACCGGCCTCGTCCTGCTGATCGTCAGCTCGCGGGTGCTGGTATGGGGCGCGGTCGAGGTGGCGCAGACGCTGGGCGTCGACGACCTGGTCATCGGCCTGACCGTCATTGCGATCGGCACCTCGCTGCCCGAGCTCGCCTCGGGCATTGCGGCGGCCAGGAAAGGGGAGTACGACATCGTGCTCGGCAACGTCATCGGCTCCAACCTGTTCAACACGCTGGCCGTGGTCGGCATTGCCGCGGCGATCGAACCGCTCTCGGTGGGACCGGAAGTGCTCACGCGCGATGTCCTGCTGATGAGCGTGCTGACCCTCTCGCTGTTCATCATCGGCTACGGCTTCGGCCGTCCCGGCCGCGTAAACCGCATCGAAGGCGGGCTGCTGCTCGCCGCCTATATCGGCTACATGGCATTCCTGACCGCTACGACACTTGCGAGTGTCCGGCCAGGCTTTTGATTCAGACGCCCATCTTCGCAATTGCATCCGCGAGCTCACGGGCAATGCGTTCCAGCGTCGGGTGCCGGGCAGCGAACTGCGTCTCGAGCTCCTTCGCTCGATCGAGCAGTGATTCGACGTCCGCGTCCTGCGTGTCGCCGAGCCGTTCCACGTCGCGGCGGAGCTCCTCCGCTTTCGTCCGCGAGGCGACATCGACGTCTTCCGCACGCCGCAGCTCGTGTCGCAGCCGCGCGACGATCTCCTCCACCTTTCCCTTCTTCATACTCCACCCTGGCGGCGCCGCGGCGCCCCGTTCCGTAGCGCCCGGTTGGCGCGGCGCCGATCCGGCGCAATTCGCGCGTGGGGCCGGTTGAGGCCCCTGAATACACCTGGTGCGATCATAACGGCCGGCTCGGCAAAAGTCGCGGTGAGCGCGCAAGAGTCGGCGCAAATTCATCAGGTCCACCGCGCAGATTCGTGCCATGGCGCGAAATTGCTGAAATTCCACGCCCAGGCGAGACGGCGAGGCGATACTCTGGGTACGACCTCGCCGTTGCAGTATTCTCTGGCGAACTGCTCCCGACGGTTTCGCGGAACTGCCGTTGGCACGTGGCCTCCCTGCGGAGGCGATCTAACACGGACATCCGGGAGGAAACGATGATCGATTTGTATTTCTGGCCGACTCCGAACGGCAAGAAAATTTCCGTCATGCTCGAAGAGTGTGAATTGTCGTACGAGGTCGTGCCGGTGGATATCGGCCGTGGCGACCAGTTCTCACCGGAATTCCTGAAAATCAGTCCCAACAACCGAATTCCGGCTATTGTCGACCACGACGAGGATATCTCCATCTTTGAATCCGGAGCTATCCTGATGTTCCTCGCGGAGAAGACCGGCCGGTTCGTGCCGACGGCTCGAAGAGAGCGATACGAAGTCTTGCAGTGGCTGATGTGGCAGGTGGCCGGACTGGGACCGATGGCGGGACAGCTCAGCCATTTCGTCAACTACGCTCCCGAACCCGTACCGTACGCGCGCGAGCGTTATCAGAACGAATACGACCGCCTGCTGTGCGTCATGGATACGCAGCTGGGCGAGCACGCGTATCTGGCTGGCGATTATTCGATAGCGGACATGGCGGCGTTTCCCTGGGTGATGTCGTACAAGCGGCTCGGCGCAAACCTCGACAGTTTCGTCAACCTGCGGCGGTGGTACGACGCCATCAAGCAGCGACCGGCCGTCAGGCGCGGCCTGGACGTCGGCAGTGAGTGGAAGCGCTCCGAGCTGACTGATGCGGAAGCCCGAAAGGTACTGTTCGGTCAGACCGCGAATTCGATCCGGGCAGCACGGCAAACAAAGGGCCATTGACAGCACGCCGCCCGGTATCACGACAGGTGGGTCAGGGATCCGGTGCGGTCGCCGCCAGCGTCTGCAGATATTCGTGCAGGCGGTCGATTTCAGAATCCGTGAAGTTTTGAAAGCGGGAGACCGCGACCCGCGCCATCAGGTCCAGTTCGCGATCGCCGATCGGCATGCCTTCCCGCATCAGTCTGCGGAAGTTCTCGGGGGAATAGGCAGTAACCACCGCAAGGGTCGGCGCAAATTCATCGGGTCCACCACGCAGATCAGTGCCATGGCATTCGCTGCAGACGGTCATCGCGAGGTAACGGCCTGGTGCGCCGGCATCGTCGGCGAGCGGGGCTGTTCGTGAATTGTTCTGTTCGATGTATTCAGCCGCAAGAATCGTACCGAGCGACCGCTTGAAATCGAAAAGGAACAGTCGCGCCAGGGGTCCCACGCGCGTCTCCGGCAACGGTTCGTCGCCCGGCGGCTGACTCCTGAGAAACGCAATGATGGCGCCGAGGTCGCGATCGCTGAGAGAGTGGAGCATGGCCGACGGCATGGCCACCAGAACGCTGGTCCCGTCCGGCCGAATGCCGTGTCGGATCACGCGTTCCAGTTCCGCGGTGGAGTAGTTTCGGGCCATGAGCCCGAGATCCGGCGCGACCACACGGGTGCCGTCCGGCGCGTCGAAGAAGACTGCACCGGCCGTCGACTCACCGTGGCAACCGCCATAGCAGCCGCGCAGCCGGGCCAGCCGTGCACCTTCGGTAATGCTGGCCTCGTCCGTTGGGACGTCGACGCTCGAAGCCTGGCGATCGAAGGTCCGGTCGAGGTCCCTGCCGATCAGGACGAACACGGTTGCCACCCCCAGCAGCGCTATTCCGAGTGCGCCGCCGATGGCGATCAGTAACCATTTCAGAATCGTTTTCATGAGCTCTCTGCACACTTCTGCGATGTGCTTCAGGGGCATCCACTGACGGCGCCGGACGAACAGATTTTCAGTTTAGTTGAAGCAGGCCCCATCTGCCAGTACGGCAGGCTGTCCGCGGGATCAGGCGGACGGTGCGTCCGGTCGCAGCGCGGACTCGATCGCATCGAGTTCAGCGGGCTCGAGAGACGGGTTGAAGTGGAGGATCCTGTTCAGCACGTCCGTGGTACTGAAGTACTCCTGTGCACAGGATGCGTGAATGAAACCCGACGGCTCGAAGCGATACTCCTCGAAAAAGACGAGGCCGATGCGCCAGGTGTCCTTTTCGATGAGCTCGCGGCAGCTTCGGCAGCGCGCGCGACCGGTCGGCGCCCGGCCGACCTTGTCTATCCGCGGCACGCGGCGGTGCGCAATGCCGAACTCGGCCGTCGGTCTGAGTGAGTGCGCGACACCCAGTTCGTCCGTTGAAATGTTCTCGGCGTCAGCCCCCTCGAGGAGTTCGAGGAACGGCTCCGGACGCTTGTAGGCAGCGCAGGGCACATGAAACCACAGCGTCATCTCGCCTTCGCCGAACGCGTTCGGCTGCCGCTCGCCGAAGCGCAGCTCGTCCTTGGCAATTTTTTCGCCGCAGCCGCGGCATTTGGCGCGGCCGGACGAGGCGTGCTCGATCACATGCGTCATGACAGCACCTCCGCCAGCAGTGAAAGGCTTTTGTTGAGGTCGGCGCGTTCGGTGAGAATCGCCGCGAAGGGATCGGATTCCTGCTTCGCGAGCAGGTCCGGCACGGAGCGCAGGTTGTACCTGAACATGTCGAGCCGCGACGTTACCTGGTTCCAGCGCAGCGGCATGGAGACGGCCGCACCCGGCACGGGCCGGACGCTGTAGGGCGCGACCAGCAGGCGGCCGTGGCCGTTCTGCAGGTAATCGACGTAGACCTTGCCGCCGCGCGCATCGAGCTGGCGCTC
>CAZTAE010000207.1:0-4018 GCA_964611535.1 uncultured Woeseiaceae bacterium
GACCCAGCGGTCGAGCATCGACATCAGGTTGTAGCGTTCCGCCGCCGGGATGAACTGGTCGGGATTGACCAGCCCGCCGTCCTCGTCGCGCATCCTGAGCAGGAGCTCGTAGTGACCGCGCGCGTCGTCCTTCATGCGGCCGATGCCGATGATCGGCTGGTAGAACAGCTCGAGCCGGTCGTCCTCCACGGCGCTGGTGATCCGGGACACCCACTTCATTTCCTCGTGCCGGACCGAGGCATCGCTGTCCTGGTAGAGGTGCACCTGGTTGCGCCCCATGTCCTTGGCCGAGTAGCAGGCGACGTCGGCCGAGCTCATGACGCTGGCGACGCTGGGGCTCTCCCGGGTCACCATGATGACGCCGATGGAGCAACGGATGCTCGTGTAGGATTCCTGCCAGCTGAAGCGGTAGGCCTCGATCGCGCCGCGTATGGCCTCGGCCACCTCGAGCGCGCGCTCCTCGCTGCAGCGCTCGAGCAGGATGCCGAACTCGTCGCCGCCGAGGCGGGCGAGGACGTCGGTGGAACGGATCTTCGACTGCACGAGCTCGGAAACCTGCCGCAACAGTTCGTCGCCGGCGGTATGCCCGAAGGTGTCGTTCACGACCTTGAACTGGTCGAGATCGAGATACAGCAGCGCATGCTTGTGCCGGCCGCCGTTGGCGGTGTCGAGCGCCGTCCCGAGCCGGTTCTCGAACTCGCGCCGGTTGATCAGCCCCGTCAGGGCGTCGTGGGAAGCCTGGTACGAGAGCTGCCGGAACAGGCGCGACTCCTTGCTGACGTCGTGGAACACCATCACGGCGCCGATGATGTTGCCGATGCGGTCCCGGATCGGCGCCGCCGAGTCCTGGATCGGGATCTCGTTGCCCTGCGGGTTCATCAACACGGAATTTTCGGCAAGCGAGATGACGCGGCCCTCACGCAGGCAGCGCAGCACGGGATTCTCGACGCTCGCGCGCGTGTGCTCGTTGATGATCGTCATGATGGCGTCGATCTGCTTGCCGCGGGCGTGGCGGATCTCCAGCCCGGTCAGGTCCTGCGCGACGGGGTTGATGTAGTCCACGCGTCCCTCGGCGTCGGTCGTGATGACGCCGTCGCCGATCGACTGCAGCGTCACCTGGGCCCGCTCCTTCTCCTCGAAGATGCGGGTCTCGGCGATCTTGCGCTCGGTGATGTCGGTGATCGTGCCCTCGTGCGCGACGACCTTGCCGTTCTCGTCGTAGATCGCGCGCGAGTTCTCGAGCACCACGATCTCGCGGCCGTCCTTGCGGCGCAGGCGATACTCGAAGTTGCGCACGTAGCCCTGGGCCTCGAGGCGCGCGAATACCCGCTCCCGGTCGACGGGATTGACGTACAGCATCGGCGTGCGGCCGGCGTTCTTGACCTCCTCGGCGCTGTCGTAGCCGAGCATCTCGACCAGCGCCGGGTTGAGCGTGATGATGTCGCCCTCGCGAGAGGTGATGTAGACGCCGTCGACGACGTTCTCGAACAGGCCGCGATAGCGTTCCTCGCTGCTCCGCAGCTGTTCCTCGTCCTGCTGCCGCTTGATGGCGATGCCGGCGAGACGGGCCACGCGTCCGAGCTTGTCGAGCTCGTCGGTGGTCGGGCGCCTGGCATCCCGAAGGTAGACGTCGAGCGTGCCGATGATGCGGTCGGCGTCGGCGAACACCGGGAAGGACCAGGCCGCCCCCACGTCCTGCGGCGGCTCGCCGCCGTGGAAGGCCGTCCAGGCGCCGTCCTCGGCCAGCCGCACGGCGATCTTCTCCCGCCCGCGGTGCGCCGCGGCCGCGCAGGTGATGCCCGCCTCGTCCACGTCGATGCTGGCGAGCCTCGACTGCCACGACGCCGGCAGCGCGGGCGCCTCGGCCAGGTTGAGATGCGTGCCGGAGGCGTCGAGCTGCATGACCGCCGCGCGCATATCGTCGCCGATCTTCTCGACCGAGCGGCAGATCGACTTCAGCGTGCGGCTCGCCGGTGCGCTGGAGGCGATCATCTCGAGGATCCGGTTCTGCACGAACGCAAGCTCCTCGTTCCGCTTGCGCTCGCTGATGTCGGTGATGCTGACGCGGATCAGGCGGCGGTCGTTCGAGGGCAGCCGGCTGAAGCGCACTTCGCAGGGGAACTCCTTGCCGTTCGAGTCCTGGTGCAGCCATTCGAAGGTCGGGTGCCCGCCGTTCAGCGCCTTGTCGACGAGGCCGCGGCGCACGCCGAATGACGGCTGTCCGTCCGGCTGCATCCGCGGGCTCAGCGCCTGCGGCCCGACGTTCAGCAGCCGGGCGCGCGAGAGGTTGAACAGCTGGCAGGCGTTGTCGTTGGCATCGCAGAAGCGGCCGGAGTCGACGTCCAGCACCACGATGGCCTCCGGCGCGTTCTCGACCAGCGCCCGGTAGCGTTCCTCGTTCTCCTTGAGCGCCTTTTCCGCCTCCTTGCGCTCCGTGACGTCCCGCAGGCTGATGACGAAGACCTGGTCGTCGCCGGCGAACAGGCCGCTGGCGTGGATTTCCGCGATGAAGGTTTCGCCATCCGCGCGAGCCGCGTCGACCTCACCGCCGCAGAAATCGACGTGGGTGTTGTCGAGGTCGGTCATGAACGGCTGCAGGAACTCGCCCAGCGGCTGTTCTTTCGCCGAGGGCAGGATGCTGGAGATCCCGGCGCCGATCAGGAGATTCTTCGGCAGCCCGAAATAGCGGGAGCAGACCTTGTTGCAGTTGCGAATGACCCCGTTCGAGCCCACGGACAGGAGCGCGTCGGTGACGCTGTCGAAAATGGCTTCCACGGGGGTGGCGGCGTCCCCGCCGGAGTTCAGCGACTCCGCGAGCGTGCGCTCACTCTGGTCGTATTGTTCTTCGATACGCCTGAGGAGATTGATGAACTCCCGGTGATGCACACCGGAGCGCTCGATCACATCCTTGATCTGTTGTCGGAGTTCGCGATCCATCAACACCCCAGACGCGCGGTCCTGCGCGCAACAGCCCGCGACGGCTCCTTCGCGCGGGCTGTCGTTGGCTGTGGTTCCGCGAGGCCGCCATCGATGTCATCGCGACTTCGCAGGTTGAGGCGAACAATAGATTTATCGCGGCCGGCGGTCTGTGATGCAACTCTCGAATCGGCCAAAAAGTTGGGAATTTTTTCCCGTAACGCCGGCCGACGTTATGGAAAATCGCCCGGCTCCCGCGGTTCAGCGGTCGTCGGCCGGGAGGGAGATGACGGGGTTGCCGTCGGCGTCGCGGACGACGTCGCCGTCCGGCTCGGAGCCGCCGGGTGTCGTGCCGACCTGGATCGGGATCGCGATCGATTTGAGCAGCACGCCGTCCGCGGTCTCGACCTCGGCGGAGACGTTCAGGTAGGCCCGTCCCTCGCGCTGCGGCACCACCGTGACCTGCTGGCTGGAAGGCTGCGCGCCGGTCAGCGTCCCCAGCGATACACGCCGCGCCTGAGCCTCCGGGAAGGCGAGGCTGGAGGCGTCGTTGATCCGGTAGTTCAGCGTCACCGGCCGGTCCCCCGCGGAGGACCTGACGTTCAGGTTGATGCTGACCGGCTGGCCGACGACAGGTGTGCCGATCACGTCGTAGTCGATCGTGATCGGCGCCGTCGGCTTGCCGGACGAGGTGCCGGCATCCGGGGCGTTCCCGGTATCCGCCGATGCCGCGGCAGGTGGCGGAGCCTCATCCGAGTCCGCGGCGGGCGTCCGGGCTTCATCGGGCTCCGCGGCAGGCGCGCCGGCTCCGGCAGCGTCCCGGGCGTCAGAGGGTTCTTCCGGAGGCGCCGCGGCGTCGTCCGCTTCGTAGCCGGCCTCGCATCCGCCGAGCGCCAGCGCATGGAGCAGGACGGGCAGGATGAGGAATTTTCGGGTCATGGCGGTCACCTAGTGTACTCCGTCGCAAGTAATCGACCATTGTCGCGAGCGAGTTTTCGTGGCTGGCAAGGCGCGGCGACGAGTAATAGCACCGCTATTGCGAGGAGCCGCAACGCCGCCAGACTTGATGAGGCGCCGCGAGAATGGTCGATTATTTGCGACG
>CAZTAE010000208.1:0-3997 GCA_964611535.1 uncultured Woeseiaceae bacterium
CTGGAGCCCACACCCGGATTTGAACCGGGGACCTCTTCCTTACCAAGGAAGTGCTCTGCCCCTGAGCTATGTGGGCAAGCATCTCGCCTACCGCCGTAAGGGTAGCCGCACTGCCTTCGCCTGGAGCGGGTGATGGGAATCGAACCCACATCATCAGCTTGGAAGGCTGAGGTTCTACCATTGAACTACACCCGCCTCATTACCTTGTCTTGCCGGGCCGGAAGCCCGGCGGCGCGTCCGGCGGCCGGACACGCTGAAAACCCGACAGCCTCCGACCGAACTGTCCGGGTTGTTACCAAACCGATGTTTTGTCTTCCGTGCTGAAAACCGCCCGACACCGGACTATTGCTCAACTTCGAGCTCGACTTCGACCCCTCCGCGCTCCTGTCTTGTACCTGATTGCCAATACAGGGAGTCCTGCGAAATATTGCTATACTGCCGCCTGCGCCGCACCTTCCACCCGGGGACCTGGTGGAGGGGGTAGGATTCGAACCTACGTAGGCTAAGCCAGCAGATTTACAGTCTGCCCTCGTTGACCGCTTGAGTACCCCTCCGCGGACACAAGCCGGCTATTGTCTGATCCTCCCACCTGACTGTCAACAGCGAAAACCGCTCAACCGCGCGCTACACGCGTCCGCGCAACCCCCCGTGCGGCGGACGACTCCGGCCCGCTCGCCGGCCGGCCTCCTACGACGTCAGCGCCCAGTGCCAGGGCTCGTAGACGAAGCCCCAGACGTTGTCGCGCGGGTAGGTCATCGCAAAACCGAACCGCGCGGCGTTGGCGCCCAGCCACCGGAACGCCTCCGACGCCTCGAACTCCTCCGTGAGCGGCCGGTGCCCGGGCGTCGCCACGTCGACCGCCCTGCCGCTGTGGTGCTGGCTGTAGCCCGGCGGGGCGTTGACCTTCAGGATCTCGTCGATCGCTTCGCCTTTGGCCAGCTTGGCGCGGATGAGTTCCGCCTGGTACTCGTGGCTCCGGAACCCCGAGACGATCAGCAGAATCACGTCGTCTCCGGCCGCCGCCGCCTTCATCCGCTGCCAGGCCTCGGCCGCGGCCGGCGTCAGCCGCTGCATGCGCCCGAGCAGGTTCGGCCCGACCTCGACCAGCTCCGTCGCCTCGGCGAAGTGCGGCAACTTGCGGCCGCTTGCGAAATCGGCGGGAATGCCGAGTTCGCGGTGCAGTTCCTGACATCGGTCCGTGAGCATTCGAGTTCGGTAGACAAGGCCCGGGAATCGGGCCGCGGCGGCGAAATTGTCCACGGATGAAGCCGCTGCGGCAAGACCTCGCGTCGCAGCGCGCCCTGCACCCGGAGGCCGCCGGGTACCCGACCTGCGCGGGCCGGCAGGGGACGGCGACTGCAGCGCACGGAGACTATTACAATGCCGCTCCCGTCTTGCGGAGCCAAGCGATGTCCAGAGACGACCTCTATGCGTCGGGCGCCGGCGATCCCCCGCCTTTCGAGTTCAACGAGGGCGTGGCGCGGGTGTTTCCCGACATGCTCAGACGATCCATCCCCGGCTACGCCACCTCGCTGGACGTCATCGGCGCGCTCGCGGCCCGCGCGATGCGGCCCGGGACCCGCTGCTACGACCTCGGCTGCTCGCTGGGCGCGGCGACCCTCGCCGTGCAGCACAACGTCAGGCAATCGGGTTGCAGCATCATCGCCGTCGACAACGCGCCGGCAATGGTCGAGCGGTGCCGCGGGCTCATGGGCCGGCACGCCCGGGAGGACGGCCCCGCGGTCACCGTCGTGGAGGGCGACGTCCGGGAGATCGAGATCGTCGACGCCTCGATGGTCGTGATGAACTACACCCTGCAGTTCCTGCCCGTCGCCGCGCGGCGGGACATGGTCAGGCGTGCTGCCGGGGGCCTGCTGGCCGGCGGCGTGTTCGTCCTGTCGGAAAAGGTGGTGGACGAGGATCCGGAAGTCGAGGAACTGCTGGTGGATCTGCATCTCGACTACAAGCGGCGCAACGCCTACAGCGAGCTCGAGATCGCGCGCAAGCGCGCCGCGCTCGAGAACGTGCTGGTGCCGGAATCGGTCAGCATGCACCTGGGGCGCCTGCGCGATGCCGGCTTTCGCCATGCCGGCGTGCTGCTCCGCCACTTCAACTTCGCGACCGTCGTCGGCATCCGCTAGTGATCGCCGTCGACGAGCTGTTCCGGGACCTCGACGCCGCGGGACTCGGCGGCTGGCGCGAGCCGCTCGAAGGTCTGCTTGCCGAGCGGCTTGCCGATTCCGGGCACGGCGACCTGCCGCGCTGGCGCGAGGCGCTGGCCATGCTGCCGCCTTCCGACCGGCCGCCGGCCCGGCTGGACGGCGACGTGGTCACGGTCGGCCCGGATGCCTTTTCCGCGGAGGAGCGCGACAGGATCAGGCCGGCGCTGCTGCAACTCGCGCCCTGGCGGAAGGGGCCGTTCCGGGTCGGCGACATCGTCATCGACGCGGAATGGCGCTCCGACCGCAAATGGGCACGCCTGCAGCATGCCGTGACGCCGCTCACCGGCCGCCTCGTGCTGGACGTCGGCTGCGGCAACGGCTACTACGCGCTGCGCATGCGCGGCGCCGGCGCGCGCGCGGTCGTGGGGGTGGAGCCCATGCTGCTCTACCTCGCCCAGTTCTGCGCGATCCGGCACTGGCTGCCGCCCGAACCGGTGCACGTCCTGCCGCTCCGGCTCGAGGAGTTGCCCCCCGGCGCCGGCCGTTTCGACACCGTCTTTTCGATGGGTGTCCTCTATCATCGGCGCTCGCCGCTCGCGCATTTGCGGCAACTGCGGGGGGCGCTCGCCGCGGGCGGCGAGCTGGTGCTGGAGACGCTGATCCTCCCCGGTAACGAGCGCGAGTCGAGGACGCCGGAACGCTACGCCCGCATGCGCAACGTCTGGCACCTGCCGACGTTGCCGCAGCTCACGGACTGGCTCGAGGAGTGCGGCTTCGTCTCCCATCGGCTCGTCGACGTGACTGCGACGACGGTGGAGGAGCAGCGCACCACGGAGTGGATGCCCCGGGAGTCGCTGGCCCGGGCGCTCGATCCCCGGGATCCGGCGCGGACCGTCGAGGGCTGGCCCGCGCCCCGGCGCGCCATCGTCCTCTGCCGGAAGCCCTGAACCCGGCAGGGGGACGTTCGCTTGACTGGCCGGCGGGCCTGGCCTTTAATTTCAGTTTCGACAGAAATAGTTGAAACCAATGAAACTGACCCCGGCCGTCGAGAAGTACGTCCTGCACTGGGGCGAGATGGGCACGCGCTGGGGCACCAACCGCACGGTCGCACAGATCCAGGCCCTCCTCTATCTCTCGCCAAGGCCGTTGCGCGCTGACGAGATCGTCGAGCTGCTGTCGGTGGCCCGTTCGAACGTGAGCACCAGCATCCGCGAACTGCAGAGCTACGGCCTCGTCAAGATGACCCACGTGCTGGGGGACCGGCGGGATTATTTCGAATCGCTGCACGACGTCTGGGATCTGTTCCGGGTGATCATCGAGCAACGCAAGCAACGCGAGCTGAACCCGACCCTGTCGATGCTTCGCAAGTGCGCCGAGGATGTGGCGCAGGAGGAGCAAACCGACGAAGTCACGAAAGAGCGCATCCGCAACATGCTGCAGTTCGTCGAAACGACGAGCGAGTGGTACGAGAAGATCCAGGCGGTGCCGACGTCCACGCTGCAGAAGCTGATGCAGCTCGGCGCCGGCATCACGCGCTTCGTCAGATAGCGCTCTGCACGACGGAAGCCGACGGGACTGCCCGAATTTCTACCGCGGAGACTGCTCCTGTCACCAACCCGGTTCGGCGGCCGGTCGCGGGCAACCGTCCATCCTCGTCACCGTCGTGCGCGCGGGCCGCCGCAGCAGCCAGACGGCACCCTCGGCGGTCCCGGCGCCCGGACCGCCGTTGACGACGCCGGCCGGCCGCATGAAATAACCGCCGGGCGTGTAGCCGCCCGTCACCGCCTTGCCGTCGACGCATTCGGTGTGCCGGTATTCGCCCGACAGGAGAAAGC
>CAZTAE010000209.1:0-3996 GCA_964611535.1 uncultured Woeseiaceae bacterium
CGGATGATCGATGATTTCTTGTTCATCACGTGATCGATGAAACCGGGGTCCTGGTGGCTGAAGCCGTTGTGGTCCTGGCGCCAGACGTGGGAGCTCAGAAGATAATTGAGCGAGGCGATGGACCGGCGCCAGTGGATCTCGTGGCATACCTTCAGCCACTTCGCGTGCTGGTTGAACATCGAGTCGATGATGTGAATGAACGCTTCGTAGCAGGAGAAGAAGCCGTGGCGGCCGGTGAGCAGGTAGCCTTCGAGCCATCCCTGACACAGGTGCTCCGAAAGCACCTCGAGCACGCGCCCGTCCGCGGAGAGATGCTCGTCCATCGGGTCGGCGGCGTCGGTCGACATCTTGGGGCTGGCCTCGTAGATTGCGTCCAGCCGGTTCGACGCCGTTTCGTCCGGGCCGAACACGCGGAAGTTCGAGGATTTGTCGTTGCGCTGCATGACGTCGCGCAAGTAGCCGCCGAGCACGCGCGTGGCTTCCGCCCGCGTCCGTCCCGGCTCTGCAACCTCGATGGCGTACTTGCGGAAGTCGGGCATGCGCAGCTGCCGGAGCAGGAGCCCGCCGTTCGCGTAAGGCGTGGCGCCCATCCGGCGTGTACCGGCGGGCGCCAGTTCCCGGATGAGCTCGCCGGGACAGCCGTCCTCGTCGAACAGCTCTTCCGGCCGATAGCTCTTCATCCACGCGCCGAGCGCCTCCAGGTGATCCGGATTCTCGTGTATCTGCGCGAGCGGCACCTGGTGGGAACGCCACGTGCCCTCGATCTGCTTGCCGTCGATGTTCTCCGGCCCGGTCCAGCCTTTCGGGGAGCGCAGGACGATCATCGGCCAGCGCGGCCGCCCCTGAAAGCCCGAGGCCCTGGCTTCGGATTGAATGCCGCCGATCTCCTCCACGACCTCGTCGAGCACCTCGGCCATCCGCCGGTGCATCGCCTCCGGCTCCTCGCCCTCGACGAAACGCGGCTCGTAACCGTAGCCGTTCAGGAGTTGCACCAGTTCCTCGTGCGGGATGCGGGCGAGGAACGTCGGGTTGGCGATCTTCCAGCCGTTCAGGTGCAGAATCGGCAGCACGGCGCCGTCCCGGACCGGGTTCATGAACTTGTTGGAGTGCCAGCTGGTGGCGAGCGCGCCCGTTTCCGCTTCGCCGTCGCCGATCGTGCAGGCAACCAGCAGGTTCGGGTTGTCCATGGCCGCACCGTAGGCGTGCGCCAGCGAATAGCCCAGCTCGCCACCCTCGTTGATCGAGCCCGGGACCTCCGGCGCGCAGTGGCTGGGGATGCCCCCGGGGAAGGAAAATTGCTTGAACAGGCGCGCCATGCCCTCGACGTCCTGCGACACGTTCGGGTAGAGGTCGCTGTAGGTGCCCTCGAGCCAGGTGCAGGCGACGAGAGCGGGGCCGCCGTGGCCGGGACCGGTGACGTTCAGTACGTCGAGATCCCTCTCCAGGATCAGGCGGTTCAGGTGTGCGTAGACGAAGTTGAGCCCCGGCGTCGTGCCCCAGTGGCCGAGCAGGCGCGGCTTGACGTGCCGCGACTGGAGCGGCTCGCGGAGCAGCGGGTTGTCCAGCAGGTAGATCTGGCCGACCGAGAGATAGTTGGCCGCGCGCCACCAGGCATCCAGCTGCTGCAGTGCCCGCGAATCCAGTGTGCTCGCCATCTGTCCTCCTCCTTCTACCAGGAAGCTGAAAGCCATTGCACCGGTTGGCTGCCGGCTCGGGAGCCGGGGAGCGCTGTCTTCCGCAGTCGGCGGCAGAAGCCTGGCTTTCGCTGTAGGGGATAACCGCGCGTCCCGCCTGTGGCGCGGCGGGGCGATCGCGCAAACTGAAGGGCGCGGCCGGATCGAGTGCCGGCGCCGGAGCCGTATCCGCCGGCCCGTCTGCCGCCGGACCAGGCCGTCGCTGCCCATTCTAGCGAATCGAAGGCCTTCGTGCGCCGCAGTCTCCGCGGTCGGAGCGGAATGCCACTCCGCCGGCGGCTCCGATTGCAGTGCGGCGCGCGCCGTTTCTTCTTCTAATGTTGCTGAAGCCCGCTCACGTAGCGGCTGACCTCATCTTCCAGCCGGCAAGCGTCAGCAGCAGCCTGACGAGCGCTGCCGAAGGAATGATGCTCATGTCATGCCCTCTCTGCTTCACCGGTGTCCACCGCGTGATCCGCGATGGCAGCGAGGAAGTCCTTGCCGTAGCGGGCGAGCTTCACGTCGCCGACGCCGCTGATGTCCGTCAGCTCCGTCTCGTCACGCGGCCGTCGGCGGCTCATTTCCAGGAGCGTCGCGTCGCTGAATACCACGTACGGCGGCACGTTCTGCTCGGTCGCCAGTCGCTTGCGCAAAGCGCGCAGGGTTTCGAACAGCGCCGCATCGCCGCCGGTCAGCGGCGACTCGTCACGCGCCCGCGCACCCTTCGTCTTCGGTCGCTTCAGGGGTGCTGCCTTCATGCGCGGCCGCGCGAGGACCAGCTGTTCCTCGCCCTTGAGCAGTGGCCGGGCGCGGCCGTTCAGCTTCAGCACCGAGTAGTTGCCGATGTCCTGCGTCAGGTAACCGCGATGGATGAGTTGGCGGATGATCGACGTCCATTCCGCCTGCGACGTGTCGGCGCCGATGCCGTACGTCGACAGGCGCTGGTGACCGAGCCTGCGGATGCGCTCGTTGTCCGCGCCGCACAGGACGTCGATGACGTGCCGCATACCGAAGCGTTCGCCGACGCGGTACACGCAGGACAGCGCCTTCTGTGCATCGACGGTGGCATCAAAGCGCTCCGGCGGCTCGATGCAGACGTCGCAGTTGCCGCAGTCGTCGAGGAGCTCCTGGCCGAAGTAGCCGAGCAGGACGCGCCGGCGACAGGTGAGGCTCTCGGCAAACGCCACCATCGCCTGCAGCTTGTGCGATTCGATGCGCCGCTGCTCCTCGTTGTGCGTGTTCTCGAGCAGCTTCCTGGCCATCACGACGTCCTGCAGGCCGTACAGCAGGAGCGCCGTCGACGGCAGGCCGTCGCGGCCGGCGCGGCCCGTCTCCTGGTAGTAGCCCTCGATGTGCTTCGGCATGTCGTAGTGCACGACGAAGCGGACGTTCGACTTGTCGATGCCCATGCCGAATGCGACGGTCGCGACCACCACCTGGACGTCGTCGCGGAGGAATTTCTCCTGCACGTCGCGGCGGCGTGCCGCGGCCAGCCCGGCGTGGTAGGGCGCGGCCGCCAGACCCCGCCCTTCGAGCGCGGCCGCGATCTCCTCGACGCGCCGGCGGGAGAGGGCGTAGACGATGCCGGACTCGCCCTCGCGCGTTGCCAGGAAGCGGGCGAGCTGCTCCTGCGGGCGGTTCTTCTCCAGCACCAGGTAGCGGATGTTGGGGCGATCGAAGCTGGTCACGTGCCGCGCGGCATTGCCGAGGCCGAGCACCCGCACGATGTCCTCGCGCGTCTGCGGGTCGGCCGTCGCCGTCAGCGCGATCAGCGGCACGTCCGGGAAGTGCTCGCGCAGCGCGCCCAGTTCGGCGTATTCGGGGCGGAAGTCGTGGCCCCATTGCGAGACGCAGTGGGCCTCGTCGACGGCCATCAGCGCCACCGGATGCCTGCCGAGGCGCGCGAGGAATCCGGGGTTCGTCAGGCGTTCCGGGGCGACGTACAGGAGGTCGAGCTCGCCGTCGTCCAGGCGCCGCAGCACGTCGCCTGCCTCCCGCGCATCCAGCGTCGAGTTGTAGAATGCGGCGCGCACGCCGTTCGCCGTCAGCGCATCGACCTGGTCCTTCATGAGCGAGATCAGGGGCGAGACGACGAGGCCGACGCCGGGCCGGTGCAGCGCGGCCATCTGATAGCACAGGGACTTGCCGCCGCCCGTCGGCATCAGCACGAAGGCGTCGCGGCCATTGACGAGGTCCTCGATGATCGCCTGCTGGTGGGGGCGAAATTCCTTGAGGCCGAAGACGGTGCCGAGGGTGTCGTGTATCGAGCTCACTGCGGGCGGGGCTCCTGATGCTGCCACGCATGATACCGGTCGCGGTGCGC
>CAZTAE010000210.1:0-3991 GCA_964611535.1 uncultured Woeseiaceae bacterium
CGCCCGGCCCGGACAATCCGCTCGGCAAGCACGCCATGCGCCTGGGCCTGCCCGGTTACCTGATCCACGGCACGAACCGGCCCGCAGGCGTCGGCATGCGCGTGACCCACGGCTGCATCCGCATGTTTCCGGAGGACATCGAGTTCCTGTTCGACAAGCTCGACGTCGAGACGTCGGTACGCATCCTCAACGAGCCGGTGAAGGTGGGATGGGAAGGCGAGAACCTGGTGATGGAAGCGCATCGCGCGCTGGACGAGGCGCCGGTCGCCGTCGACGAGGAGGCCGACGGGATGACCGTAGTCGAACCGGCCCCGGCCGGTGCGGAGGAGGCCTTCCTGCCGCCTGCGCGGAACAGCCTCACGGCGTTGACGGTTCAGTTCGTCGAGGCGACCAGCACGCGGCCGGGCGAGCTCGACTGGGACTCCGCGGAACGCCTGCTCGAACGTGCCGACGGCATTCCGGCGACGGTGGGAAAGACGATAAAAAACGCCGCGACCAGCGCGGCGTCTGAGTAAAACGTCGTAGTCTCGCGCTACTTGGACATCGACCTCTGGAACATGCGCTCCAGGCGGTCGCGGTTCGCGTCACAACAAGACTGCGCTTCCTCCGCCGCCGACAGGGCCTCGTCCGCGGTGGCTTGCGCATTTCTTGCCGCCTGTGCCGCACTGTCTGCTGCCGCACGTGCCGCTTCGGCTGCGGACTGAGCTGCTGCCGCATCTCTTGCTGCACCGTCCGCGGTGGCCTGTACTCGGTCGAGTGTCTCCTGGTTGGCGGCACATCCCCCCGCAATACCGAGGACGAGCACAAGTGCGCTCACTTTCAGTACATTCTTAGTCATCATCCAGTTTTCCTCTGTTGGAATAAACGGCCCGCGCATTATTTCCTAAACGGACTGTGGCTTCAATGATCTGCAGCGTTTTAATTGCCCTTCTGTCGTGTATCCGCGACAGGGATCGGCGGCTTAATGAGGGGTCCGGGTCGTCGAGTCTCGTTTCGACGAGCCGGATGGACAGGAGGGTTTCTTCGACGACCCGTAACGGAGGCGAGCACGATCTTTCAGGTGTCGCCGGCAAGTTCGTGCCTGGAGAGCAGTACCTGATTGCGGATGATCCGCGTGTTCGATGGCGGATCGGAACGCCTTCCCCACGAGCCGGCACGGGAACCCGCCGCTCATCGTCGCCGGGGTCTCCCGGTGCGCAGTCGCGAGGCAGCGGGTCGGGTGAGCCGGGACGGAAAAGCCGGGAGCGGGGTTCGGCGCGGGTGACGCCGATGTTGACGAATCGGCCGGGCTGTATATACTGACAGATACTGTTCTTTCGTACAGGAGCCTCGACATGGCCCAGCTGACTCCCCGGCAAAAACAAATATTAACGATGATTCAGGACTTTATCGCCGAGTCCGGCATGCCGCCCACGCGCGCGGAGATCGCCGCCGAGCTCGGGTTCCGGTCCGCCAATGCTGCCGAGGAGCACTTGCGGGCCCTGCAGCGCAAGGGGGTGCTGGAGCTCATCCCCGGCACCTCGAGAGGAATACAGCTCAAGGACTCGCTGCGCGAACAGCTCGGCCTGCCGCTCGTCGGTCGGGTCGCCGCCGGCAGTCCGATACTGGCGGAAGAGCATATCGAGACGCATTACCGGATCGACCCGGCGCTCTTCAAACCGAAGCCGCATTACCTGCTGCGGGTCGAAGGCATGAGCATGAAGAACGCCGGCATCCTGCATGGCGATCTCGTGGCGGTCTACCGCACGCCCGAAGTCCGCAGCCGCCAGATCGTGGTGGCCAGGGTCGAGGACGAAGTCACGGTCAAGCGCTACCGCCAGGATGGCGCGCTCGTGTGGCTGTTGCCGGAGAACGAGGACTTCGAGCCGATACAGGTCGATCTCAAGTCGAAAACGATGGTCATCGAGGGCGTGGTCGTCGGAGTCATCCGTGACGGCATACCGCTGCACTGACTGCGGGACCCGTGGCGCACGTGAATAACGCACTCGAGAACCTGTTGCAGAACCCGGGTATCTGGCGGGGAAACCGGCAGGCTGGTGACCGGGAACCCGAAGGACTCGCCAGCGGATACCCCGCGCTCGACCGGCATCTGCCCGGCGGCGGCTGGCCGCAGCATGCCCTGACGGAAATCCTGTTGCGGGATCATGGTACGGGGGAGCTCGAGCTGCTGATGCCTGCGCTGGCCCGCTTGAGCAACCCGGGCCACGACGACGGAGAAACCGGCTGGATCGCCTGGATCGCTCCGCCTTTCCAGCCTTACCCGCCGGCGCTTTTGCAGTGGGGCCTCCGGCTTTCGCGCATTCTGGTCATGTACCCCCGGCAGGATAACGAGGTGTTGTGGGCCGCCGAGCAGGCGCTCGCATCCGGAAACTGCGCGGCCGTGCTCCTGTGGCCGGCGGCCATGGACGATACCGCGAGTCGCCGTCTGCAGCTTGCTGCCGAGACGGGCGGGAGCTGGGCGGTCGCCTTTCGCCCGCGGGCAGCGCTGTCGCAAACCTCCGCGGCCGCCTTGCGCATCGAGCTCGTTGCCGGCGAGCGGGGGACGGATATCCGCATCCTGAAAAGCCGCGGCGGCCGGCCGGTCCGTATTCCCGACCTCATCCGTGCCTTGCGAAAAAATGGCCGTCACCGCGGCGACCGGGTAAGTGTTAACAGGCCCTAATCATGGCGCCCCGGGAGAAATGGCCCGCCGCGGGGCGGGAAGCCGCCCCGACTCCCTCCGCCGGAAAGCCGCGGTCATCCGCCGATACGGCGAAGACCCCGGCGCAGCAATCGCTGTCGCTGGCAACGCCCGCGCGAGCCGGATCCCGCGATGAAGCAGTCCCCGCCCGGCAGTTGTGGCTGTGCATCCACCTGCCTTCCCTGCCGCTCGATGCCCTGAATCTCGGCGACAGGACGGCGCCGCAAGCCGTCTTCGAGGACCGGCAGGGCATACGCCGCGTGCTGCTCGTGAACCTGCAGGCGGAACAGGAGGGCATCTTTCCCGGACTGTCGATCAACGCCGCGCTGGCACTGGCGCCGACGCTCAAGCTCGAGGAGCGCAATCCGCGAAAGGAACACAAGCGGCTCAGACAGCTGGCTGCCTGGGCGGAACGCTTCACCTCGAAAGTGAGTATCGAGCCTCCCGAGGCATTGCTGCTGGAAATCGCCGGCAGCCTCAGACTCTTCGGCGGCATCGAGGTTTTGCAGGAACGAATCCGGAAGGAACTCCTCCGGCAGGGCTGCGCGAGCTCCGTTGCCGTGGCGCCCACGCCGCTGGCTGCCGCCTGGCTGGCCAGGGCCGGCGAAAGTGTCTCGATCAAAAGCATGAACCGACTCGCAGGAGCCTTGGGCCCGCTGCCGTTGCGCTACCTCGGGTGGCCGGACGACATCCGTGAATCGTTGAAAGGCATGGGCATCTGCTGCATCGGCGACTGCCTGCGTCTGCCGAGGCAGGGTTTCGCCAGACGTTTCGGAACCATCCGCCTGCGGGAACTCGACAGAGCGCTCGGCCGCCTGCCGGATCCGCGCAGGAATTACCGGCCGCCCGAGCGCTATGCCGAGGACTACGAGCTGATCGAGGAGCAAAGCGACAGCGAGCTGCTGCTCGAGGCCTGCCGGCAATTGCTCTCGCGCCTGGAGCGCTTCCTGACGACCCGTCAGCTCGCGGCACAGCACGTGCGCTTCAGTTTCTTTCATTTGCGGGGAGAGGCGACGCACCTGACGCTCGGCTGCCTGCAGGCGGGCCGAAGCGTCGAGCAGTGGTTCGAGCTGCTCGCCCTCCGCTTCGAACGCCTGACGCTGCCCGCGCCGGTCATTCTCATCCGCCTGCAGGCCGGCCGTACCCAGCCGCTGCAGGCGGTAACCGAAAGACTGAATTTCGACGGTACCCGGGCACGCGGACACGCATCCATTACGCATCTGATGGAACGGCTGAGCGCGCGCATGGGAGAGCAAGCCGTGCACGGCGTGACGCTGGTTCCCGAGCATCGCCCGCACTACGTCTGGAAGG
>CAZTAE010000211.1:0-3960 GCA_964611535.1 uncultured Woeseiaceae bacterium
CTCTCGATGACGAGGTGCGACCTGAAGACGTCGAATCCCTCCACCAGCACGTCGTCCCGGTGGGGCACGACCGGGCGCCAGACCGCTCTCGAAGTGTCGTCGAGCGGCGCCTCGAGCACCTGGAAGTTGATCGCGCCGGCGTTGCTGAGAATGTAGAAGCGATCGCCGCCGTCGGTCACGTAATACTCGTGCCGGGCTTCCCGCGGCAGGAAGACCACGGGCGCCGCAGTCGGATCGTCAGCAGGCAGATAACGCACCTCCGTCGAGACCGTCTCGGCGCTGGTCAGGAAGATGTATTTGCCGCTCAGGGATTTCTCCAGGTACAGGGAATTCGTCTCGCTGTCTTCCTGGTAGACGAGCACATCGTCCGTGGAACCCGGGTCGTGACGGAACACCTGATGCCACCTGAGCGTCTCGGGGTCCTGCCTGACGTAGAACAGCGTTTCGCTGTCGCCCGCCCATTCGCTGTCGCCCGCCACGTCCGGGATCGTGCGCGGCGAAAGCTCACCCGTGTCGAGATCGAGGAAGTGGAGCGTGTAGAAGCGGCGGCCGACCGTGTCCACGCCGAACACGGCCCTGCGGTGATCGGGGCTGACGGAGAAGCCCTTCACCGAGTAGTAGTCCTCGCCCTCGGCCAGGACGTTGACGTCGAGCAGGATCTCCTCGTCGGCATCCAGGGAGCCCTTGCGGCGGCAATAGATCGGGTACTCGCTGTCCGGCTCGTAGCGGTAGTAGTACCAGTAGTCGCCGTCGCGGTACGGCACGGACTTTTCGTCCGGCTTGATGCGCGCCTTCATCTCCTCGACGAGCCGACGCTTCAGGCCCTCCATCGGGGCGATCATGCGTTGCGCGTACTCGTTCTCGGCCTCGAGCCAGGCGATGACGGCGGGATTGTCCCGATCGTTCAGCCAGTAATAGGGGTCGACCCGGACATCGCCGTGAATTTCCAGTTTTTCGGGTATCTTCTCGAGCATCGGTGGCGCGGCCTGGTCGTTGTTGCAGCCGGCTGCGAGCAACAGCACGGCAATGCCCCGGAGCGGCTTTGCTGTCATTATGATCCCGTCGTGAGCGGTGCGGGGAAAGGCGGATTATTCCCGATTCCGCCTGCATGTCCACAGCGCGGGCAAAAAGTGAAATAAAAACGTGACCTTGTGCGGCACTTCGACATCCCGGGCGCAACCGCGCCCGGCGCCGGACCCGCGGCAGGGCCCCTCTGGCGCGCCGGCGGGCCGGCCGCGACCGACCGGGCGGGGACAGCCGTGATCCCGGCCGGCAGCGCCGGCAGCGGGACGCTCCTCCGCGGCATCGGCCTCCTCGGTGTCGCCCTGATCGCGCTCAACTCGATGATCGGCGCCGGCATCTTCGCCCTGCCCGCCGAAGTCGCCGCCGCCGCCGGGCTCTTGAGTCCCTGGCTGTTCCTGGCGGGCGGCCTGCTCATCATCACGGTGGTGCTGACTTACGCGGAGCTCGCCAGCTACTTCCGCGGCTCCGGCGGTCCGGTGCTGTACACGTCCGCGGCTTTCGGATCGCTGGTGGGCTTCAGCACCGGCTGGATCCTGTTCCTGAGCCGCATGACCGCCTTCGCCGCCAACAGCAACGCCATGGCGCTGTACGCGGCCGCGATCTGGCCAGCGCTGGGCGGAGCGGGCCCGCGGGCGCTGCTGATCGTGCTGGTGGGGGCGATGCTCACGCTCGCCAACTACCTGGGCGTCAGGGACGGCGTGCGGACCGTGGGCCTCTTCACGCTGTTCAAGCTGTTGCCGCTCGTGCTGCTGGTGCTCCTCGGACTCCCCTACGTGACGGCAGGCACCTTCCTGCCCGCCGACCTGCCCACGGTCGAGAACCCCGGCGGCACGATGTTGCTCCTGATCTACGCCTTCGTCGGCTTCGAGGCGGCAACGATCACGGCGGGCGAAACGGCGCGGCCGCGCCGCAACCTGCCGCGCGCCCTGGTCGGCACGATCGTCGCGACCGCGCTTCTGTACTTCCTGATCGTCCTCGTCTACGTCGCCGTGCTGCCGGAGGCGGGCAGCGAAGGCAGCACGCTTGCCGACGTCGGGAGGGAGCTCGCGGGGCCGGCCGGCGCCCTCGTGATCGGCATCACCGCGATTTTCTCGATCGGGGGAAATCTCGCCAGCACGATGATCACGGTGCCGCGGCTGACGTTCGCGCTCGCCAGAGAGCGCCTGCTGCCGCAATGGTTCGCCACGGTGCACCGGAAGTACGCGACGCCCGGCAACTCCATCCTGTTCTTCGGCGTGCTGTCGATCGCTTTCGCCCTGAGCGGCTCCTTCGCATGGCTCGCGGCTGCCAGCTCGCTGACGCGGCTGATCGTCTACGTGCTCTGCATCGGCGCGCTCCCGGTGATCCGGCGGAGCGCCGATGCGGAGGCGCGCGCGAGAGCCTTCCGGCTGAAGGGCGGCTATGCGATCCCGGCGATTGCGCTGGTGCTCTGCGTCTGGATCGCGATGCAGTCGACCGCCCGCTCCTGGGCCGTCACCGGCACGCTGCTGCTTGCCGGGCTCGTCCTGTACGTCGTCGCGGTGCGCGCGGAACGCGCGTGAACAGGCCAGTCAGTCCTGGCCCAGAGCACCGAGCGCTTCCAGCCGCGCCGCCTCGAACTCGTCGCCCTCGTTCCACTGCGGCATCTCGTCCGCGTTGGCGATCGCGAGGCCGGTCCAGTAGCCGAGCAGCGCATCGGCCACCATGCCGTCGAAGTTCCAGGAGTCGTCGTACTCGTCGCTCGGCTGATGGTAGTTGACGTCCGTGTAGTGGTTGATCTGCGCCTTGCCCCACTCCGGCGGACGGTCGACGAACTCGGTGCCGGTATCGAGGTACATCGCCGGCACGCCGATCTTCGCGAAGCTGAACTGGTCGGAGCGGTAGAAATAGCCGCGATCGGGAAACTGGTCGGGCTTCACCGCCCTGCCCTGTTCCGCGGCGACGGCCTCGACGATCGCATCGATCGACGACTTGCCGAGCCCGATGAACGTCACGTCGTGGGTGTGCCCCCAGATGTTGCCGCCGTCGTAGTTCAGGTTGGCGGCGATCTTGCCGGGTGCGAACGTGGGATTGGCCGCGTAGTACTTCGACCCGAGCAGACCCTGCTCCTCGGCCCCGACCAGCGCGACCAGCGTCGAACGCCGCGGCGCCTCCGGCAGCGCCAGCAGCGCCTTTGCTATCGCCAGCACCTGCGCCACGCCCGACGCGTTGTCCATCGCGCCGTTGTAGATCGCGTCACCCTCTTCGTTCGGTGTGCCTATCCCCAGGTGGTCGTGATGGGCGGTGTAGATGACGGCCTCGTCGCGCAGGTCCGGATCGCTGCCCGGGATGAGACCGAGAACGTTCGCCGTCGATACGCGATCGAGCGCCACGTCGAGCTCGATCGACGTCGTGATGCCGAGCGGCACCGGCTCGAAATCGCGATTGTCCGCCGCAACCCGCAGCTCATCCAGGTCGTGACCGGCCATCGCGATGAGCGCGCGCGCGGAGTCCTCGGTCACCCAGCCGTTGGCCTGGTTGCGCGGCTCGTCACCCGCCGGCAGCTCGAACTGCTCGCCGGTCCAGGACGTCTGCACGACCTGGAACGGGTAGCCCGCCGACTCCGGCGTATGGATGATGATCGCGCCGACGGCGCCCTGGCGCGCGGCGCTCAGGTACTTGTAGTCCCAGCGCCCGTACCAGAGGCGCGTCTCGCCGCCGAACAGGTCCGGATCCCAGGACGGGTCGTTGTTGAGGATCAGGAGCACCTTGCCGCGCAGGTCCCGGCCCTTGAAGTCGTCCCACTCGTATTCCGGCGCCTGGATTCCGTAGCCGACGAAGACCACCTCGGCCTCCTCGACCGCCGCTCGCTCGGCCTGCACGCCGCTCGAGACGATGAACTCGTCCCACTGCTCGAGCGTCAATTGCTCGTCGCCGCGCCGGAACGTCCACTCGTCCGGCTGGTCCGTCGTCACGCCG
>CAZTAE010000212.1:0-3958 GCA_964611535.1 uncultured Woeseiaceae bacterium
TCGTGCCGCCGGCCGAGGAGATCAGGACGGCCTACGAGGAAGGCGAGGCGATGCCCGTGCAGCTGCACGACGGCAGCCGCATCGTGTTCCGCAAGGCGGACCAGAATTACGACCCGACGAGCCGCGCGGCCGCGTTCTCGTTCCTGCGCGCCAGCGTCAACGCCGGCGAGATCATCACCGGACTCCTTTACATAGACGAGGAGATGGGCGACATGCACGATCTTTCCGGGAGCGTCGACCGCTCGCTCTCGAAAATCCCCTACGAGGAGCTGAACCCGGGCAAGGACGTGCTCGCCAGCGTGATGTCCCGCTACCGCTGATCGCGCCGCCTGCCACAAGCGACCACGTGCCGCAGGACTTCCTGCGTTATCGCTATTTGTAGACGCGCCGGAGGCGGGCGATACTGCGGACCGGTGTCGGCGGCGGTGATGGAGGCGGGTTGAACAGACAGCGACGAAGGATCATGCAGGCGGGCCTGCTGGGTGCGGCGGCGTCCGTGACGAGCGGCATGTCGCGAGCGTCGGCGGCGCCGCTCCGGTCAAAAGAAGAGGCGGACCCGGTCCGGATACTCGTTCTGGGCGGCACCGGCTTCATCGGCCCGCACATGGTGCGCGAGGCGCTGCGCCGGGGCCACGCGGTCAGTCTCTTTAACCGCGGCCGCAGCAACGACGAGCTTTTCCCGGATCTCCGACGCTACGTCGGCGACCGCGACGGCCAGCTCGACGCGCTGAAAGGGCACGAGTGGGACGCCGTAATCGACAATTCCGGCTACGTGCCGCGGCACGTCGCCGATTCCGCGCGCCTGCTCGCCGGGCAGGCGTCCCAGTACCTCTTCGTCTCGTCCGTGTCGGTGTACGCGAGCTTCGCCGTCGCCAACGACGAGGACTCGCCGCTTGCGACGATGCCAGACGAGACGGTCGAGGAGATCACCGGCCCGACCTACGGCCCGATGAAGGCCCTGTGCGAGAAGCGGGCGGCCGAGGAGTTCGGGGCCGAGCGCCTCACGGTGCTCCGGCCGACCTACATCTGCGGCCCGGGCGACCACACGGATCGCTACACCTACTGGCCGGTCCGCGCGGACCGCGGCGGCGAGATGCTGTGGCCCGGCACCCCCGAAGACCCGATCCAGATCATCGACGTGCGCGACCTGGCCCGGTTCGTGGTCCGCTGCCTGGAGCGGCGCATTACCGGCACCTACAACACGGTCACCCCGCCGGGCGCGTTCACGATGGGAGACCTGCTCGACGACTGCACGGCCCTGACCGGTGCCGGTCTTCACCCGGTGTGGATGGACGCAGGTTTCGTGGACGAGCAGGGCATCCGCAGCGAGTTGCCCATCTGGAGCTCACCCGCGGGCGGGGCGGCGAAACTGGCCTTCACCAGCGGCGAACGAGCCTTTGCCCGGGGTCTCACGAACCGCCCCACCCGCGAGACCGCGCGCGATACCCTGGCCTGGTGGCGAACGCTGCCGGCCGAGCGGACCGGGCAGCTGCGGGCCGGCCCGAGCCCGGACCGGGAAGCGTCGGTGCTCGAGGCCTGGCGGAAGACCCGGCGCTGAAGCCCGGGCGATACTGCATCCAAACCGCTCCGCGGGGGCATCTGTGCTGTGTGAGGGCATATACCCGCTCGGTCAGGAGTAGCTAATGATCAACGAATACATGATTCCGATCTCCGCGGTCGTCTCCGTGGCGGTCGTGCTGTCGCTGGTGTTCTACTTCCGCTACAAGGCGCGGAACGCGACCCAGCAGACGATCCGCACGGCGCTCGAGAAGGGCCAGGCGCTGACGCCCGAGATCATCGAGAGCCTGGGCCAGCCCAAGCGGCCGCCGAAGGCGGATCTCCGGCTGGGCCTCATCTGGCTCGCCGTCGGTGTCGGTTGCGGCGCCTTCGGTTTCATCCTGGGTGAGGAGGAGGCGGTCCGGCCGTTTCTTGCGATCGGCGCCTTCCCGTTCATCATCGGCCTCGCCTACCTGGTCATTCACTGGTTCAATGGCACTGAAAGGACCGACTGACCTCCGCCATGCACGAGGACGGGTACGACGGAGGGCGCGACGACCGGGACCTGGTGGCCCGCGTCGTTGCCCGGCAGGATCCAACAGCCTTCGGCGAGCTGGTGCGGCGGCACCAGTCACAGGTGCGCAACTTCCTGAGGAAGCTGACGCGCGATCCGGACCTCGCCGACGACCTCGCGCAGGACAGCTTCCTGCACGCCTGGGACAGGCTGCACACCTATGCCGGCAGCGGCTCGTTCATCGGCTGGCTGTTGAAGGTCGCCTACACGACGTTCCTGCAGTCGAAGCGCCGGTCGAACCGGTACGGCGAGATACTGCAAACCGTGCAGCAGGAGGCCGATCCGGCCACCTCCCGGCCGCAGGTTGCGGACGAGATCGGCGATCTCGACCGCTTCCTCGCCGTCTTGACCGAGGAGGAGCGCGCGGTGATGATCCTGTCCTATGCCTGCGGACTTTCGCACAGGGAGATAGGCATCGCGGCGAACCTGCCCGTCGGAACGGTGAAATCGATCATCTTTCGCGGCAAGGAAAAGATCAGGGAACGCTTTGACATCCAAGATCATCAACATGGCTGATCGAATGAAGGACAGTGACGACCTGAAGCTCGAGGCGCTTTTCGCGAGCGAGCGGATCGCCGACGACGGCTTCAGCGATCGGGTGGTTTCGAGGGTCAGACGGCGCCTCCGGGTGCGGCGCTGGACGCTGCCGATTGCGGTCCTCGTCGGCGGGCTCATCGCGGCGAAGCCGGCAAGCGAGGTGTTGCTGGCGATGGGCAGGATCGCGACGGCGCTGCCCGACGACCTGCGGAGCGTGCCGCTCGACTCGCTGCCGTCCGCAACCCTTTTCGTCCTCGGTGGCAGCATCGTCGGCATCACGGCGCTGCTCATCGGGCTGCTCGAGGACTAGTTCCTATCCGGCACCGATTCGCGGGTCAGAGCGGACAAAGGGACAGGGGCCAGTTGCCGGATCGCGCTGTTCGTCATTGTCTCCTCCGGTCCGCTCGTATACATTTGCAGCATGAGCCTTCGCGAACAAGTCGAACGGCTGCTGCCGGCGTGGGAGCGCTGGTATCCGAGCCTTTTTGACGCCGCCAGCGATCTCGGGCTGATCAAGGCGCAGGTCTGCGAGCCCGGATCGCTGCTCCTCAGTAACCGTCATGCACGCGTGCGGCAGCGGGCGGAGGACGCGCACCGCGAGAAATGGGGCGGCCGGGAGTAGGCCAGCAACAGCCCTGTACGACGTCAGCACAATCCGGTCGCGCTTTCCGGCGCTCGCGGCGAGCGACGACGGCGTCCCGCGCATCCATCTCGACAATCCCGCCGGCACGCAGGTCCCGCAAAGCGTCGTGGACCGGATGAACGCGTGCCTGCTGGAGGCCAACGCCAATCTCGGCGGCTATTTCCGGACTTCCGGGCGCGCGGATGCCGTGGTGGCGGATGCCCGCGCGGCGATGGCCGACCTCCTCAACGCGCCGTCAGCCGACGAGATCATCTTCGGCCAGAACATGACGACGCTGACGTTCCACGTCTCGCGCTCGATCGGCCGTGTGCTTCGCGCCGGGGACGAGATCATCCTGTCGCGCATGGATCACGATGCGAACGTGACGCCCTGGGTTCTGATGGCGCGGGATTTCGACCTGAAAGTGAAATGGCTGCCGTTCGACCTCGAGACCTTCGAGTTCGACCTGGCTGCGCTCGACGGCCTGCTGTCGGAGAGGACACGCCTCGTCTGCGTGGGCGGCGCGAGCAATCTGACCGGAACGATCCACGACGTAGCGACGATCTCCCGGAAGGCGCGCGAGGCCGGCGCGTGGACGTACATCGATGCGGTGCAGTCGGTACCGCACGTCGCCACGGACGTGCAGCACCTCGGCTGCGACTTTCTGGCCTCCTCCGCCTACAAGTTCTTCGGCCCGCACATGGGCATCCTGTGGGGCCGCCGCGAGG
>CAZTAE010000213.1:0-3952 GCA_964611535.1 uncultured Woeseiaceae bacterium
GCCGTGCCGGCCCGGCCGGCGAACAGCAGCGCCGTGATGACCGGGCCCAGTTCCTTCAGCAGCGACAGGGCCGTCAGCGTTCCCGCCGAATCCTCGGCATTGAAGCGGGAGAGATTCGAGACGCCCTGCAAGCCCAGCACGCCGCCGACGAACAGCGCACAGGTCATGATGATCACCAGCGACAGTGCACCGGCATTGTGTATCTGGTGCACCACGAGCGGAAAGCGCCGGAACAGGACGACCGGCGAGTGCCGCAGCAGCTTCAGAAAGAAGATCTGCAGCGCACCGAAAGTGCGCAGGAACTCCCTGAAAGCCAGGTACAGGTCGCGGAGCACGCGGCGCTACTCGGTTTCTCGTCCGAGTAGCTGCTCGGCGTAATCGGGGGCTTCGTAGTGAAAGGCCACCGGTCCGTCGGCCATGCCGTGCATGAACTGTCTCACCAGATCGGAACTGGTGTTGTGCAGCTCGTCCGGGCTGCCGGAGGCGGCGATCTTGCCGTGCGAGACGAGATAGCTGCAATCCGCCACCGTCGAGATCTCCTGCACATCGTGGCTGACGAGGATGCTGGAAATCCCCAGCGTGTCGTTCATCCTGCGCACGAGGCGCACGATGACGCCCATCGAAATCGGATCCAGACCGACGAAAGGCTCGTCGTAGATCAGTATGTCGGGATCCATCACCATGGCGCGCGCCAGCGCGACACGGCGCGCCATCCCCCCGGACAGCTGCGCCGGCATCAGGTCGGCCGCACCCCGGAGTCCGACGGCGTGCAGCTTCGTCAGCACGATATGGCGGATCAGGCGATTGGGCAGCTTCGTGTGCTCCCGCAGCGGAAAGGCGACGTTCTCGAAGACGTTGTAATCGGTCAGCAGGGCGCCGTTCTGGAACATCATTCCCATGCGCTTGCGCAACTCGAACAGCTCCCCCAGGCTGAGCTTGGAAATGTCGAGGCCATCGACGAGGATCTGCCCCCGATCCGGGATCAGCTGGCGCGTGATCAGGCGCAGCAGCGTCGTCTTGCCGACGCCGCTGGGACCCATGATTGCCGTCACCTTGCCGCGCGGGATGTCGATGTCGAGGCCGCTGAAGATCTCTACCCGACCGCGCGAATAGTCGAGACCGCGAATCTCGATGATATTGTCAGCTGAATTCATTCACTCGCCTTCCCCGCCTCCGGAACGCGCACGAAGGGCCGGCCGCGCCCGCTGGTTGAGGCCGGCCGCGCGCATTGCCGTCAGGCGGCTTCCTCCATGGCGCTCTCGTACTTGCCCTGGTGCGCCAGGCTGTTCAGCTTCGCCCGCTTTTGAAGCGCGTCCTGCCCTGCCTCGAACCGGTCCTCCTGCCCGCGCCAGGCCGCGAGTGCCGGGGCCTGCAACGCGCGGCCGTAAGAGAACGACAGCTCCCAGGGCAGCGGCCCCATGCGGTTCATGAGGCTCAGGTGCTCCGTGGCCTCCTCCGCCGTCTGGCCGCCGGACAGGAAGGCGATGCCCGGTACTTCCGCGGGCACGTGCTCTTTCATGATTTTCAGCGTCGCTTCGGCGACCTCCTGCGGGCCCGCGCGGTTCGGCGCCGCGGTGCCGGAGATGACCATGTTCGGCTTCAGTATCATGCCCTCCAGAGCCACCCGGTGCGCGGCCAGCTCCGCGAACACGATGTCGAGAGTCTTCGCGGTGACGTCGGCGCAGCGCTGGATGCTGTGACCGCCGTCCATGATGACCTCCGGCTCGACGATGGGCACGAGGCCGTTCTCCTGGCAAAGCGCGGCGTAGCGCGCCAGCGCGTGGGCGTTGGCCCTGAGGCAGAAGTCCGTTGGAATCCCGTCGCCGATGTAGATGACCGCACGCCACTTGGAGAACTTCGCGCCCAGGCCGTGGTACTCCTTCAGGCGGTCGCGCAGGCCGTCCAGCCCCTCCGTCACGACCTCGCCCGGAAACGCAGCCAGCGGCTTGGCGCCCTTGTCGACCTTGATCCCGGCGATCATGCCCCGATCATTGAGATATTCCGCGAACGGCACGCCGTCGGAGGTTGCCTGCCGTATGGTCTCGTCGAAGAGGATGACCCCGCCGATGTAATCGGCAACCCCCGATGTGGTGAACAGCATCTCGCGGTAGCGGCGGCGATTTTCCTCCGTCGACTCGAGGTCGATGGTGTCGAAACGCTTCTTGATGGTCGGCGAGCTCTCGTCGGCGGCAAGGATGCCCTTGCCGTTCGCCAACATGGCCTTGGCTACGGCTGTCAGTTCGTTCAGGTTCATTCCGCTGTCTCCAGAAGATCAGGTCCGTGTCAGTTGGGGCCGCAACGTCGATCGATGACAGCTGATCGGCCGCTGGGAGGCGGTGGTTGCGACCGCGTAGCATAGCAAAATATCAGGACTTTCTGTCACGGGAGACGCCCCCGGGGCCTGGCATCCGGAACTAAATAGGACTAAAATAGTCCTCTATTTCCCGTGGGGAGAGAGCGATGTTGCGGATCAGCAAGTTGACCGACTACGGCACGGTGGTGCTCGCGGAGCTTGCCGACGAGCGCTCGCGGTACGCGAGCGCCGCGGCAATCGCCGAAAACACCGGCCTGGGGCTGCCGACGGTGAGCAAGCTCCTGAAGACGCTTGCCCGGGCGGGCCTGGTGAGCTCGGCGCGCGGCCCGCACGGCGGCTATCGGCTGGCGCGCGACGCCTCGGAAATCACCGCCAGCGACGTCATCGGCGCCTTCGAGGGCGCGGTGTCGATCACCGAGTGCAGCTCGAGCGACAGCCACTGCGATTTCGAGGCGGTGTGCCGCGTCGGCGGCGCCTGGCAGCGCATCAACGTGGCGATCCGGCGGGCACTGGACGAAATCAGCCTGGCGGACCTGGCGCGGGCCAACAGCCCCGTGCCGAGGTTCCATTTCGCAGGCACGGCAATCAACGTGGAGCGCAAGAGATAGGCATGGCGACCGAGAGCAAAGACATCGAGACCCTGGTCAACCGGCGGTACAAGCACGGCTTCGTCACCGACATCGGCGCCGACAGCCTGCCGCCGGGCCTGGACGAAAGCGTCATCCGGGCGATCTCGGCGCGCAAGCAGGAGCCCGAGTTCATGCTCGAGTGGCGCCTGAAGGCCTACCGGCACTGGCTCACGATGAAGGAGCCGGAGTGGGCGCACGTGCATTACCCGAAGATCGACTACCAGAACATCTCGTACTTCTCGGCGCCGAAGTCCGACGAGGACCGGCCGAAGAGCCTGGACGAGGTCGATCCCAAGCTGCTCGAGACCTACGACAAGCTCGGGATTCCGCTGCACGAGCGCGCGAAGCTCGCCGGCGTCGCGGTCGACGCCGTCTTCGACAGCGTATCAGTCGCGACGACGTTCAAGAAGAAGCTGGCGGAGGCGGGGGTCATCTTCTGCTCCTTCTCGGAAGCCGCGATGCATCATCCGGAGCTCGTCCGCAAGTACCTGGGCAGCGTTGTCCCCTATCGCGACAACTACTTTGCGACGCTGAACTCCGCGGTCTTCAGCGACGGCTCGTTCGTGTACGTGCCGAAAGGCGTGCGCTGCCCGATGGAGTTGTCCACCTACTTCCGCATGAACGCGGCCAACACCGGCCAGTTCGAGCGCACGCTCATCATCGCGGAGGAAGGCAGCCACGTCAGCTATCTCGAGGGCTGCACCGCGCCGATGCGCGACGAGAACCAGCTGCACGCGGCCGTCGTCGAGCTGGTGGCCCTGAAGGACGCCGAGATCAAGTACTCCACCGTGCAGAACTGGTATCCGGGCGACGAAGAGGGCAAGGGCGGCATCTACAATTTCGTCACCAAGCGCGGCGATTGCCGCGGCGCCAACTCGAAGATTTCCTGGACGCAGGTCGAAACCGGCTCGGCCATCACCTGGAAGTACCCGAGCTGCATACTGCGGGGCGAGAACTCGGTGGGCGAGTTCTATTCGGTCGCCGTCGCCAACAACCGGCAGCAGGCGGA
>CAZTAE010000214.1:0-3900 GCA_964611535.1 uncultured Woeseiaceae bacterium
GACCGCCAGGAGTTCGCGAACAGCCTGGACCGGTTTCTGGCCAACCGGTCGTCCTCCGGCGACGAGAGCGGCTAAGCCGGCAGCCCGAAAGGCGCGATCACGCGTTGAGCTGCCCGGCCGCCATGTAGCAGACGTTGCAAACGAAAAGGACTGGCTGGTGGGTATTTTTCTGATCCGGATACTCTTGTTCTGATTCAGGCATGATCATCTTGAGGAGATACTTGTCGAGGTCCGGACCCTCCCTGGGCGTCAGGCCCGGCGGCCGCCTCCCGGGTGACCTTCCTGGTCCTCCGACGCCCCCGCGTTGAAATCGCCATCATTTTCGGACACCTTGCAGCGAGCGGACGGTTCGCGGGGGAGTAACAGCATGGCCGAAGTGACTCGGCGGGAATTCGGCAAAGCCGCGATGGCGGGCGCTGCGGTGGCGACGCCGTTGGGACGACTGACCGCATCGACGAGCCCGAACATCCTGGTATTCGTGGCGGACGATGCCGGCGCCCGCCACTTCGGCTGCTACGGCAACGAAACCGTGCGCACGCCGAACATCGACAGGCTTTCGGCCGGGGGACTGACGGCCGACAACGCCCAGCTGACGACGCCGCAGTGCAGCCCCTCCCGCATCAGCATCCTGACCGGGCTCTATCCGCACGCCACCGGTGCCGAGGACCTGCACATGCCGATGCCGCCGGAGCACGTCATCGTCCCCGGCCACCTCCAGCGCGCGGGCTACTTTACCGGGATGATGCAGAAGACGCACATCGGCCCGCACGCCGAGGCGCAGTTCCAGTGGTACGACCCGGAGCTCGACGGCCTCGAGCGATTTCTCGATGAAGCCGATAGCCGGCCGTTCTTCCTGTGGGTGGCGTTCGGCGATCCGCACCGGCCGGCCGACCCGGAGACCGGGCTGCCTCATTACGCCAGGGGCGTCGTCGAACCGCCGCACGATCCGGCGAACGTCGAGGTAGCGCCTTATCACGCGGACACGCCGGAGACGCGCGAGGATATCGCGCGCTACTACGACTACATCGCCCGCATGGACGGGGTCATCGGCCAGCACATGAAGATCATCGAGCGGCGCGGCGCCGTGGAGAACACGCTGGTGGTTTTCCTGAGCGACAACGGGGCGCCGTTTCCGCGCGAGAAAGGCGCACTCTACGACGCGGGCGTACGCACGCCCCTGATCTTCCACTGGCCGGGACAGGTGCCTGCGGGACGGCGGCACGCCGGTGTGATGAGCGTGATCGACCTTGCGCCGACCTTCCTGGAGCTGGCAGGCCTCGCCGTGCCGGGGGAAATGCAAGGGACGAGCCTTGCCCCGGGCCTTTCCGATCCGTCCCGGTGGTCACGGACCAGCGCCTTCAGCGAGCGTAACTGGCACGACACCGACGAGCACCTCCGCAGCATCCGCACGAGCCGCTATCGCCTCATTCATAACGCCTACATCGAGCTGCCGCATGGCTCGCCAGCGGACGTTTCCGAAAGCCCCACCTGGCGTGCGCTCTACAAGCTCAAGCAGGAAGGCCGCCTCAATGCGGCGCAGAGCCGGTTGTTCGAAGTGCCGCGGCCGGAGATCGAGTTCTACGATCTCGAGGAGGATCCGTGGGAGCTCGTCAACCTCGCGGCGGAGCCGGAATACCGCGAGCCCCTGCAGGCGCACTTCGCCGAGCTGGCGCAATGGCGCGAGCAGACCGGCGACTTTCCGCCCCACCGGCGCCGCCGTGACGGCCACACCGACCGTATCACGGGGAGGTTCTTTCATAACGTGATCCCGCCGATGCGGGACAGGTAACGCTGCCTGCAACGGGGTCGGCGATCTCGAACGTGCTCGCGGCGGGGCCGCTCGAGCCGTCGCGCCGCTGATAGAATGGCATGATGCCTTTCGTTTTCATCGGCGCGTTGCTCGGCCTTCTCTTCGGCGGCTTGCGGGGCCTCCTCATCGGGGCCGCGCTGGGTTATGCCATCGCGTGGTTCCTGCGGAAGAGCGTGCTCGGCCGGCTCCAGGTCGTGCAGTCGGAGCTGCTCGATGCCACCTTCTCGATCATGGGTGCCCTGTGCAAGGCGGACCGCGTCGTCACCCGTGACGAGATCCGGGTCGCCGAGGCTCTGTTCGACCGACTGCATCTTGCCGGCGAACAACGGGAAGCCGCGAAGAAAGCTTTCAACCGCGGCAAGGCGCCCGATTTCGATCTGGACGCGGCGGCCGACCACTTCGCGCAGATCGCGCGCGGCCGCGCGCCGCTGCTTCAGCTCTTTCTCCAGGTCCAGATAACGGCCGTCGCCGCGGACGGCAGCGTGCATCCGGCCGAGCGCGAGATGCTCGTGCGCGTGGCACGCCGGCTGGGCCTGACCGAGCGCGACGTGGCGCAGCTCGAGGCGCTGCTCCGTGCCGCCGCGGGCGGTCCTTCGGCGCCGGGCGCGCCGCCGACCCGGCAAAGGCTCGAGGACGCCTATGCCGCGCTCGGCGTATCGCCGAACGCCAGCGACACCGACATCAAACGCGCGTACCGCCGGCTGATGAGCCAGAACCACCCGGACAAGCTGGCCGCCCGGGGGCTTCCCGAGAGCATGCGCGAAATTGCCGAGGAAAGGTCGCGGGAGATCAACACCGCCTACGACCTCATCAAGGAAGCGCGGCAGCTCGTCTGAGCCGCCGTTGATGAAGCGGTGTGCTCCCGCATCGCCGCTGCAGTAGATCGCAGAGCCAGTCCTGGTTCCCTGTCCGCACGTGCTCCTCGGCGGCACCCCGCCAGGCGCCTGGAGCTGGAGGAAAAGCAGGCCAAATCAACAGGGCACGCGGAATTATTAAAGGAATGTAGAAATTCAGCCGGCAGCCGGGCCACTCGCAACGAGGAACGACCGCCTCTATACTCGAAAGACGTATTCATACAGAGGCTTGGTTAGACGGTCTAGAAGAAAGCCAATTATTCGACCTTGGGGGCGAACAGTGCCTGTGTGCGAGCTTGGAGAACAACGAACATGCTGCACGACCCCGCTCCCATCCCGGGTGCCGTACGACGCGCCGTCGCCAGAGCCGCAACGCCTGCGCTTGCACGTTCGACGGGCCTCGCCTTTCTGCTTCTCGCCACGCCCTCGGTGGCCCTGTCGCAGGTCACTGTGTCCGTCGCCGCTTCGGACGACACCGCAAGCGAAACGCCTGCCGAGAACGGCGAATTCACCGTCCGCCGCGTCGAGGGATCGTCGTTCGAATCCGTTACCGTCCATTACACGGTCGCCGGCAGCGCCTCCCCCGGCGACGACTACGCCCCGCTGCCCGGGAGCGTAACGCTCGGCTTCCTGCAATCGGAAGCTTCGATTCCCGTCGAAGTGGCGGGAGATGATGGTGTTTTCGAGGGCGACGAAACGGTCGTGATCCAGCTCATCGAGGACGGTGACGACGACGATGACGACGACGACGATGATGACGATGACGATGACGATGATGATGATGACGATGACGACGACGATGATGGCGTCCTCGTCGACAACGACACGGCGACGGTCACCATACTCGACAGCGAACATGCCGTAACCGCCTCCTCCCGCGCGAATGCCAGCGAAAACCCGCCCGCTGATGGTCAGATAGACGTCTCGCTCGGCGCGCGGAACGAATCGGGCGATAACCTGAGAATCGAGTACGACGTGGCCGGCACGGCAACCCCGGCCGTCGACTACGTCGCCCTTACCGGTAGCGTGGTTATCCCCATCGGCTCCGGCACGACGGTTATCGACGTGACGCCGCTGGACGACGACCTGCAGGAGGGCGACGAAACGGTCGAGATATCCCTCACAGGGACCAGCGACGAGCGTGCGCCTGTCGGCAGCCCGGCGACCGCCAGCCTGACCATTGCCGATGACGACGAAGGCAACGGCGATGACGACGATGATAACGGCGACGATGAC
>CAZTAE010000215.1:0-3895 GCA_964611535.1 uncultured Woeseiaceae bacterium
CTGCCGCCGGAAACGCGCTCGGAGGTGAGGCAGAACATCGTCCGCATCCGCGCCGCGATACACGAGATCAACCTCGCGCTGGCCGAGGAACCGGACAACGCACTGTTGCAGGAGCTTCTCGTCAGCATGTATCGCGAAGAGGTCAACGTGATGAGGCGGGTCGAGGGGCTCGCCAGCTCATCCATGCGCAGGACGGACATCTGAGGACCGGTCTCGCGGCCGGCCGCTATTCAAGGTATGCAAACATGACATTCAACGGAAAAGTTTCTTCCCACCTGACCCGGGCGCCGCTGATGGCGCTGCGCGTCGCCTGCCTGGCGCTCTTCGTCGCCTCGGCTTTCGGCGCCGAAGGAGTCGACCAGCGGATCGAGGCCGCACCGGACGGCATCGTCAGCGTCGAGAATACGGCCGGCAGCCTCGAGATCAGCGGCTGGTCCCGGAACGAGGTGGAGGTCACCGGCGAGCTGGGCGACGACGTCGAGCGGCTGGTGTTCGAGCGCGACCGGAACCAGGTCGTCATTCGCGTGGAGGCCGGCAACGGCCGCAAGCGCGGCAGGGGCATTGCGAGCGACCTCGTGATCCGGGTGCCGGAGAACAGCACGCTCAACGCGTCCGGCGTGAGCACCGACATCGACGTGCGCGGCGTGCGCGGCGAGCTGCGGTTGAGCACGGTCAGCGGCGACATCGACAGCGAATCCTTCGGCGCCGACGCGGAAATCTCCACCGTCAGCGGCGACGTGCAGGTGCGGGGCAACGGCTCGGCCGGGTACGCGCGCTTCAGTAGCGTCAGCGGCGACGTCGACGCAATGAACCTCGCGGGCGAGCTGGAGGCGACCTCGGTCAGCGGCGATCTGGACATCGGCGGGGGCACGTTCCGGCGCTTCAACACCCAGACGACGTCCGGCGACATCGACTTTCGCGCCGGACTTGCCCCGGACGGGCGGATGGACGTCGAGACGATCAACGGCGACCTGGAGCTCATCCTCGCGGGCGAGATCTCGGCGCGCTTCGACATCGAGACCTTCAACGGCGACATCCGCAACTGCTTCGGTCCGAAGCCGTCGCGGACGAGCCGCTATGCCCCGGGGCGGGAGCTGCGGTTCACCGAGGGCGACGGCGCAGGCCGCGTCACCATCCGCACGCTGAACGGGGACTTGAGTCTCTGCCGCGAGTAGTGCCGGTTTGACGGCCCTGCAATTTGCTATGCTCTGGCTCTCGCCAGGGGTGTGCAATCATGGGCCGTCTGCTGAAAATCCTGTTGATCGTCGTTGCCGGACTCGTCGGCATCGTCGTCATTGCCGCGGTAGCGCTGTTCGTCTTCTTTGATCCCAACGACTACCGCGACGACATCGCCGCGGAGGTGAAACAGGCGACCGGCCGCGACCTCACCATCGAGGGTGACATCGGCCTCAGTGTCTTCCCCTGGCTTGCCGTCGACGTCGGCCGCAGCACGCTCGGCAACGCGGAGGGATTCGGCGAACGCCCGTTTGCCAGCTTCGAGGAAGCGCGCCTGAGCGTCCAGCTGGCGCCGCTCCTGCTCCGCCAGGAAATCACCGTCGGCACGGCTTCCCTGGATTCGCTGGTGCTCAACCTGCAGGTGGCCGAAGACGGCACGACCAACTGGCAGGACCTGGCTGACGCGGCCGCCGCGGAAGAGGCGCCGGCCGGGGAAGGCGACGGCCCGGCCGCGCTGGACATCGCGAACGTCCAGGTGAGCAACGCGGAGATCGCCTACCAGGATGCACAGGCGGGCAGCGCGTATCGGATCAGCAACCTGTCGCTCGAGACGGGGCGCATCGCCGGCGGCAGGCCGTTCGACGTCGACGGCGAGTTCGATTTCGAGGCGCAGCCGGGCGAGTTGCGCGGCCACGTGACCATCGACGGAACGACGACGCTCGGCAGCGAGTTCGACACCCTGACGCTCGAGGACTTCGAGGTCGCCGCCCGGGTGGACGGCGTCGCCGAGGAAACCGCGGAGCTGGGTTTTGCCGCCGAACGCGTCGACGTCGATATCGACGGGGAAACCGTCGCGCCCGGCCGGATGGAGCTTCAGGTGCTGGGCGTGCGCATGACCGCCGACGTGGCGCCGCTCTCGTATGCGGGGACGCCGGAGCCGCAGGCAGAGCTCGCGGTGGAGCCGTTTTCGCTCAAGGAGCTGATGCAGGCGCTGGGCACCGAGCCGCCGGTGACGTCCGATCCGGATGCGCTGACGCGGGTCGCCTTCAACGCGGACGCGACGGTCGGCGAGACGGCGGTCATCCTGCGCTCGCTGTCCCTCGAGCTCGACGACACGACGCTGACGGGCCAGCTCAGCGTGCCGATGACCGAAGAAGGCTTGCTGGAGTTCGACCTCGCCGCCGACAGCATCGACCTCGATGCCTATATGGCCCCGGGGGAAGCCGGCGAGGAGGCGGCGGATGCCGGGGGCGAGCCGATCGAGATTCCGGTGGAGCTCATCCGCGCCTTCGAGGCGCGCGGCCGGGCCACGCTCGGGCGGGCGACGCTCGCCGGCATGGTGTTCGAGAACGTGGAGGTGGGGCTCGACAGCCGGAACGGCAACCTGCGGCTGCACCCGGTCGGCGCGGAGCTCTTCGAGGGCACCTACGAGGGCGACGTCCGCATCGACGCATCCGGCGAGATGCCGGCCATCTCCGTGGACGAGAAGGTCACGGGCGTCAGCCTCACGCCGCTGGTCCGCTCGATGTTCGACCAGGAGAACGTGAGCGGCACCATCGCGGGCAGCTTCCAGTTGAGCGGCAGCGGCAGGGACCTCGACGAGATCCGCAGCGATCTCGACGGCGACATGGCCTTCCAGCTCGCCGACGGGGCGTGGGAAGGCACGGACATCTGGCATCAGCTGCGCACTGCGCGCGCGCTGTTCCGCGGCGAGCAGCCGCCGGAGGCGCGCAACCCGCCGCGTACCGAGTTCACGTCGGTCGTCGCGACCGGCACCGTCACGGACGGCGTCTTCCGCAACGACGACCTGCTGGCCGAGCTGCCGTTCCTGCAGCTCACGGGCGACGGCACGGTGGATCTGGTGGAGGCGCGGGTCGACTACTCGCTGCAGGCGCGCGTGCTGGAGAGGCCGGAGTTCGTCAACGCCGCGAGCCAGGCGGAGCTCGACGACTTCACGGAGGCCGTGATTCCACTGAGCATCACCGGCGCGCTGGCCTCGCCGCGCATTCGTCCGGACATCGACGGCATGCTGAAGGCCGAGGTCGAGAAGGCGGTGGAGGAGAAGCGCCAGGAGCTCGAGGAGCGGGTTCTGGACCGGCTGTTCGGCGGCGAGGAGGATGCCGAAGAGCAGGACGGCGAAGAGGAAGAGCAGGATCTCGAGGATCGGCTCAGGAGCATTTTCGACCGGTGAAGGCAGGCCCCGACCGGTAATGGCGGAGCTCCGACGGGCCGTCCTGCGTCTCCGGCACCGGCCAGCCGTCCGGCGGTGGCGGCTGTTGCCGCTCCTGCTCCTGTTGCCGGCCCAGCAGTCGGTCACGGCCGATTTGCGGGAGATTTCGGTCGAGGTCGTCGACAAGCGCTACCATCTGACCTCGGAGGCGTACTTCACCGCCAGCCGGCGGGACCTGTACCGCGTGCTGACGGACTACGACCTGTTCGTGCAGTTCAGCAGCGCGTTCGTCGAAACGCGCAACGTGCCGAAGGACGACGAGGGCCGGCCCCGGTACTTCACCCGCATGCAGGGCTGCATACTCTTCTTCTGCAAGACGGTCGTCCGCGAGGGGCACCTCCTGCTGAAACCGCACAGCGAGATCGTGGCGATTGCGGCGCCGGAGGCGAGTGACTTCCGCTACAGCCGGGAGCGCTGGCGGCTGGAGCCCTCGGGCGACGGCACGCTGCTCCGTTACGATTTCGAGATGGAGCCGGCTTTCTGGGTGCC
>CAZTAE010000216.1:0-3885 GCA_964611535.1 uncultured Woeseiaceae bacterium
GGGCGGAGCTTTACGGCACCGCCTGGCTCGGCGCCATTCGTGCCCTCGTGACGGCGGGCATCGTCCTCGCCACCGCGGCGGCGCCCGGGCTCGTCGGCGTGCTCATCGATGCCGGCGTGCCGCTCGAGGTGCAACTCCTCTTCATGGCCGGGTACTGCCTTGCCGCCGCCGTCTGGATGCTGCTTTTGATTCCCGGCCTGGACCGCCTCGCGACGAGATGACGCGCCGGTTCGGGTCCGGACATCTCCCACCGGTCGAGACCGACTTCTCCACGTGTGGGCAACTCCCGTTTGTCGGTACGTCGCGCAACACCTACAATTCCCTGTCATCTACGAACCAGGACAGTTCTCCAGACGGCTCGCCTGTGCCACTGGCGCACTGCCGATGCAGCGGAACCTCCCGCCGCAGCGCGGCCGGGATGCGACACAGAACGAATCAGAATGCATCGGAATCCGACATCACGAAAGGACGCCGCCCGCGGGGCTCTGCTGGCGAACCTTGCGTGGATCGCCGCCGCCTGCGGCGAGGCGCCGCCGGATACCCTCGCCGCCGAAGCGAGCTGGCGGACGAACGCCGACGGCATCGTGGTCACGCCCGCGGAGGGCGAGTTCCGCCGGGTGCGGCTCCAGCTGTACGGCGAGGACATGGTGCGCGTGACCGCGACCCCGCAGGACGGCTTCGACAACCTGCCGGACACCCTGATGGTGACTGCAGAACCGCGCCAGGCGGCGTTCGAGGCCGAAGAGCGGGACGGGGCGGTCCTGCTCGACACCGGCCGGCTCACGGCCGAGGTGGCGCTCGCGGACGGTACCGTGCGCTTCCACGACGCCGACGGCAGCCTCCTGCTGGCCGAGGCGAGCCGCAGCCTGGACCGGGTAACGGTCGACCCCGGCACCGTCGGCGACGACTCCTATGCGCCGCGCCAGCGATTCCACACCGGAGCGGACGAGGGCTGGTACGGCCTCGGTCAGCAGCAGGACGGGCGCGTCAACTACGCCGGCGAGAACGTGGAGCTCACCACGCACAACATCGAGATCGCGATCCCGTTCCTCACCTCGACCGGGGGCTACGGCATCCTGTGGAACAACACGTCCATTACCCGCCTCGGCGATCCCCGGCCGCCGCGGCCGCTCGCGGAGGGCTTCGAGCTCTATGACGCCGATGGCGAACCCGGTGGCCTCACCGCCCGTTACTTCGGTGGCGAGGAGCTGCTCCTCGAGCGCGTGGAAGCCGATCCCGACTACCAGTACCTGCTGCAAGGCAGCACGCGCGAGTTTCCGTTCCCCGAAGAAGTGCGCCACGTACAGGATCTGCGCATCGAGTGGGAAGGCAGCCTCGTCCCGCGAACCAGTGGCGCCTACGAGCTGAAGATGTACTCGAGCGGCTACGCGACCCTCGCGCTCGGCGGCGAGACGCTGCTGGACCGCTGGCGCATGAACTGGAACCCCTGGTACCACAACGCCAGGGTCGATCTCGAGGCCGGCAGGAAGTACGCGCTCGAGGTGAACTGGAGGACGCAGAACGGCTATTTCCGGCTCCTGCACCACGCGCCCCGCAGCGACGAGCAGGAAGGCCGGCTGTCCATCGCCTCGGAGTCCGGCAAGGCCGTGGATTACTACTTCGTCGCGGGCAGGACGATGGACGAGATCGTAGCCGGCTACCGCAGGCTCACCGGCAAGGCAACGCTGTTGCCGAAGTGGGCGTTCGGCTTCTGGCAGAGCCGCGAGCGCTATACCTCGCAGGATGAGCTCATCGGCATCCTCGAGGAATACCGGGAGCGCAAGATCCCGATCGACAACATCGTTCTCGACTGGTTCTACTGGCCCGAAGACGCGTGGGGCAGCCACGCGTTCGACGAGGAGCGCTTTCCGGACCCGCAGGCGATGGTGGAGCGGGTGCACGAGCTCGACGCGCGGATCATGATCTCCGTCTGGCCCAAGTTCTATCCCGCCACGGAGCACTACCAGGCACTCGACGCCATGGGCTGCCTGTTCAACAAGAACGTCGAGGCGGAGAACTACGACTGGGTCGGCCCCGGCTACCTCAACGCCTTCTACGACGCCTTCGATCCCGACTGCCGCGAGCTCTACTGGCGCCAGCTACGCGACAAGCTGCACGTCTACGGCTTCGACGCCTGGTGGCTCGACGCCGTGGAGCCGGATATGCATTCGAACCTGACCGTCGAGCAGCGCAAGGATCTGCTCACGCCGAACGCCCTCGGCACGGGCGCCGAGTACTTCAACGCCTACGCGCTGCCCCACGCCGAGACGGTGTACCGGGGCGAGCGGGAGACGGATGGGCATCAGCGGAGCTTCATCCTCACGCGCTCCGGCTTCGGCGGCATCCAGCGCACGTCCTCGGCGATCTGGAGCGGCGACGTGGTAACGCGCTGGTCGAATCTCAAGGAACAGATCGCCGCCGGCATCGGCGCGGGCCTCGCGGGCATGCCCTGGTGGACTCACGACATCGGAGGGTTCACGCCGGAGGACCACTACCGCTACAACGGCTCGACCGTCGTCGGGCACTACGCGGAGATGCCGGCCGAGCACCGCGACGAATGGCAGGAAATCAACCTGCGCTGGTTCCAGTTCGGCGCCTTCACGCCCCTGTTCCGCTCGCACGGCCAGAATCCGTATCGCGAGATATTCAACCTGGCAGACGAGGGCTCCGCCGTCTACGACAGCCTCGTCCACTACACCAATCTGCGCTACCGGCTGATGCCCTACATCTATACGCTGGCCGGCGATGCCTACCACAAGGACGGCACGATGATGCGCGGACTGGTGATGGACTTCCCGGACGACCCGAACGTTCGCGACATTGCCACTCAATATCTGTTCGGACCGGCGCTGCTCGTCAACCCCGTCTACGAATCCGGCGCGCGCTCCCGGCGCGTCTACCTGCCGGCAGGCGGCGACTGGTACGACCTCGACACCGGTGAGCGGCACGAAGGTGGCCGGACGATCCAGGCGGACGCGCCGCTCACCCGGATGCCTGTCTTCGTCCGCGCGGGCTCCATCATGCCCACCGGGCCCGCGATCCAGCATACCGGCGAGGGGCTGAACGCGCCGCTGGTCCTGAACGTCTACACGGGCGCCGATGGCAGCTTCGAGATCTACGAGGACGACGGCTCGAGCTACGGCTACGAGGACGGCGCCTGGTCCCGCATCCCCGTCCGCTACGACGACGACACGCAGACCCTGACAGTCGGCGAGCGTATTGGCCGCTTCGCGGGCATGGCCGGTGAACGCGAGCTCGGCATCCGCTGGATCAGCGGCCCGGACCCGGCTGCGGCCGATTTCGACGCCGAGCCGGATGCCACGCTCGTCTATACGGGCGCGCCGCTCACGGTCGAGCGCGGCGCCGATTGACATCCCCCGCCTCGCCGGCGGCATGTCCGCCTGTCGCCGGGATGGTTTCTCCGGAGTCCGGCCCGGGCCGCTCGTCAGCGGCTGCGGGAAGCCGTCGGCGTGATGCGCCTAGCGCTTCCTGCGGAGCCGGATCAGCTTGTGCCGGTAGCGGCCCAGCGCGGCCTCACCGAGGAGAAAGCAGAGAAAGAGGACACTGGCCAGCAGCGCGGTTCGGGCGAGATCGAGATAGGACGCGCCCTCGAACCAGGAGATGACCAGGCCGAGGAGCACGCAGGCGCCGAAGAGCACCGACCTGCCGTTCAATTCCATCCAGTTCGTCATTTTACGTTCACCAGCTCCCAAAGCCGTGTCGCAAGCAATGCATTGCGACATCGTTCAGCACCAGCCGCGCCGGCAGGCGTATGCCGTCGGCGCCGTTTTCCGTGCCGCTCACTGCGGCAGCGGCCGCGCAGAATATAACAAAACCGGGGCGAAAGGGGCTGTAACAGCACACGGTAGTCCCAATGAGGGGGGG
>CAZTAE010000217.1:0-3860 GCA_964611535.1 uncultured Woeseiaceae bacterium
ATACCAAAGAACATCAAAGACAAGCTGAACATAGTTCCTGTGAAGTGGATCGACCAGGTACTCGAAATCGCGCTGCAGCATATGCCGCTTCCGGAAACCGACAAGGACGGGAAAAAGATCGAGCCTGCCAAGCCGGCCAAGGAAAAGCAGCCCGCCGACGTCGTCCGGGCACATTGATTGCCGGGGCCTCGAGCCCCGGCCGTCTTGTTGACGCTCATTTGGGCGCTTGGTATAAGCTACGCGTGTTTTCCGGCGGGTCGAATGCAATCTCAGCAGGCGTTTCGGCTCCTTTGTCCGAGGTAGGCAATCGTTCGATCGTTTTCGTGATGTGATGCAGCGGCATCCGGTCGGGCGCTATGGGGTGCGGATACTTCCGCAGGTGAATTCCAAATATCAATCTGCAAGGGTGAATGCATGAATAAGGGAGAATTAATAGAATCGGTTGCGAACGCGGCAGACGTGTCTCGAGCCGAAGCAACCCGGGCGGTCGACGCAGTCATTGACAGTGTGACGAAAACGCTCGCGAACGGCGGCACGGTTTCTATCGTCGGCTTCGGAACTTTCTCGGTGAAGAGGCGTGCCGCACGCACCGGACGCAACCCTCGGACAGGCGAAACGATCCAGATTTCCGCAAGCAACGTGCCGGGGTTCAAGGCTGGCAAAGCCCTCAAGGATGCCGTAAACTAGCGCGCCCTCCAGGCGGGCCGCGACCTCGGTTGCCGACTCATTCGGAGGGACGGCAAGCACTTGAGCCGGCGCGATTTTTCCAGCCGTGCTTGCCGAGTTCGCGGCGCCGCCGCGCTCCAACCGGGTGCTTAGCTCAGCTGGGAGAGCATCGCCCTTACAAGGCGAGGGTCGGGGGTTCGATCCCCTCAGCACCCACCAGTTACGGGAGTGGTAGTTCAGCTGGTTAGAATACCGGCCTGTCACGCCGGGGGTCGCGGGTTCGAGTCCCGTCCACTCCGCCAGAACCAGAAAGGGTCCCTCGAGGGACCCTTTTTGCTTGAGACGCATTTCAGGTCGTTCTGCAGGAGCCCGCCTCGCGGGCGACCGACTGAAGATCGCCGTATCGGTCGCCCGCGCGCAGATAACTGCTCCTGCGTGATCTGCATTCGCGCCAACCATGGCGCCTGGCGGGCCCCTGCGAACGTACCTTGGAGTTGCCTGAGGGCTCCGCTATCATGCCTCGCCAACATCCGATTGCCGCGGCGCCATAAGCCGTAAACCGACGCTAGCCGATGCTGCAGAAAATACGAGATCGATTGACCGGCGGATACGCGATCGCCTTTCTTGCGCTGCTCGCGATTCCGTTCGCGTTCTTCGGCATCAGCTATGACTTCACCGGCGGCGCATACGCCGCCAAGGTCAACGGTGTCGAAATTTCCTCGGCGCGTCTCCAGAACGAGTACCTCCAGCAGCTCACGCAGTTCACCGAGGAGGGAACGGAAATACCCGACAACCTCCGCCCGTTGATACGGCGCAGCGTGCTCAGCAACCTGATACGGGAGACGCTGGTCAACCAGCACGTCGCCGAGGCCGGTTATCGCATCGGCGATCCGATGGTAGCGGAGTACATCCAGGGCATCCCCGAGTTCCAGGTCGACGGCCGTTTCTCCCGGGACCGCTATTACACCTGGCTGCAGGAGCGGGGACTGTCGCCCGTGGAGTTCGAGGAAAGCCAGCGAAACTCGCTGCGGCTGCAGCAGTTCCAGCGCGGGCATGCGGCGACCGCCTTCGTGACGCCCGCCGAGTACCGCCGCTACCTGAACCTGTACGGCGAACAGCGCCGCGCGGCCGTCGCGACCTTCGAGGTCGATGCCATCGCCGAAGAAGTCGAGCCGACCGACGAGGAGATCGTTGCGTACTACGAAGAACATGCCGCCGAGTTCCAGTCGCCGGAATCGGTCGACGTGCGCTACGTGGAGGTCGACCGGAGAGAATTGCGCAACCGCGTCGATATCGACGAGCAGGATCTGCGTGAATACTACGAGCAGGTTTCCAGCCGTTACCTGCGTGACGAACGCCGGCGCGCCAGCCACATCCTGATCCCCTTCGGCGATGACGAAGAGGCGGCCCGGGAACAGGCGGCCGAGCTTGCAGCGCGTGCCCGGGCGGGCGAACCGTTCGGGGACCTGGCCCGGCAGTACTCGGCCGACACCGGAACGGCGGAGGAGGGCGGCGACCTCGGTCCGCTCACGCGCGAGCTGATGCCGGAAGCGCTTGGCGACGTCGTCTTCGGCATGCAGGAAGGCGAGGTTGCCGGCCCCGTCGAAAGCGACTTCGGCTATCACGTCGTGCGCCTGGACGAGGTCGAGTCCGGCGGCCCCGCGCCGCTCGAGGAAGTGCGTGAGGAGGTGGAACGCGAGCTGCGCGGCATCGAAGCCGAGGCCGCCTACGAGGAGCTCGAGCGCGCGTTGTCGGACGCGCTCTTCGAGGGCCTGAGCATCGAGGAGATCGCCGGGAACACCGGTCTGGAAGTGCGCTCCGCGAGCGGACTCACGCGTCAGGGCGGGGAGCCCTTCGGCGGCAATCAGGCGGTGATCGACACCGTCTTCGACCCGTCGCTCCGGGAGGAGGACATGGTGAGCGACATCGTCGAGCTCGACGCAAACCGCTCGGCCGTCTTCAGTGTCGAGGAGCACCACGAGGCAGCCCGGCTGCCCCTCGAGGCCGTGCGCGACGAGATCGTCGCCAGGCTCAGCGACGAGCGTGCACGGGACATCGCCCGCGACCGGGCCCGGGCGCTGCAGGCGCGGCTTGCCGAAGGCGCGGATTTCCGGGAGGCGGCGGCCGAAGTCGGCGCCGAAGCCAGCCCGCTGCGGACCGTCGGACGCCAGGACAGCGACCTGGATCCGGCTGTGCTGCAGGCCATTTTCCGCGCATCGAAGCCGGGCTCCGGGGACGACAGGACCTTCGGCCAGGCGGAGACCCGCGACGGCGACGTCGCCGTCTACAGCGTCGCGGCCGTCATTCCCGGCCGGCCGGAGGCCATACCGCTCGAGGAGCGCGATGCCGGCAAGCTGCAGCTTGCCCAGGAAGCCGGCGGGGCGGACTACACGGCGCTGGTGCTCGAGCTCGAGCGCCGCGCGGACATCGAGATTGCCGAGGACGCGCTGGAGACGCCGGAGTTCTGACGCCTGCCGCAGGGTCGCCCGCGGGGCGGGCTCCTACAGGTCCTGAGGCGCCGGTCCTGGTGGGGAGGCCGTAGGAGCCTCCTCGCGGGCGACCGACGGGCAACCGACGCCGCGATCACCGCCCGCCGCTGCGCGGGTGATATGAAAACGAAGATTCGAGCTGGCGACGGGGGGCTACAATGAAAAAGATCGCGCTGCACTGGCAGATCCTGATCGCCATCGTCCTGGCCGGCGTCGCAGGTTTTTTGGTCAACGAAGCAGGTGACGGCGACCCGACGGCGCCAGGCATCTTCGGCGTCAGCTTCCTCGCGATCTTCGACTACGTCGGCAGTCTTTTCCTCAATGCCCTGAAGATGATCATCGTGCCGCTGATCATGTCGTCGATCATCGTCGGCATGGCCAACATCGGCTCGAGCGGCAACCTGGGCGCGCTGGGAGGCCGCACGCTTCTCTTCTACGTCACCACGACGATAGCGGCGATTTTCATCGCACTGCTGTTCGTCAATGTGATCGGCCCCGGCTACGGCGCGGAAGGCGAGCCCGTCGGCGACCTGCTCGCGCTCGATGCATCCACCGCGGACATCGCCGCGCGGGTAGAGGGACGCGGGGCCGGCGACGTCGCCGATCTGTTCCGGCGCATGATCCCGGAGAACGTCGTCGATGCGGCAGCCGGCAACGAGATGCTCGCCATCATCTTCTTCGCCCTGCTGTTCGGCTACTTCATGA
>CAZTAE010000218.1:0-3832 GCA_964611535.1 uncultured Woeseiaceae bacterium
GGCGGCCTCGAACGGCGCGGTCGGCTGGATCGGCGTCAGGGCCTCGTAGATCGCCTCGGAGCTGTCGAAACCCCATTCGCCCAGAATGGAGCGATAGGTTTCATCGACGGGCTGCTCGAGGATCCGGATTGCCCCGGGGGCTTCCAGGTTGTCCCGGCCGTCGGCCGCCGGCGTCGTGAACTTGACGAAACGGACCCAGCTGGGTGCGTCCAGATCCAGGCGCGCGTTTTGCTCGCCGTCCAGGGACCACGAGCCGAGCGAACGCCAGGGGCCAAGCGGGCTATTCAGGCTGACCGCCACATCCACCGATTCGATCCGGTTCTCCTCATCGCCGTCCGGTGAATGAATCCACTCCAGCGCCGTTATCCGGGCGGCCCGGTTGTGGTGAAAGCCCTGCACCCACTCCAGGCGCCGGCCCGGCTTCAGCCCCACGACATAACGCCTCGTATCGTTGTCCAGGATCACGTCATCCCAACTCTTGGAAATTTCCGGCCGTGCCCGGACCACGTGACCGCCCAGGTCCGGGTCGGCCAGGTTGAAACCGGTGCCGCCCGATATATCCAGCCCCGGGCGGGCGATCACCTTCCACTCTCCCAGCGCGCGGCGCCCCCCGCCTTCGAAGTCGTCGATCAGCCGCAGACGGGCGAAGCGGGCCGGCACCGGCGCATCGAGCGCGAAATACTGCTCCCGCGGCACGGGCTCCAGGGCGCCGGTCAACCAGGTGCGATAGTCCTCCCCGTCTTCCGACAGGGCCAGCTCGAACCGGCGCAGGTACCTCGTTACGCGATCCCCGCTCAGGGGATTCAGGGCGATGCCGGCAATCTCCGGCGTGTCGTCCCCCGCGAGCTCCACGGTGGTCTCGTAGCGCCAGGCCTCGTTGCGGCCGCGCAGAGTCAGCCCTTGTTGCCTGACCGCGATGCCGTCGAAGATCTCGTCGAGGCCGCGCCCCAGGGAGGAGTCCTCCTCGCCGGTCCAGCGTCCGCCGAGCGCCCGCCAGGCCAGGTTCAAGCCTCCCCGGAGTGCTTCGGGCACGTCCCAGTGCCGCGTCGGGGCAACCAGTGCGGCATCGGGATCGGCATCGATCTCCACGAACGCCTCGCTTTGGCTGCCACCCGCGGCAACGGCGCGAGCGCTGACGCGCACCGGCCGGTTCGCCCAGGCATCGGCGGGGACGTTCACGCGAAGCGCGGCGCTCTCCATCCCCCCGGCGGGGATGGTCAGGCGCTCCGGCTCCACCGCCGCCCGCCACCGGTAATCGCTGGTGACCGCCTGGAGCATCGTCGTGACCGGTTCCGCTGACTCGTTTGTCACCTCGACCCCGCCGTCCACCTGCTGTCCGTAGTGCCAGTAGGCCGCGACCTCGGCCTCGTCCAGGTGCAGCGCCAAGGACAGTGCCGGCTCGGTAACTTCGCTTTCACCGTCATCGTCCTCTTCAAGGTGCAGCTTCAGCGCATACTCGCCGTTGCCTCGAATCTGCAGGAACAAGACTTCGCCGGCGGGGAGCTTGCCCCGGTACCGGCCGGTATCGTTGTCCCACACCAGCCGGTTGTCGTCCCAGGGGTCCGCCAGCAGCGCCAGCTTGTCTTTTCGGCCGGCTTCGATGGAAAGCCCGGTCGCGGTATCGACGACCGGCATGGCATACCAGTCGTTGTCCCGCCATTCGCCGACCCGGCCTTCAATCACGTGATCGGCCGGCACCGGCCGGGCGAAGGCGATGTTGTCGTTGGGCTCACAGTCCACCGGGCAGCCGAAGCGGTCGAGCCGCTCGAGGCCGATGCGGTACTCGGCGTCGCTGGGCCGGCGGGCGCTCAGCTGGACACGATAGTCCCCCGGCGGAAACAGTCCTTCCAGCACCAGCGGCTTGCCCTTGCGCGGATTCCTGAAGCGGCGCTGGCCATCGTCTTCCCAATACACCTCGGCATTGATGGTCCCATCGGGCGGCGGCTCGATGGTCAGGCGGACACGGTCGTGGTTGGCGAGGTGGAAGCGGTAGTTGTCCCGATCAGCCTCGTTCACCAGCGTGCCGGTGCGGACCTGCCCGAAGCGCACGGGATGCATGCGGGTCTCGTCGTCATTGGGCTCGCGCTCGGCGTCGGGGTCGGGCGGGCCCAGGGGCCGGGCCAGCAGGGTGTATTCGCCGTCTTCCCGGCCGCTGACGGAAACGTAGTGCGTGCCGGGCAGCAGGTACACGTTTTCCAGGCGGACCCGGCGCTGCCTGCCCTTGGTACGCACGCGCTGGGCCTGCGTGCCCGAGCCGTCATGATAGGCAACTTCGTGGATGCCTTCGCCCATGACCTGGAACCGCCACAGCTGGGGCTCCTCGGTGACCATGATGCGGAAAAAATCCTGGTCGTCCTGGTCCAACAGCCCGCGGATCCGAAGCTTGGTGGGAAAGGCCGTGGCCAGCTCGATGCTGTCGTTGGGCTCTGCCTCCGAGCCCGCTTTATGGGAGCCTTCGACGTCAAGGTTTATCGTGTACTCGGTATCCTTTTCGCCCCGCCCCACGGAGATGCCGTAGTTGCCGGGATCGAGCACCAGCCCTCCCAGGGCGACGGCGCCCTGGCCGGACCGGCACTGCATCGCCGCACCCCCACCGCCGAGCAGGCAGACTCGGAGTTTTTGATCCGGCGCCGCCGTCGTCGCGTCGAGAACAAGCCTCTGCTCAACCGTCTCGGCGTCCAGCGCAAAGGTGAAATAGTCGTCGTCCCCCCGGCTTTGAAAGCGACCGCTCAAGGCCTCGTCCAGGTCGACCTGGTTGGCCTGTTTCCACCGGTCATTGGGCTCGGCCTCCCGGCCTTCGATCCATACACCGACGGACTCGAACATGACGGTACGCAGAATTCCCGGCTCCGTCACCAGCTTCACGAAATACGTGCCGGGAGCCAGCGACAGGTCGGACGTCCGCATCCTGCCCTGACGATCGGCCGTTATACGCTTGAGCTGCTCACCGGCTTCATCCTCGAGCCCGATGCGCGCGGTTCGACCGACCGGAACCTGCGCCGTCAGGTCCCAGATACGGTCGGCGTCTTCCGGCAAGATCTCGAGCTCAAACCAGGATTCCTCCGTTTCCGAGTAGGTCACGTGCTCCCGTCCGGCCCGGACCGCCACGGCGTCCTCGCGCCGGTCACCGGGCTCTGCGCCGGAGCGCGACCCGATTGCCGCCATCTGTCGCACGGCCAGTCGATAGCCGTGGTCTGTTTCCTTGCCCCCGTCCCCGTCGTTCTCTCCGGATTCGGCCCCATCGCCGAAGGCAGCGGTGTCCACCGCCGGCCGATACCCGGCATCGCCACCGGCGCGTGCAACACCCAGCAGATACTCACCGGGCTCGAACAGCAGGTTCTCGGCGCGGCCCGGACGGGTCCCGTCCCGGCTTCCGATCCTGAACAACCTCTCCTTGCCGGCCACCCCCGAGCCGTCGTCGGTATAGTCCAGGCGCAGCACATCAACAATCGTCAAGGCGCCGGGAATCCCGTGCAGCTCAAGGGTCCAGCGCTTGACGGCATCGACGTCGGAGACCGTCCATCGATAACCATCCTGATCGCCCGGCGGCATTTCTCCGAAGATCCGGACTTCTCCGGCAACGTGGCCGGCTGTCTCGGGCGCATCGTTCGGTTCAGTATCGTAAAGCACCCTCTGCGCGACGGCAGAGGCGGTGAAAGCGCACCCGAGGGCGGCAACCGCCACCCGAATGTGCAATCCCCCCAGCCACCATCTACTCTGCCGGTGCAAGCTCCACCCGAATCCCCAATGACGAATACAGGTGAAAGCGCATCCGAGGGCGACAACCGCCACCCGGACCTTCGCGGACGTGCACGAGCCCTCAGCCGAGGCG
>CAZTAE010000219.1:0-3829 GCA_964611535.1 uncultured Woeseiaceae bacterium
GGTGAGGTCCTCCATTCCCAGGTCGTCGGCGAGCTTGATCAGCAGCTCCCAGGCGGCGTTGTCGGTCAGCTCGAGCGTCAGGAGCATCTCCAGGCATTGCGGCATCGTCGTCCTGGGGTCGTTCAGGACCTGCTGTATGCCCATGGCGGCGACGCCGCTCACGTCGGCATCCGGCGTTTGCGCCGTCGGGTCCGCGCCGATGGATTCCATGGCCTCCTGCAGGAGCAGGAAGTGCTCTTCCTCCTCGTCCCGGATTTCCCTGAGCGCCGTCACCGTGACGGGGCCGCTCGGGTGTTCGTCGTCCGCGGCCTCGCACTTGGTGATCACGCTCTCGTAGAGCCGGACGCCGGTCCGTTCGAACGCCAGGCGCTCTCCGAGCTTGTTGAGCAACACCTCGGGATTGCGTCCGGTGACCTTTTCCATGCCGGACTTGAGCGCTCCGCGCATGGTGTCGGGTATCGGCATGGAGCCGACGCGTCCGGACTCGCGTATGTACAGCTTGTCGATCGCCGACATGTTGTGGCTGTTCGTATCTTTCGCCGAAGTGAACTCCTCGGCGCCGCTGATCATTTCCTTGCTGTGCGCCGGCGACATGCCGATCCCGGTACGATTCCGGCCCAGTCTGGTCGATTTTTCCATCGTCGATCTCCTCGAAGTGCTGTATGGCTCATGCGGCGCGCGGCTTGCCCGCCCTGCTGAGTTCCGTGCCCGGACGCCAGCGGTAGCCTGCGGCGACGATTTCTGTCGGCGAGCCGTCGGAGTTCAGGTGCTCGCGGTACTTGCGCGTAGCTTCGGTCTCCTCGGAGCGGTCCACAAAGCGCGGGCCGGCGGCGCTCAGGTTGATCTCTTCCTCCAGCGTCTCGCGGACGAAGTCGCGCTGGCTTTCGTACGCGATCGGGTCCGGCATCGTTTCCGGCAGGATCTCTGCGGGGTCGCGCTTCTCGTGCTTCTTGAACAGCCCGGCCACCAGGGCGAGGTGCCCGAGCTCGTAGTCCAGGAAGCGCTCCCAGATCGCCTTGATCTGCGGGTTGGTCTCGGCTTCCATGCAGCTGTAGTAGTTATAGGCCTCGTTCGCCTCGTACAAGAGCCATTTCTCCAGCATCGTCTCGTGCGGATCGATGATGGAGCCGTACTGGGTGACGTGCTGTTCCTCGATGGATGCGATCTCGGCGTACACCTGCCGCGCCACCGGGTCCGAAAACGTCGGCCCGATGTTCATGTAGTAGTCGCGCGTCTGGTACTCGCCCGACATGATCGTCAGGGCGTTCATCTTGCTTATCGGGTCCGCGGTCTTGCGGTCGTAGTGGTCGCGCAGGTCGTCGAGAGGATGCCGGTGCTCGACCTCGGTCGGCCTGCCGGGAATGATGTCCGTGTAGCTCTGCAGGATGTTGTTCGCGTCCTTGCCCTCGACACGGTCGAGGAGGGCCGAGTAGCGGTACATGTGATCGAAGTCCTCGAGCAACCCGAAACGGTATACCTGTGCGAGGTACTCGTCCGGCTCCTGCTGGGCGATCGCTCCCGTCACCTCGATGGCGACCTGCTCGTAGGCGATCGTCGTCTCAAGCGGCGAATGATCGCCCGACAACAGCCAGTTGATCATGGTCTGCTGGTGATGCTCGACGCGGCGTACGCGAGCGAGTTCCTCGCGCAGCTCGCCGTTCATCTGCGAGCAGATGTGACTGAAACGGTTTGCCTGCTGCTCGATGCCGTTCATGAGGATGACACGCACACGGGTGAAGGCGTCGTCGTCGAGTTTGCTGATCGGTTTCCGGACCAGCTCCTTCCAGGTGAACTTCTGCTTTTCCAGCGGCGTTCCCTTCGAATCGAAAAGTTTCACGGCCATGGTTCCTCCTGGTGCGGGGTTCGGTAGGGTGCGGTTCCGGTGCAATATTCGTGCCCCGGCAGCATCTACTACTCGTCTTGCGCGGGGACGATGGCCGGCGAATTTCTTACACGCAGCCGGTAAATTGTGCGAGGTCGAAATACCGCACGGTCTGCCTCCCGTCGGGAGCATCAGTCGAGGAACGACGGGCGCTTTTTCTCGTAGCCGATGCGGACCAGGCCGTCGATCAGGCGCACGTAGGTTTTGCGGCCGTCGGCGAGCCGCGCAAGCGCTCGCGCGTCGTCCGGCAGGCCGACCTTTTTCGAAAGCTTCGCGCTGCGGTCGTCCAGGAAGGGGTGGACCTCGTCCCAGGCGACCTGCACCTCACGGAGAAACAGGTCGGCGCCCGAGTCGCCGATGCCCTTGAAGGCCTTCAGGCGGCGTCGCATCTCGTCCAGGTCGCCGCCTGCAGCGGCGCGCAGGTTGCGGAGGTCGCCGCGATACTCGGCCATCAGCAGCTCGGCGGTCTCGCCGAACATGCGGGAGGTTCGCTCGTCGTAGCGGGCGTAACCGGAGCGGTTGAGGACCCTGGTGCGCTGCGCCCAGGTCGTGTCCCGCAGCTTCGCGGCGGTGGTCCAGCCCTGTTCCGCCAGCGCCCTGGCGGCGTTCATCGCGATGTCGTGGCTGATCCTGGCGCTGGCGAGCAGGGAGAAACAGAACACCCGGAAGAGCGGGGAGGGCGTGTTCCGCTCGACCCTGGTGCCGAGCTCGTCGGCGAAGGTGCGGCCGTACTCCTCGACGATCCGTGCTGCCTTGTCGCGTTGCGATGCCATGCAGGCCGCCCGGTGCAAGTTTCGTTCCGGATGCGCAAGGCCAGCTGAGGCACGTTCTCCCTGACCCACTCGAGGTAGGTGGCGACCTCCCTTTGCCGGCGCTCTTCCCGGCTCACAGCGCGTACCAGAAGGCTCCGATGCCGGCGACGAGAGCCGCCGCGACCACCCAACTCAGCAGCCGCAGCCGCGCGGCGAGCACGGAGAGCCCGACGCTCAGGTCTTCCGTCTGTTTCGCGAGCTGCGCGAACACCCGCGCGTGCTCCTGGTCGCTGTCTTCGAGGTTCGCGATGCGGCGCGCGAGGTCCCGCTCGTCGGCTTCGTCGGGCGGCACCGCGGAGCGCTGCCCGGGCCTGCGCTTGTCGAGCAGTTGGGACGAGGCGGCGATGATGTCGGGCGCGCGCCGGACCACTTCGGCCCAGGGAACGCTTCTCGCGACTATCGACCACCAGGGCAGCGCCATCCTCGATACCTCTCGCCAACCAACGGTTCAGCAGGATATCAGGAATCGCCGGGCCGTCCGAAGGCCCGGCCGGCGCGGCATGCGGCATCGTCGCCGGCGGCTGCGGTTCCGCTGAATCTGTTTCCGAGGCCTACCGGTCACCGGTACCGATCAGAGGCGGATGTCGACGACGACGTCGCCCCGGCGCTGCAACACGTTGACCGCGACGTCTCTGCCGCGGCGGCGCAGCATGAGGTCGACCGTCCCCCGGGCGTCGAGCTGCAGGTTCCTGAGCAGCACCTCGTCGAGGAACTCGGGCAGGCGCGGATGGTTCAGGACGATCGCGCGGCTCGGCACGTCGAAGAACAGGCCGAGGCTCGACTGCAGGAGCGCGAGCGGCGCTGCGGCCGCCCAGGCCTGCGGCGAGCAGGCGACGGGATAGATCGTCGGTCCCCGGCCGAGGCGCCGGCGGAAGCCGCAGAACAGCTCCGGCAGGCGCCGCAGCGTCATGAAACTCGCCGCGCGAAAGAGCCCCGAGAAGATGTCCTGCACGGCCTCGGTCTGGCGGTAGTTCGCGAGGCCGAGGGCGATCAGGGCGTTGTCGTGCGGCCAGACGGAGCCGTTGTGGTAGGACATGGGGTTGTAACGCGGCTGTCCGGCGGCGATCGTGCGGATGCCCCAGCCGCAGAAGTAATCCTGGCTCAGGAGGTCGCCGGCGACGCGTTTCGCGCGTTC
>CAZTAE010000220.1:0-3825 GCA_964611535.1 uncultured Woeseiaceae bacterium
TTGAGGGGGCAGTAGCGAAAGCTGTGCCGGTTCGAGTCCGGCCATCGGCACCAGTTTCAGGGCCGCTTCCCGGGAAGCGGCCCTTTTTGTTGTCGGCGGGTTGTTGCCGGCGGACGGGCAGCGGCAGCTCGGCAGGGGCAGGGCTGTCACAAGACTCTGCCGGGCTGATACAATTGCAGGCTAAGTCCGATCCAGACACTGAATCCCGCGGTATCATCATCTCGCCGACATGCTGCAGAACTATTTGCCGGTTTTGATCTTTCTCGGAGTGGCCGGCGGCATCGGCATCGTGCTGCTAGCGCTGGGATTCCTGTTCGGCCGCGGCAGCAAGGACAGCGAGAAACTGTCGCCGTACGAGTGCGGATTCGAGGCCTTCGAGGACTCACGCATGAAGTTCGACGTGCGCTATTACCTCGTTGCGATCCTTTTCATCATCTTCGACCTGGAGATCGCCTTTCTGTTTCCCTGGGCGGTTTCGCTCGACGCGATAGGCGGCTTCGGGCTGGTCGCGATGGCGATTTTTCTGGCGGTACTGGTGGTCGGCTTTATCTATGAATGGAAGAAAGGGGCACTCGAGTGGGACTGAGTAACGCAGCCGAAGCGCGACGCGATGCGGCCATGCCGGTCGACTCGGAGAGCGTGAGCCTGCAGAAGCGCGGCTTCGTCGTGTCCAGTGTCGACAGCGTCATGAACTGGGCGCGCACCGGCTCGCTCTGGCCGGTGACGTTCGGCCTCGCCTGCTGCGCCATCGAGATGATGCACTCCGGCGCCGCCCGCTACGACCTCGACCGGTTCGGCATCATTTTCCGGCCGAGCCCGCGCCAGTCCGACGTGATGATCGTCGCGGGCACCCTGGTCAACAAGATGGCGCCTGCCCTGCGCAAGGTGTACGACCAGATGCCGGAGCCCCGCTGGGTGGTGTCCATGGGCTCCTGCGCCAATGGCGGCGGCTATTACCATTACGCGTACTCCGTTACCCGGGGTTGTGACCGTATCGTGCCGGTCGACGTGTATGTGCCGGGCTGTCCACCCTCGGCGGAAGCTCTCGTGTACGGGCTGATCCAGCTGCAGAAGAAGATTCGCCGTACCAGCACGATAGCTCGCTAAGCAACAAGCGAATGACGGATTTCTACGAGACACTGGCGGCTCGGATCAACGAGCGCTTTGGCGAGAGGGTTACGCGCATTCCCTCGATCTGCGGCGAGCTCGCGTACGAGGTCCCGAAGAGCGGCCTCGTCGACGTGGCCGCCGCGCTGCGCGACGAGCCGGACTTCCACTTCGAGCAGCTCATCGATCTCTGCGGTGTCGACTACCTGCACTATGGCGTCGACGAGTGGACGACCGACAGCGCCACCGAGAGCGGCTTCAGTCGCGGCGTCGAGCGTGAGCCGGTCCTGCTCGACGAGTCCGACGCCTTCGACCCGCGCCGTTTTGCCGTGGTCTATCACCTCCTGTCGCTGAAGCACAACGCGCGCATCCGGCTGCGGGCCTACCCCGGCACGGAGAACCCGCCGATAATCGACTCCGTCGTCGACATCTGGAACTCCGCCAACTGGTTCGAGCGCGAGGCGTTCGACCTGTTCGGCATCCTGTTCGACGGTCATCCCGACCTGCGTCGGATACTGACCGACTACGGGTTCATCGGGCACCCGTTCCGCAAGGATTTCCCGCTGATCGGCACCGTCGAGGTGCGCTACGACGAGGAGAAGGGCCGGGTTGCGTACCAGCCGGTCAGCATCGAGCCGCGGACGCTCCACCCCAAGGTCATACGCGGCGACAACCGCTATCGTCCCGAGCTCAAGGACCGCCCCGATCGCGAGGAGCAGCCCGAACATGGCTGAGATCCAGAGCTTCACGATGAACTTCGGCCCGCAGCATCCGGCCGCGCACGGCGTGCTGCGCCTGGTGCTCGAGATGGAGGGCGAGGTCATCCTCAAGGCCGATCCGCACATCGGGCTCCTGCATCGCGCGACCGAGAAGCTCGCTGAGTCCAAGCCCTACAACCAGACGATCGGCTACATGGACCGGCTCGACTACGTCTCCATGATGTGCAACGAGCACGGCTACGTGCTGGCGATCGAGAAGCTGCTCGGCATCGAGTCGCCGATCCGCGCGCTATACCTGCGCGTCATGTTCGACGAGATCACCCGGATACTGAATCACCTGATGTGGCTGGGTGCCCACGGCCTCGACATCGGCGCCATGACGGTGTTCCTCTATTGCTTCCGCGAGCGCGAGGAGCTCATGGACTGCTACGAGGCGGTGTCCGGCACCCGCATGCACGCGACCTGGTACCGGCCCGGGGGGGTCTACCGCGACCTGCCGGACTCGATGCCGAAGTACCAGCCCTCGAAGTGGCGCACGCAGAAGGAAGTCGACCGGCTCAACGAAGCCCGCGAAGGCACGATGCTCGACTTCATCGAGGCCTTCACCGACAAGTTTCCTTCCCGCGTCGACGACTACGAGACGCTCCTGACGGACAACCGCATCTGGAAGCAGCGTACCGTCAACATCGGCGTGGTCTCGCCGGAACGCGCCCTGCAGCTCGGGTTCACCGGCCCGATGCTGCGCGGGTCGGGGGTCGAGTGGGATCTCAGGAAGAAGCAGCCGTACGCGGTCTACGAGAACATGGACTTCGACATCCCCGTCGGCGTCAACGGCGACTGCTACGACCGCTATCTCGTGCGCATCGAGGAGATGCGCCAGTCCAACCGCATCGTGAAGCAGTGCGTCGACTGGCTGCGGGCCAATCCGGGCCCGGTGATGCTGGACGACCACAAGATCACGCCGCCGTCCCGCGTGGAAATGAAGGACGACATGGAGGCCCTGATACACCACTTCAAGCTCTACACCGAGGGCTACTACGTGCCGGAAGGCGAGGCCTACGCCGCAGTCGAGGCGCCCAAGGGCGAGTTCGGGGTCTACATGATCTCCGACGGGGCCAACAAGCCCTACCGCGTCAAGGTCCGTGCGCCCGGCTTCGTGCACCTTTCGGCGATCTCGGAGATGGTCGAGGGCCACATGCTGGCGGACGTGGTCGCCGTGATCGGCACGCAGGACATCGTATTCGGCGAGATAGATCGGTGAGCGAACAGGTACTCTCCGAACACGTCAGGGAAGTGATGGACCACTGGAGGGCGCGTTTTCCCGAGGGCAAGCAGCGTTCGGCCATCATCGCCGCCCTGCACGCCGTGCAGCACGAGAACCAGGGCTATCTGAAGCCCGAGGAGATGAACGCGGTGGCTGAATACCTGGATCTCCCGAGCATCTACGTCTACGAGGTCGCCACGTTCTACTCGATGTTCCAGACGAAGCCGGTCGGCCGTCACAACGTCGCCATCTGCACGAACATCTCCTGCATGCTGCGCGGCGCCGACGACGTCGTCGCGCACGTCGAGAAGAAGCTCGGCATCCGGCTGGGCGAGAGCACGCCGGATGGTCGGGTGTATCTCAAGAAGGAAGAGGAGTGCCTCGCCGCCTGCTGCGGCGCGCCGATGATGATGGTCGATCACAAGTATCACGAGAACCTGACGCTCGATCAGGTCGACGAAATCCTGGACTCGCTGGAATGAAGGACTATCCGCAGAACCTGATCTGCTTCGCGACGTTCGACGCCGACGAGCCGTGGACGCTCGAGACGTACGAGCAGCGGGACGGCTACCAGGCCTGGCGCCGCGTGCTCGCCGGCGAGCTCTCGCAGGAGGACATCCTCGAGGAGGTGAAGGCCTCCGGCCTGCGCGGCCGCGGCGGCGCGGGCTTCCCGACCGGGCTCAAGTGGAGCTTCATGCCCCGCTCCGCGCCCGGGCAGAAGTACCTCGTCTGCAA
>CAZTAE010000221.1:0-3810 GCA_964611535.1 uncultured Woeseiaceae bacterium
ATCGGCAGGGTGCCGGTCGAGGCCACGGCCTTTCCGCATCGCGACGCCATCAACGGCCCGGGAGCCGTGGTGTCCTGGAACCGGGGCGTCGATGCTGCTCCGCACATTCAGTACATCCGGGACTACTGGTCGGGGCTGGAGAACTTCATGAAAGGGTATTACTTCAACGTGGCGGACGACGAGTCACAATCCAGCAACCGCCGCAACTACGGAAGGAATTTCGAGCGCCTCCTGGCCCTCAAGAACGAGTACGACCCGACCAACCTGTTCCGCCTGAACGCGAACATCGAACCGACGGTCCGGGGCTGACTCGCGTTCGTTCGAAGCGAACGGCACAAGCCGGCGGCTCGTAGCTCGCCCGGGTCACTGGCAGCGGACGACGGCCCTTCGACCGCCTGTCGATCGTCCCGTCGAAGACTACCAGGTCAGCTGTGCGCGGATGCCGAACGCGTCGCCCTCGTGCGACGCCAGCCCGAAGGGCAGGGTCGCCGCACTGCGGTCGACGTCGAAGTGCACCCAGTTGAACATCACCCGGGCGTGCTCCGAAAGGTACCAGTTTGCACCGAGCGTGATGTTCTGCTCCTTGCCGCCGAACAGGAGTCCGTCATTCAGGTCCACCGTCGAGTACCGCAGAGCCCACTCGAGCGCGCCCCAGCCGCCGCGTCCGAGGGGCCTGTCGGGAGTCACGGCGCCGAACGTTCCGCTCGAGTTGCTGTAGCCGCGGGACTCGCCTGTCGCGATCCAGCTCAACCAGGCGTAGGCGCCGTCGAAGTCCGAAGTACCGGCATCGATGAGGTCGACCCGGTTGCGCAGGTATTCCGCCTGCATGAGGAACGGCCCCATGGCGCCCGCGAGCTCCACGCCGAGCACCGATGAGCTGTCGGCGGGGATCGTCCCCGTATCCAGCAAGCGGGTGCCGAACAGGTGGGATTCCGGTCGCTGACGCACCCGGAAGTCCGCACCCGCGTCGCTGCCCAGATGTTTGTGATATCCGCTCACGCCCAGATGGAGGACCCTGTCCTCGTCCAGCAACGGCGCGTGGGTGAACCTCGCAGCGATTCCGTAACCCTCGTTGCCCTCGATCGCCGTACCGGGTCCCTCGCCAAAACCGCCTGCACCCAGCGACCAGTTGTGCCCGTTCGTCTCGAAGGCCACGGCGAGCACCTCGTCGGAGATCGCGAACACGTTCGGCAGGGATCGTTCCATGAACATGATCCGGGTCCGGCTGGTCCGGTTCTCGAGCGATACGTGAGGCTTCATGTTGCCGGCCTGCAAGGCCCAGGCGGGCGAGCCCTGGTACTGGAGGTAGGCGCTCTTGACGACGACATCGTTGCCGGCAAAGTCGACCTCGGCGACGTAGCTGAGCGCGGGGCCGAGATCGCCCTGCACACCCAGCCGGACAGACCGTAGCTCGGTCCCGCTGGGATAGTTGCGGTCCTCGGGATCATCGGTGACGCTCCATGCGTCTGCCATCATCCGTCCGCGCAACTTGATCGAATACTCGCCGTCGGCGCTGGTGAGCTCCGGCGCTCCTTTCCACTCGATGGCGGGCGCCGAAGCCTCATCGGCAGTTTCCGCCTCCGCCACCTCACCGTCAGCGGCGGATGCCGCACCGGGCGCTGTCCCGGGTGAGGAATCCATGCTCTCCTGCAGTCGCGCAAGCTCGGCCTCCAGCCTGCTTATCCGATTCTCCAGCCGCTCGATGCGTTCCTGCTGGCTCTGCAGGACCTCCTGCTGCGAGCTCGGACCTTCAGAAGCCGCAGACTGCCCGAGCGCCGCAGCGCCCGACATGCCGAGGCCAATGCCGGCCAGAACCCGCACAAGCTGTCCAGAATGAGAGAGCACGCTGTTGTCTCCTCGGAAAAGCGGCACCGGCGGCGGATGATAGCGGGATTCGGCTGGCTGACACAGCCGCAGTCAGGGCCGTCTGTCCGCGACGCCGACGAGAATTGCGCGAAAGTCGCTGACGTTGGTTTGCGTGGGGCCCGTGACGACGAGATCCTGCAGGGCCTCGAAAAGGCGGCCGGAATTGCTGGTATCGAGCGCGTGCTGCGGATCGAGGCCCTGCTCCCTTGCGCGTTGCAAGGTGTCCGGGCCGATCACGGCGCCCGCGGCTCCGGCGACGCCGTCGTAGCCGTCGGTGTCGCAGGCGATCGCGTGAATGCCGGCCGCCCCTTTCAGCTTTATTGCCAGCGCCAGGAGAAACTCCGTGTTCGGGCCGCCAATGCCTTTCCCGTCCCGCACGGTGACAGTGACTTCACCGCCGGAGAGAATGACCGTCGGCCTGCCGGTTTCGGCAACCTCCCCGGCGATCGCCGCGTGCGCCGCAGCTGCCTCCCGCGCGTCGCCCTCGACCGCGTCACCCAGCAGGCGTACGGCATAGTCCGCGGCCCTTGCCGCCTCCGCAGCGGCGGCAAGCGCGTCGGCGGAGGACGCGACGATGCGGCAGCGGTTGTCGCCGGGTGAAACCGCCGGCGATTCCTCCCGAAGGCCACGCAGCACGTCGTCCGGCAGGTCGAGGCCGTAGCGACGCAGCACCGCCTGAACGTCTGCAAACGATCCGCGGCGCGGCACTGTCGGGCCCGAGGCGATGAGCGCCGGCTCGTCGCCGACCACGTCCGAGATGATCAACGTCTCCACGCGGGCGGGAGCCGCCGCCTGCGCCAGCTTGCCGCCCTTGATCTGCGACAGCGCCCTCCGGACCGTGTTGATCTCGCGGATCGAGGCGCCGGCGCGCAACAGGCGGGAAGTAATGCGCCGCTTGTCCTCGAGATCGAGCCCCGGGACCGGCAAACACCAGAGCGCGGAGCCGCCGCCCGAAATCAGCACCAGGGCCAGGTCGTCCCCGGTGAGTTCGCGCGCCAGCGCCAGCGCGCGCCGTGCGCCCGCGACGCTGTTCTCGTCAGGCACCGGATGGCCGGCTTCGATGAGCTCGATGTTCGAGTGTCGCGCCAGGTCCGGCAGCGCGTGGCCGTAGCGGGTGACCGCCAGTCCGGTCAGCGGAGCGGGCCAGTGCGTCGCGACCACGTCCGCCATCGCCGCGGCTCCCTTGCCGACGGCCAACACGACGGTGCGGCCTTTCGGGGGCGCCGGCAGGTGCGGCAGCAGCACGCGATGCGGCGAGACGGCATCGACCGCGGCTTCGAAAAGACGGCGGAGAAAGGCTTCGGGTTCCACGCTCGTATTGTCCCTCAAGCGCCGCATCCGGCACATCGCCTTCCGTCCATTGCCGGAGTCTGGAACGGCTGGACCGCAGGCATACAGCACGAGCTCAGTGGCCGCCCTGACGCCGGAGACGATGGCCTCCACCGGATGCCTTGTGCGAAACTGCAGCTCGACCCGGTTGCGATTGAGGGCCGCTCGCCATGCAGTACTCCGCGCTTCGATCCCGATTCCTCGTTGCGGCGTTCGCCTTGGGCGTGCTGGCCGCGGCGCCTTCCTCCCCTGCGGGTCCCGACGAGGAAACGCTGAACCTGATTCGCGAGCTGAATCTGGAGGAGGCGGCGCAGCCGGTGAGGGAGTGGCCACGCTGGCGAAAGCCGGAGAAGGTGCACGTCGTCACCCGCGGCATCGGCACGCCGGACACCGAGCGGCGGCTCGCCTCCGCCCGGGAAGTCGCCGGCGACGCCGAGCTGGTCCCGGTGACGCTACCGCTGGATGCAGCCGTAATCGAGGAGATGGAGGTGCTGCTGGGGAGCTGCACACCCGAAATCGTCAGAAGGGCGAAGAACCTCCGCTGGCTGCAGAACCCCAGTCACGGCGTCGAACGCTGCATGATCCCGGAGATGCAGGACGCCAACTTCATCCTGA
>CAZTAE010000222.1:0-2402 GCA_964611535.1 uncultured Woeseiaceae bacterium
CGCCCCAGCCAGTCGTACTGCGAGTAGAAGGCGGATCGTCCCTGGGTGTCGACCTCGCCGAGGCTCAGCGTCGTCAGCTGCGGCGGTTCTTCGTCGAAGGCGTTGGCTACGCCCGCGATCGCAGTAAGTCCGTAGTCGCTGAACAGGCGGCTCACCGAGAACGAATGGTACGTTACAGTATCCGCGTCCAGCACGACCCGCACCGTCTCGCCGCGATATGTCGCGGTACTCCCGCCGAAGCTGTCGTAGTTCGAAGCTTCGCCGATGATCCTCGCTCCCCAGAAGAACGACCACTCATCCAGATCGTAGGTGACGTGGAACCTGCCGACCCATTCGGGATGCCCCAGCTCGCCGTTGTCGTCCTCCGAGGTATCAGCAAACAGCGCCTTGGTGTCCTCGACCTGGTAGGTGTGCTGGGTCTCGATCGTCAGGCTGCCGCGTCCAACCTCGGTGCGGTAGAGAGCCGACAGGTCCCAGCCGCGGTTCCTCTGCGTCGCGATGTTGAGGAAGCTGTCCCGGATGTTGTCGATGCCGCCGTCGAAGCCGCGGCGCTCCCACAGGTCGCAGAGCGGATCGTTCGGGAAGAATTCCGAGTTATAGCACTCGTTGACGATCACCGCGGCGCCGAGCTGGTCCACCTCGTCCTTCACCTCGATATCGAAGTAATCGATGGAGATGCTGAGGTCGGTGAAAGCCGGAGTCCAGATGATGCCGGCCGTTTTCGACGTGGATGTCTCCGCCTCCAGGATACCGAGGCCGCCGCCACTGATAGTCGTCGCGGAGACCGTGCCACCGAGAAAGTCCGGGGCAATGCCGTCAGCCGCGCAGTTGTCGGCAACGCGCTGCGAGATGTTGCCGGCATCCAGGTTCGACTGCCAGCTGATGCAGGGATCCACCGAGCGCTGCGACAGGAAGCCAGTCTGGTCGGCGAGATAGAGCTCGAACAGAGCCGGCGAGCGGAAGGACGTGCCCTGGCTCGCGCGCAGGCGGACCGCGTCGACGACTTGCCAATTCAGACCGACTTTGTAAGTGGTGTCGTCGCCATAGGAGTCGACGTCGGTGTAGCGGCCGGATGTGCTCAGCGTCAGATTCTTGATGGCGGGCGCGTCCGTGATCAGCGGAATGTCGAACTCCGCGAAGTACGCGATCTGGTGGTCATTGCCCTCGGTGATTCCCGCGGAGGAAGAACCCCAGGTGTTGCCGGCCAGCGTAATCTCGCCGGGCACGTCCCTGATCTCGTCGAACTGGTAGTGCACGCCAACGGCGGCGCTCATGGGCCCGGCAGGCAGGTCGAGCAGCTCTCCCGTGACGAAGCCTTCCGTCGACCATTGCGTGTACTCGGTGTTGCCGGTTTCCCGGCCGAACAGAAACTCCCGCACGTCAGGTGAGATGTTGCCGCGCAGGAATTCGGGATCGAGCCACGGCACGTCCAGGCAGGGCACACCGCGGACGGAGGTCGTCGTGCCGACGCATGAGCCGGTCGCGAACCACTGGTCGGCGATGGAGTCGTTGAATATCCGATCGTTCGTATAGTCGCCGTCCGATTTGCTGTATTGGTAGGACAGGTCCCAGCTCCACGACTCCGTGAAGGCGAGATTGCCACGCAGCCCGGCCACGTAACGCTGGTAGTCGACCTCGATCAGAGCGTCGGCGTGATCGGTAATCGGCGTCGGGCTCAGCCATTGAGCCCCACGCCAGCCCTCAGCCAGCGGATTGCCCGCGAAGAAGTTCTCGTTGTACATGTAGGTCCAGAACTGGCGATAGCCGTTGACCTTCGTCTCTCGCCGGTTCAACAGGACCTCGGAATAGGCCGTGAGGTTCTCGGTAACATCGAATTCGCCCTCGCCGTAGAACGTCAGCCGCTCTTCGTCCGGGATGAGCGATGAACCGTCCTGAAACGGGTGGTCGGCGTTGGTGACCGCATCCGATTGCCGGTCGTAAAAGACCGGAAACCACCCGGGCGGGGTCACGAGGTAGTCCGGGTTGTTCGGATCCACGGCGTAACCGGGGATGTACTGGCCCAGGTCGCCGTCGTAGTCGAACTGTGCCAGGTGCGAACCGGTGCCGGGCACGTTTCCGTCCGGACCCTGGTAGTCGTAGAGCCACACATGGCCCCACGCCAGGTCCGAGCAATGCGGACTGTTGGCGCGCGGATCGATCACGTCGCGGCGTTCGCCGGTGTCCGGATCGAAGATGAACTGCTCGCCGCAGGAGAAGTAGTCGCGGTCACCCTTCGCCAGCTCGGACTCGTCGTGATAGTCGGCCGTCAGCCTGAAGCTGCCGCGCGAAAAGCTCCTGCCGTAGCTCGCGCTGAGCCTGAGTTCCTCGCCGCCGCTCTCGAACGGCTGGGTCGTGTACGCATCGAAGGTCGCGCCGTCGCCTTTCTTCGTGATGATATTGAC
>CAZTAE010000222.1:2502-3807 GCA_964611535.1 uncultured Woeseiaceae bacterium
TCCGTCAGGACCACGTCCATCGGCTCGGAACTGGTGAACACGTCCTTGCGGATGCGGGAACCGGTAACCACCACTTCCTCGATCTGCTCGGCCTCGGTTTCCTGAGCAAGGGCCTGATGGCCCAGGCCGAGCGCGCCGGTTGCCAAAGCAACACTCACGGCACTCGCCAGCGGAGTCTTCTTGTACATTGAAGTTTTCCCCTATGTCTTGTTGTCGCCTCGGTTCAGCGCCGCCGTGGGCGAGTGTTATCGTTCCGGCATACCGAGCTTCTATTCTGTACCATGCATACTACACCAAAAGCAGGACTCGGGAGCCGGTTTCAACTTAACCATGGATTCGCTGCACTTACGGGCCATCCGCCGGTCTTCTGTCACCGAGATCATGTTGCATGTGAGGCACAGACCGTGCGCTCTTCCGCCGGAGGGGGGGATGAAGTGACCGGGACCCAGGGATGGTCCGTTCCGCCCACAGGTGCGCGCCGGCGGTCGGTCGTGGCCCGCCGATGAAGCCCCGGCGCTTGCTGATCGTGGGCGGGGGCTCTGCCGGCTGGATGGCAGCGGCCTACCTCGACGCCGCCCTGAACGTAGAGGGCCGCAGGGTCGCGGAAATCTCGCTGATCGAGTCCCCCGACGTTCCGCGCATCGGCGTGGGCGAGGCCACCATCCCCAGCATCAACCATATCCTCGCGGTCATCGGGATCGAGGAACGCGAGTTCATGCGCCGCGTCGATGGCACGTTCAAGCAGTCGATAAAGTTCGTCAACTGGCTGCAAGGCGCCGGCGAGCACTATTACCATGCCTTTGCCCGCATCACGCCCGCCCCTCTGGACACCTCTGGCCGGCGCTGGTTTCTGAGCGACCGTTCGATTCCGTTCATGGCGACTGTTTCGGCACAGCCCGTACTCTGCGATCACAACAGCGCGCCGCAGATGCTGGGCGCGTGGGACTTCGGCCCACGCCTCCTGTACGCCTTCCACCTGAACGCGCTCAAGTTCGCCGATTACCTGCGCGAGATCGCGACCTCGCGCGGTGTGACGCATCACCTCGACCACGTAAGCGATGTCGAGATGGCCGACAACGGCGACATCGCTGCCGTCCGGACGCGCGCGGGCACCCGGCTCGCGGCGGACCTTTTCATCGATTGCACCGGCTTTGCGGCACTCCTGATAGAGAAGCAGCTCCGTGTGCGTTTCATCGACTGCTCGCAATGGCTGCTATGCGACAGGGCCACGACCATTCAGGTGCCCTACGAGCACCACTACCCGGGGTACGTCCGCCCCTACACCACCGCCACCGCCCTCTCGGC
>CAZTAE010000223.1:0-3798 GCA_964611535.1 uncultured Woeseiaceae bacterium
TGGCGCTTCAGGTAGAAGTGCACGTCGCGGTCCGACCAGTCGGCGATGGGATGCACCTTCCAGCGGTCGCCCGCCCATTCCAGATACTGCGTTTTCGCGCGGCTGTCCGACTGCGAGCGCCTGAGGCCTGCGAACCAGGTGCCGACCTCGAGCTCGCGCAGCGCACGCTTCATCGGCTCGACCTTGTTCTCCTGGTTGTAGGCGTCGATTCCGGCGGCGCCCTGCTTCCAGCGCTCGCCGTAACGCGCCTCCTGCCACGCCGGGGAAAGATCCGGGCGGTAGACGGCGAGGTTCAGCTGCAGGCGATCCGTCAGCTGGTCGATGAAGCGGTAGGTCTCCGGAAAGAGGTAGCCGGTGTCGATCAGCACCACCGGAATGTCCGGCTTCACCTGCGTGATGAGGTGCAGCGCGACGGCGGACTGGGCGCCGAAGCTCGAGCTCAGGATATGCCGCTCCGGCAGGTGCTCGAGCGACCACTCGACGCGCTCGCGCGCGTTGAGCTTCTCGAACCGGCGGTTGCAGTGATCGAGCGTGACCGCGCGGCTCTCCTCCTCGTCGAGCGCGCAACGCCGGACGTCGGCGCAGGTCCGCGGTTCCTTCTTGACGGCGCACTGGGCCATCAGGCGGCCTCCTCGTCCGGCGCGCGGCGCGCGGCGGCTGCGTGCTCTCGCGGCTTGCAATCATGTAGCCACATCACGCCGCCTCCTCGTCCGTAAAGAGCGTGCGGGCGGTGAAATCGCCGAAGGACTCACCGGGAGCCCGGCCGCTGGCGAAGTCGCCGAAGAGGCCATCGAGTCTCTCGAGGATCTGCGCCTCGTCGGCGTTCTCCTCGACCAGCCGGTTGAGGCGGAAGCCCAGGGCGTCGCCGCCGAGAAAGAGGGCGTAACGCCCGGGCGCCTTGCCGACGAGCGCGATCTCGGCAAGGTAGGGTCGCGCGCAGCCGTTCGGGCAGCCGGTCATGCGCAGGTGCAGCGGTTCGTCGGACAACCCGTGGTGCGCGAGGAGCGCCTCGACCTTTTCAACGAGCTCCGGCAGGTACCGCTCGGCTTCGGCCATCGCCAACCCGCAGGTCGGGAACGCGACGCAGGCAAGCGCTTGCTGGCGAAGCGGCGTCAGGCTCTGCAGGACGTCCACGCCGTGCTCCGCGAGCACGCCCTCGACCGCCCCCTTCGCACTTTCCTCGATGCCGCTCACGATCAGGTTCTGGTTCGCCGTCAACCGGAAATCGCCGCGATGGATGCGCGCGAGCTCCCGCAGCCCGCTCAAAAGCCGGCTCTTGCCGTTGTCGCGGACGCGGCCTTCGGGAACGAAAAGCGTCAGGTGCCAGCGGCCGTGCCGGTCCTTCGCCCAGCCGAACTGGTCGCCGCGGGTCGTAAAGTTGAAGGGCTCCGGCGGCGCGAGCTCGTAGCCCAGCCGCTCGGTGAGCGCCTGGCGAAACCAGTCGAGGCCGCGGTCGTCGATGGTGTACTTGAGCCGTGCGTGCTTGCGCTCGGTGCGGTCGCCGTAGTCGCGCTGCACGCCGACGACGTGCTCGGCAACCTCCACCGCCTGCTCGGGCGTGCAGAAGCCGATGACGTCGGCGACCCGCGGGTAGGTCTCCGGCTCGCCGTGCGTCATGCCCATGCCGCCGCCGACCAGCACGTTGAAGCCGGCGAGCCTGCCGTCCTTCTCGATGGCGACGTAGCCGAGGTCGTGCGCGAAGATGTCGACGTCGTTCGACGGCGGGATGGCGACCGAGATCTTGAACTTGCGCGGCAGGTAGGTCTCACCGTAGATGGGCTCCGCATCGGGCGTGCCCACCACCTTCTCGCCGTCGAGCCAGATCTCGTGATAGGCGCGCGTCCGTGGCCGCAGGTGATCGGCGATGGCGTTCGCTGCGCGGTAGGCTGCCTCGTGCACCTCGGAGATCTCGGCGAGCGGCGTGCACATGACGTTGCGGTTGACGTCGCCGCAGGCGGCGATGGTCGAGAGCAGCGCGTCGTTGATGCCGCGGATGGTGGGCTTGAGGTTCTTCTTGAGGACCCCGTGGAACTGGAACGCCTGGCGCGTCGTGAGCCGCAGCGTGTGGTTTGCGTGGGTGGTAGCGAGCGAGTCCAGCGCGAGCCACTGCTCCGGCGTCACGATGCCGCCCGGCATGCGCACGCGGATCATGAAGCTGTAGGCCGGCTCGAGCTTCCGGCGCGTGCGATCGGCGCGGATGTCGCGGTCGTCCTGCTGATAGAAGCCGTGGAACTTCGAGAGCTGCGTGTCGTCCTCCGCAAGTGCGCCGGTCAGCGGGTCGGCCAGGCTCTCCACGAGGGTGCCGCGCAGGTAATTGCTGCGCTTCTTGATGCCCTCGACCGGCGAGAGGTTCTTCTGATCGCTCATGCCGGCCTCAATACACGTCGCGCTGGTAGCGCTTCTGTTGCTTCAGCTCGTTGACGTACTCGGCGGCGCGCTCGCCGGAGACGCCGCCGTGGGTGGCGACGACGTCGAGCAGCGCCTGGTGCACGTCGCCCGCCATGTGATCGGCGTCGCCGCAGACGTAGAAGTGGGCGCCGCGCTCGAGCCAGTCGTAGAGCCGCCGGCCCTGCTCGCGCAGGCGATGCTGCACGTACACCTTCTCCTGCTGGTCGCGCGAGAAGGCGGCGTCGAGGCGCGCGAGGCTGCCGTCCTTGCGGTAGCGAAGCCATTCGAGCTGATAGAGGAAGTCGTCGGCGAAGGTGCGCTCGCCGAAGACCAGCCAGTTGTCGCCGTTATGTCCGTGCTCCCGGCGATGCTCGACGAAGGCGCGGTAGGGAGCAACGCCGGTACCGGCGCCCACCATTACGATTGGGGTGTCGCCGCTTGATGGGAGCCGGAACCGGTCGTTGGGTTCGATGTAGACGGGCGCTTCCTTCGTGCCGCCGATGAGGAAGTTCGACGCCGAGCCCCAGTGGCTGCGGCCGAACTGCTCGTAGCGGACGACGGCGACCGTCAGGTGCGCCTCGCCCGGGTTGGCATCGGGGCTCGAGGCGATGGAATAGAGCCGCGGGGTCAGTTGCCGCAGGCTGTCGGCGAGCTCCTGCGCCGTCCAGTCGACCGGGTAATCGGCGATCAGGTCGACGAGCTGCCGGGTCTTGAAGAACGCCGTCAGACGCTCGCGATCCGCCAGCACCTGCGAAAGCGCCTCGTGCCGCTGCGCGACCTTTTCCAGCAGCGGCCGGTTGAGGACGGTGATCTCCCTGTGGCGGGCCAGGGCGTCGGCGAGGGAGAGGGACTCGCCGTTGATGCTGACTTCGCTGTCGCCGTCAAGCTTCGCCGCGGCCAGCACGGCCTCGACGAGCGGCGGCGGGTTCTGCGGGACCACGCCGACGGAGTCGCCGGGCAGGTAGGCGAGCCCGGAGGCTTCGAGATCCAGCTCGACGTGGCGGACGTCCTTGCTGGAATTGCGGCCGGTGATGGGCTGGTCGACGAGGATTTCCGCGGTGAACGGGTTGGCGCGGGTCCACTTCGCCTGCGTCGTGACGGCGTGCAGGTGCGGCGCCCTTGCGGCCGGCGCGGGCTTCGCTTCTGCCGTCTCCTGCGCGTGCTCGACGACCTTCGCGGTCCAGGAATCCGCCTGCGCGTCGAAATCGAGGTCGCATTCCTCGCGCTCCACGACACGCGTCGCGCCGAGGGCCTGCAGGCGCTCGTCGAGGACGCGTCCCATCTCGCAGAAGTCGGCGTAGCTGGAATCGCCGAGGGCGAGGACGGAGTAGTTCAGCTGCTCGAGGCGCTGCGCGCGATCGCCGAGCCAGTGCTCGAAGAAGAGCTCGGTGCCGTCGGGCGCCTCGCCGA
>CAZTAE010000224.1:0-3798 GCA_964611535.1 uncultured Woeseiaceae bacterium
GGCGCGAGCCGATGCTCGCGAACCTGCGCCTGCGCCATCGGGTGACGAAGGCGCTGCGTGACTTCCTGGACGACAACGGCTTCATCGACGTCGAGACGCCGGTGCTGACGAAGACGACGCCCGAGGGCGCGCGCGACTACATCGTGCCGAGCCGCACGCACGGCGGCAAGTTCTTCGCGCTGCCGCAGTCGCCGCAGATCTTCAAGCAGCTCCTGATGATGTCCGGCATCGACCGCTACTATCAGATCGCGCGCTGCTTTCGCGACGAGGACCTGCGCGCGGACCGCCAGCCCGAGTTCACGCAGCTCGACGTGGAGATGAGCTTCGTCGACGAGGCGGACGTCACCGGCCTCATGGAGGAGCTGATACGCCAGCTGTTCGGCAGCGTGCTCGGCGTCGAGCTCCCGTCGCCGTTTCCCCGCATGACCTACGCGGATGCCCTGCTGCGCTTCGGTACCGACAGGCCCGACCTGCGCATCCCGCTGGAACTGGTCGAGGTGGCGGACCTGATGGAGGCCGTGGAGTTCAAGGTGTTCGCCGGACCGGCGCGCGATCCCGAGGGGCGGGTGGCGGCGCTTCGCCTGCCTGCCGGCGCCGAACTCAGCCGCAAGGAAATCGACGACTACACGGCCTTCGTCGGACGCTACGGCGCGAAGGGGCTTGCCTACGTCAAGGTGACCGATGCCGGCGCCGGCCGCGATGGCCTGCAGTCCCCGATACTCAAGTTCCTGCCGGACGAGGCGGTGAGCGGGGTCCTGGAGCGCACCGGCGCGCAAAGCGGCGACCTCATCTTCTTCGGTGCCGACAAGGCATCCGTGGTGAACGATGCCCTGGGCGCGCTGCGAGCGAAGCTCGGCGCGGACAGGGGTCTCATCGAGGAGGGCTGGCGGCCGCTGTGGATCGTCGCTTTTCCCATGTTCGAACGCGACCGGGAGACCGGCAGGTGGACCCCGCTGCACCACCCGTTCACGGCGCCCGCCGTTCCCGATCCCGCCGCGCTGTCCGAAGCGACGGCGGGCGACCTGCTCTCGCGGGCCTACGACCTGGTGCTGAACGGCTCGGAGATCGGCGGCGGTTCCATCCGTATCCACGAACAGCCGATGCAGGCGGTGGTATTCGACCTGCTCGGCATTGGCGCCGCCGAGGCCGAGGAGAAGTTCGGCTTCCTGCTGCGCGCGCTGGAGTTCGGCTGCCCGCCCCACGGCGGCATCGCGTTCGGGCTGGATCGCCTGGTCATGCTGATGGCCGGCGCGGACAGCATCCGGGAGGTCATCGCGTTCCCGAAGACGCAGACCGCGAGCTGCCTGATGACCGAAGCGCCGGGGGCGGTTTCCGAGCGGCAACTTCGCGAAGTCGGCATACGCCTGCGAAAGCCGCCGTCCGCGTAGTCACGCCGTGCCGGAGTCCCGGGTTTCCGACCAGTATCGCAGGCCCGTCTCGGTGCTGGTCCTCGTGTTCACCCCGCGGGGCGAGGTGCTCTTGCTGCGACGCAGTCAGCCTGCCGATATCTGGCAATCCGTCACCGGCAGCCTGCGCCGGGACGAGTCTCACGGCGATGCTGCCGCGCGCGAGTTGCGCGAGGAGACGGGCCTGTCGGACGCCGGGGAACTGTCCTTTACCGGCAAGAGCCGGGCCTTCGAGATCGATCCGCGCTGGCGTCATCGCTTCGCGCCGAACGTAACGCAGAACGTGGAGTTCGAATGGCATTACCGGGTGCCGGCGCCGCTGGATGTCAGGCTCGACCGTTCGGAACACAGCGAATTCGCCTGGATGACGCTGGAGGAAGCCATCGACGCGGTCTGGTCCTGGACGAACCGCGAAGCGCTGGTCGAGCTGCGGGACCGGCTGTGAACGCAGGGCGCGTGGTCCTCGTGCACGGGATCTGGATGCACGGCACCGTGATGACCCCACTGAAATACCGCCTGGAACGCGTGCACGGCTACGAGGCGCACCCGTTCACCTGGCCCTCCGTCCGCGGCACGCTCGCCGAGAACACGGCGTTGCTGGCCGATTTCGTGGGCGAGCTCGGTGCCGGGCCGCTGCATTTCGTCGGCCACAGCCTGGGCGGCGTCCTGGTCCTCAAGCTGCTGGCGCAGGAAGACGCGTTGCCGCCGGGCCGCGTGGTCTGTCTCGGGTCCCCGTTGTGTGGATCGCGCGTCGCAGCCAGCCTGCGCGCCCGCCGCTGGGGCCTGCCGGTACTCGGCAACACGATCGGCGGCTGCGTGCTCGATGACTCGGCGAGCCGCTGGGCGGGCGCTGTTGCCGCCTCGCGGGAGATTGGCATCATCGCCGGCACGCGGCCGCTGGGTGTCGGCCGCTGGATCACGAGGTTCGACGGGCCGTGCGACGGCACCGTGGCCGTGTCCGAGACCCGGCTCGCCGGCGCGGCCGATTGCATCGAGCTCGAGGTGACGCACACGGGCTTGCTGCTGTCCAGCCGCGTCGCGGACCAGACCGCCGCGTTTCTGCGCGACGGCAGGTTCATCCACTGACGACCGGAGGTCAGGGCTTGCCGCGACCGGCGATCTCCTGCAGGCGGTAGACGAGCTCCAGCGCCGCGCGCGGCGTCAGCTGGTCGGGTTCGACCCCCGCCAGCGCCTTGCGCAGCGGATCGTCCTTTTCCCGCGGGGCCGGAGCCAGCGGCAGCTCCGTTTGCGGATGCGCTTCTCTTGCCGGTTGCAGCGCTTCGAGGGCGGACAGATAGGCACGCGCCCGGTCGATCACGTCTGGCGGCACCCCGGCCAGGGCCGCCACCTGCAGGCCGTAGCTCTGGTTGGCAGGCCCCGGCTTGACGGCGTGGAGGAAAACCAGCTTGCCCCGGTGCTCCGTCGCATCGAGGTGCACGTTCAGGCACTCCGGCAGCTCGCTCGCCAGCGCGGTCAGCTCGAAATAGTGCGTCGCGAACAGCGTGAAGGCGCGGATGCGCTCGCCGATGTGCCGCGCGACGGCATAGGCGAGCGAGAGGCCGTCGAAGGTGCTGGTGCCACGGCCAATCTCGTCCATGAGCACCAGGCTTTCACTCGTGGCGTTGTGCAGGATGGACGCCGTCTCGGTCATTTCCACCATGAACGTCGAGCGTCCACCGGCAAGATCGTCCGAGGCGCCGATGCGCGTGAAGATCCGGTCGACGGGTCCGACGCGGAGTCTTGCTGCGGGCACGAAGCTGCCGATGTGCGCCAGGATGACGATCAGTGCCGCCTGGCGCATGTAGGTGGACTTGCCGCCCATATTGGGCCCGGTGACGATGGTCAGCCGCCGGTCGTCGGCGAGCGCGAGGTCGTTGGGCACGAAGGGCGTATCGATCACCTGCTCGACGACCGGGTGCCGGCCGGCTTCGATCTCGAGGCAGGGCGCGTCCACGAGCTCCGGCGCGACGAAGCCGAGTGCGGCTGCGCGTTCCGCGAAGCAGTGCAGGACGTCGAGCTCCGCGAGGCCGGCGGCGGTTTCCTGCAGACTGCCCAGTACGGCGCCCAGCGAATCGAGCAGGCGCTCGTACAGCAGCTTCTCGCGGCTCAGCGCGCGCTCGTTGGCGGACAGGACCTTGTCCTCGAAGCGTTTGAGCTCCGGCGTGATGTATCGTTCGGCTCCCTTCAGCGTCTGCCGCCGGGTGTAATCCGTCGGCGCCCTGTGCGCCTGACCCTTGCTGATCTCGATGTAGTAGCCGTGCACGCGGTTGTAACCGAGCTTCAGGGTGGCTATGCCGGTGCGTTGCTTTTCCCGCGCTTCCAGCTCCACGAGCCAGGCGTCGGCGTTTGCGGCGATGCCGCGCAGCTCGTCCAGCTCGTCGTCGAACCCGTC
>CAZTAE010000225.1:0-3781 GCA_964611535.1 uncultured Woeseiaceae bacterium
CGGATCGTCCAGGTCGACATCACGTCGCCGCCGCGCCAGACCGCGGTTTCCACGAAGTTCTTGGCCTTGTATTTGGCCTCACGGGAGACCACCGAGTAAAGCATGTCGCTGGCCGGCTTGGACATTCCGTAGGCAAGCCCCCGGCGGACGACCTGAAAGACCGCGATGACGATGAACACGGGATTCGCCGCGAGCAGCGCGAATCCGACGATGGAGACGAGCGGCAGCAGCGCGAGGGTCAGCCCGATGCCGAAACGCTGCACGGCAAGCTTGACGATCAGGAGCTGCCCGATGAACGACAGCGTGTTCGACGAGGCATCGATGAGCGCGAACACGCGGGTCTGGTGATCCGTGTCGGGAAAAGAGACGCTGACGAGTTCCGCCATGTACATGTACATGGCGCCGCCGAGGAAGTTGGAGCACAGCATCGCAAGCGCGATTGCCCCCAGATAAGGCGTGGTAGCCACCAGCTTCATGCCGCCGAGCGCGCTGCCGCCGAGCGCCGGCGCGGCTTCGAGGGATTTCGCGGGGTCCGGATGATGCTGCTGCCGCGACCAGCGGCGCAGCCGGTGCACGCAATAGACGGCGAAGACGAGCAGTCCGGCGGATAGCGGCAACAGGTTTTCGAAGCCTATCGGCACCACCACCACGCTCGTGATCAGCGGCCCCAGGAACGCTCCCGTGCTGCCGCCGGCGGAGATGATGCCGAAGAGCCGGCGACTCTGTTCCCGCGAATAGATGTCTGCCATGAAGCTCCAGAACACCGATACCACGAACAGGTTGAACAGGCTGATCCAGATGAAGAAGGACCGCGCGATCCAGACCGGGTCGCTGCCCGCTGCCTGTGTCCAGCGGAAGCCGGCGTAGAAAAGCGCGATGTTCAGGATGAAGAAGTAGTAGACCCAGGGCAGGAAGGTCCGGCGCGGGAATCGCGACGCCAGCCAGCCGAAGGCGGCTGTGGCCGGCAACATCACCACGAAGGTACCGGTGAAGAGCCACGGGATGTTTTGCACGCCGCTGACGATGGCCATGGACTCGCGGACGGAGCGCAGCATGTAGTAGGCCGACAGCAGACAGAAGAAATAGACGAACGACCAGACGACGGCGATCAGCTCGCTGCGCTCTTCGATGCCCAGCGCACGCGCGGCGCGGGGGAGGGCGGAGCTATCGAGGTGCTTCGGCATGCTTGTCGTTCACACCTTTTAACGATCGCGCCGCCATCGGGGCGGCTATTGTACTATGGCTGCCGCCGGCCCTTCCCGGGCTGCACTTCCCCTTTCTTTCCGGAGAAATGGCCGTTTCTCGCGACCGCTACTCCGCTCATCCTCGCAGTGGGTGTCGCATCGGTCAGCGCATGATCGATGGGAGGATGGAAAGGTGAATCACAGGGCACGGACGGCCGGGTGGGTGTTTCTCGCTTTCGCCGCGAGCGCGCAGGCGCAGGACGTCGGGAGCGAAGACGGCTGCACGGTACTGGGCGAACTGGTGGAGGCCGGCGTCCGTGCGGCGGCGACTCAGCACGACGTGAATCCGGCGGTACTGGAGAGTGCGGTGCGCGGTGCGCGAGTTGACCGTGGCGGCGCGGTTGCGTCAACCGCAGTCGGTCGGCAGGTATGCGGCGCAACAGTCGAGACGGTGACGCGTGCGTTCAGCCGCGGGATGGGGGCGCTCAACCTGTCGGTGTCGTGGAGTTTCCCGCCGCACCCGGGCGACTACTGCTGGAGCGGAGACCTCGGTCAGTGCTATCCATCCGAGGACCCTGCAGTGCCGGCGCTCACTCCCGGCCGCCTGGCTTTCGTCCACGATACCTGGAACGGCGTCCGCCGCGCCGTCGCATCCCGGATGCCGCGCGGCATGCGCGGCCGCGTGTCGAGCTTCACGGCACCGTCGCTCGCCGTAGCGCTGTCGTCGAACCTGGATCGGTCGGTGGACGGGCCGCTGTACGAGGCCTACGCGGAGGGGGGCATCGTGCGCAGCCGATAGCTTGGTAGAGTCGGCACTTGCTGCCGGAGTCGAACCGTGGTTATCGCCAGTGGCCGGGCCGCTGTATGACCCCATACGGCCGGGCGGGTCGGTCGCTAGCCGCTACATTCAGGCGTGTGGCCGGCGCGCTGCCTGCCCCTCCAGCTGGAACAGATTCCCTGACCGCCAAATCACAGTCCATGGTATCTCCGCCACCAAGCCGGCCTGGAGGTCATGCGGTTCATCATCGGGAATGGCCCGTCGAAGTTGGCGGGTTGGCATACGGATCGCGGACTTGCATTGCTATTGTTGTTACTCTGAGGAGTCTCGCCACCATGCGATCGAGGAGATACGATGGATGCAGGACTTGTCGTTGGATATCTCGTCGCTTTTCTCTCGGGCAAGGCAAAAAAACTAGCAGACAAAGCCGTCGACGAATTGCTCGAACGGCTGTATGGGAAAGTTGCCTCAAAGCTACGGGGCGATCCAGCGATGCGAGAACTGGAGGACGATGCCTCCAACGACGCAGCCCAAGCTGCCGTAGCCCGGTCCTTGAATGCCGTCGTCGCATCTAACGACCAGCTCGCATCGGAGCTTCAGCAGCTCGTGAAAGATCTGGACCAGCGTGGGGCTCAACAGTTGATTGTCGGAGCTCCGGTTCACGGGCACATTTTCCAGAATGTGACAGCGCAACAAGGTTCGATCGTTGGCAGTATTGGTAGAGATGTGCATATTTACCAGGATTCCGGGGCGGCGGAAATATCGGCGCTGCGAAACGCGGGCTGCGCCACCAAGACGAGCATGATTCTTGGGGTGCTCCTTGCACTTGCCGGCATGGGTGTCGGCATATTCAGCGTGTTCACGTGGAATCCGCAATTTGGAAGTAGTGATTTCGGCCAGTTTCCCCCTGGGGCAATGCTCGGTTTTGGGCTGTTTTTCGCCGGTTTCGTGCTCATAGCTATCACCAAGATGATCGTCACGCTGCGCCGTCGCTAGAACCTATCTCAATTATGAGATAGGTTCTAATGTCCTGTTCCGCAAAATCGCGGCTACAGGTGGGCAGTGTGACGCCGTTCACACCCCGATAAGAGCGGCCGAGTCGACAATGCGTTCTCTGTCGAGGAGAACCGGGATGTCAATCGCTACCAAGGCCGCTCCATTCGTTCTGCTGCCGTTCGTCTTCGCGTGGGCTGCACAAGCCTTCGGCGATCCGCCCGCACACGCGCCTGCTCATGGTTGGCGCAAGCAGCATGATCCTCATTACGTCGGTTATTCGGGAAGGCGTTGGGAACGCGATTACGACATCCTGTCCGGCCGTTGCAATCGGGAGGCTGTGGCCACAGTGCTTGGCGGCGTGGTTGGCGCCGTTATCGGATCACGTACCGCTGAGCAGGAGGATCGGGCTGTTGCAACAGTTATCGGAGCCGTAGCCGGTGCGCTTATCGGGAACTGGATTGGCCGCAAGCTCGACGACGCGGACCGCGGCTGCGTTGGCCATGCGCTCGAGGTCGGGAAGGCCGGGCAGCGTGTAACCTGGACGAACGAGACGACCGGCGTACGCTATGAGATGGTGCCGGGCGCTGACCGGCAACGTGACGGCGCTGCCTGCCGGGAATTCACGCTCATGGCGGTTGCTGGCGAAGAGAGGACCTCACAACGCGGCATCGCGTGCCAGGCGCAACCTGGAGCTTGGCACATTGTGGAGTAAGGCACGCCGGCACAAATTGGGCAGATGGGGCGCCGTCAGGGACGGTCGATTCGGGAGCTAGTTGAGGGGGTCTGCAGGGCGCGCTACCCGCCCCTCCAGCTGAAACAGGTT
>CAZTAE010000226.1:0-3775 GCA_964611535.1 uncultured Woeseiaceae bacterium
GCGGCAACCCGTTCGAGCGCGGTGATGATCATCGCCTGCTCCCAGTCTTCGAGCCGCTTGAAGCTGCCCTTGAAGCGGTCCTGCAGCAGGTCGGGAGAGTCCGCCAGGGCCTTGCGACCGGCTCCGCTGATCTCGATCCAGATTCGCCGCCGGTCTTCGGTGTCGCGCCGGCGGGTAACGAGCCCGTTTCGCTCCAGCTTGTCGACCAGCGAGGTGACGGTGGCCTGGGTCAGTCCGGCCGCTTTCGCCACGGTGCTGGGGAGCGCCTTGCCGTCGTTGGCCACTATCTGCAGGACGATGAATTGCGAGGTGGTGAGGCCGGTCTGGCTGGCCAGAAGCCGCGAGTTGAGCTCGGTGGCCCGCATGATCCGGCGCAGCGCGATCAGCGCGTTCTCGGACCGGTCGTCCATCGCGAGCCCCTTGGCCACCGTCGATCCGGCTTTTTGGCAGATTCCGGGGCGCACCGCTACCGTACGCGTGGAACTTTTCATGCGGTTACTTTGACTTACTAAGTACCATTCTTCAAGTCCGGATGGCGAAGAACCGGTACAATTTACACCAGTTGGTTGTAAAAACAGGTATTTACGTGAATATTTGGTAGCCGGCAACTGTGCCGGGATCGACGACCCCCACCCCGGTTCCAAACCATCGGAATTTTGGTTAGAATAGCAAACAATCCATCCCATGAGCAGACCCACCGAAAATCGCGCAGCCGAAGCCGGCCGCGTGCCTGACCTTCGCTTCCGCAGGCCGGAAGCGGCGGACGGCGTGCGCGTCTGGGAGCTCGTGGCGGCCTGCCCGCCGCTCGACCGGAACTCCATCTACTGCAACCTCCTGCAGTGCACGCATTTCGCCGAGACCTGTGTGCTGGTCGAGCAGGACGGCGAGCCGGTCGGCTGGGTGTCGGGCTACCTCCCTCCCGCGGAGCCGCGCACCCTGTTCATCTGGCAGGTCGCCGTTCACGAGAAGGCGCGCGGGCTCGGGCTTGCCCGCCGCATGCTGCTTGCGCTCCTCGAGCGGCCTTCGCTCCGGCATGTCGAGTTCATCCGGACTACGGTCACGCCCGACAACGAGGCATCGCGGGCGCTGTTCCGTTCCGTCGCCGCCCGCGCCGATGCCGCGTTCGACGAAGGGCCCGGTTTCGATGCGCAGCGGCACTTCGACGGGCGCCACGACAGCGAACGGCTGATCACGATCGGCCCCATGCCGCGTCGCGCCCGGCCGTCTGCCGACGACCGGTCTGCCGCCTGATCCGTTACCGATATCTTTACCGACACTTTCCAGAGGACGACGATGACAGTAGAAAACAGGGAAACCGAACCGGCAGCAGAGACCTTCGAGGTGCTCGAGTCCCAGGTTCGAAGTTATTCACGAAGCATCCCGGCGATTTTCGATCGGGCGAAGGGCTCGTGGCTGTTCTCACGGGACGGCCGGCCGTACCTCGATTTCCTGATGGGGTGCTCCACGCTGAACTACGGCCACAACCATCCCGAGCTCAAGAAAGCGCTGATCGAGTACATCACTCGCGACGGGATCACCCACAGCCTGGACCTGTACAGCGAGAGCAAGGAACGCTTCCTGTTCGAGTTCTTCGAGACGATCCTGAAGCCGCGCGGACTGGACTATGTCGTGCAGTTCCCGGGTCCCACGGGCGCCAATGCGGTCGAGGCGGCATTGAAGCTCGCCCGCAAGGTGACCGGGCGCCGGAACGTCATCGCCTTCACCAACGGATTTCACGGCGTGACGCTGGGCGCGCTTGCCTGCACCGGCAACGAGACGCACAGGAACGGCGCGGGAACCGGACTGGACGGCGTGACGCGGGTCCCCTATGACGGCTATATGGGGCCGACGGTCGATACCGCGGCCTATCTCGACAAGCTCCTGCGGGACCCGTCGAGCGGCGTGGACGCCCCGGCAGCCGTCATCGTCGAAACGGTGCAGGGAGAAGGCGGCCTGAACGCCGCCGACTACAGGTGGCTCAAGGACATCGCCGCGGTTGCGAGGCGCCACGGGGCGCTGTTCATCGTCGACGATATCCAGGCCGGAGCCGGCCGCACCGGCACGTTTTTCAGTTTCGAGCCGGCCGGGCTGCGACCGGACATCGTCACACTGGCCAAGTCGGTGTCGGGTTACGGCCTGCCGCTGGCACTGGTACTGATCGACCGCCAGTACGATCAGTGGCTGCCCGGTGAGCACAACGGCACCTTCCGCGGTAACTGCCACGCGTTCGTTACCGCGAGGGCCGCGCTCGAGCATTTCTGGCGGGACAGCTCGTTCGAGGCTTCCGTCTACGAGAAGGGTGAGCTGCTGCGTTCGAAGCTGGGTGAGATCGCCCGCGCCAACGGCGAAGGCCGCATTTGCCTCAAGGGTCGCGGCATGATGCGCGGCCTCGAGATGCCTTCCGGCGACATCGCTGCGCAGGTGGCGAAAGAGGCGTTCGACAATGGTCTCGTCATCGAGACCAGCGGTCCCAACGACGAAGTGGTCAAGTGCCTCGCTGCCCTGACCATCGAGGACGACGACCTGAGTCGCGGCCTGGATATCCTCGGCAAAGCCGTGCGGACCGTGCTCAGGAAGTCCGACCGGGCGGCGGCGTAAGGGAGGATCGGCATGATCGTTCGCAACCTGCATGAAGAAAAAGGCGGCCGTCGCCTCATCGAATCGAACGGATGGAACAGCGTGCGGCTGCTTCTCAAGGACGACGGCATGGGCTTTTCCTTTCACATCACAACGATTTACGAAGGCGCCGAACTCCCGATGCATTACAGGCATCACCTCGAATCCGTGTACTGCGTTTCGGGCGAGGGCTCGGTCGAGAACCGCGCCACAGGCGAGCGGTTCGAGATCGTCCCCGGCGTGATATACGCGCTGGACAGGAACGACCCCCACATCCTGAGGGCCCGGACCGAAATGGTCATGGCATGTGTCTTCAATCCGCCTCTGCGCGGGCTCGAGGTGCACGACGAAAACGGCGTCTATCCACTGGAGGCTGAAGCTGTATGAACGACACCGTCACCACCATGAGGCATGATCCTTATCCATCGCGCGTGAGCGACGAGCCGAAGGTGCTGCCGCGGCAGGACGAAGTCGTCTACAGCCGGTGGAATCCGGAAGCGCCGCTCTCGGAGGGGCAGGCGCGCGCGTTCGATCGTGACGGATTCCTGGTGCTGAACGACCTGTTCGATGCGCGCGAAGTCGACACGCTCTGCACCGACGCGACGCGCCTGCGCACGGAGTTCGACGGGGATCCGGACACGGTGATCGCCGAGCCGGATTCCGGCGCTGTCAGGTCCGTGTTCAAAGTGCACGACCAGAGCCCGGTATTCGGCCGGCTGGCCGCCGACGCGCGGCTCGCGGACGTCGCCCGGTTCCTGCTCGGCGACGACGTCTACATCCATCAGTCGCGGATGAACTACAAGCCCGGCTTCCAGGGCAAGGAGTTCTACTGGCACTCCGACTTCGAGACCTGGCACGTGGAAGACGGCATGCCGCGCATGCGTGCCGTGTCCATGAGCGTGCTGCTCACGGAGAACACCCCGCACAACGGGCCGCTCATGCTGATGCCCGGCTCGCACCGGCACTACATCACCTGCGTCGGCCGGACCCCCGACGACCATTACAAGCAGTCGCTCAAGAAGCAGGAGTACGGCGTGCCGGACAATGGCTCGCTCGAGTTTCTGGTGCGTAACGGCGGAATCACCGCGCCGGTGGGGCTGGCGGGGACCGTGATCGTGTTCGACTGCAACATGATGCACGGCTCGGCCAGCAACATCAC
>CAZTAE010000227.1:0-3733 GCA_964611535.1 uncultured Woeseiaceae bacterium
GCGGGGGCAGGATTCGAACCTGCGACCTTCGGGTTATGAGCCCGACGAGCTGCCAGACTGCTCCACCCCGCATCTGGAGGACTGCGCATAATACAGAAATTGGCCGGGTGAGTACAAGGGATGTTGCTGCCCGCTGCGGCCCGCGGAGGGCGCAATGCAATGCCCTCCCCCGAACGGCAGACTTCCGGGCCTACTCGGCTTCGATCTGCTCGCCCTCGGGTGAAACGAGGTACCAGCCGCCGCCGAAGCTGTGGATGTCCTGGCCTTGCGTCTGGCCCGGGCCCTGGTCCCGCACGAAGTAATACAGCGGCCAGCCGTTGTAGGTGACCATCGTTCTGCCTTCGTGCTGCACGGTGCCCAGCAGCGAGTCATCGACCTGCGAACCGGCCTGCGGCTCGCCCTGGGTGTACAGCGGCGGCCAGGCGTCGAGGCAGGCTTCGGAGCAGGAGACCTGCGCCGAGCCGTCACCCTCTCCCCGGGTGTCGGCGGTGAACAGATACAGCGCGCGGCCATCCGCGTCGGCCAGGTACTGGCCGTACTGGTCGCTCTCCGCCACCGTCACGGTCGCGGCGTCCTGGGCCAGCGCTGGCGTCAACAGGAAGCAGGCTGCAAGTATCAAATACCTCAACATGGCGTCATTCCCTCCGTTCCGGTTCTTCGAGCAACGATGCGCGAGATACTTACCGCGCGGTTCCAAGGGGGCACCGCGGCCGCCCCGGCTGTTCAGACGACAGCGGGAACCGGCGCAGCGCCGTACGGGTGAGCGGGGCGCCAGGATTCCGACGGCCCCGGAAGACCGGCCTTGCGGCGCCCACTCGGGCAAGTAAGGAATGGGAGCCGAACCGGCTCCGTCAGAAGGTGCAGCGCGGGCGGCTCGTCAGCCCGCGCTTGACTGATCGTAGTGTATCCGCGGCGAAAAGAAAATGCCGCCGGTCCTCAGGACGGCGCGCCGGGCGCCGGTCGTTCCCCGGCGAGGATGGCCTCCAGCAGCGCCGGCTCCGCGGGCTTGATGAGGTGATCGTCGAAGCCCGCTGCCTGTGCCCGCTGCCGGTCTTTCTCCTGCCCCCAGCCCGTCAGGGCGGCGAGCCGCACGTGCCGCCCGCCGTTCATGGCGCGGATGCGTTGCGCCACCTCGTAACCGTCCATGCCCGGCAGCCCGATGTCCAGCAGCACCACCTCCGCCGGCGACTGCCTCAGCACATCCAGCGCGGTCTCGCCGTCGTGCACCACCTGCGCAGAATGGCCTTTCAGCTCGAGCAGCGCCCGCAGACTTTCCGCGGCATCCGCATTGTCGTCCACGATCAGGACCCGGCGCCGGCAAGGCGCAGGGACGGACGCCTCGTTCGCCTCCGCCGCCGGTTGCGAAAGCGACCGCTGCAGCGGCAGCCGAAGCGTGAACTCGCTGCCGCGGCCCGGCCCGCCGCTCGTCGCGTCGATCGTGCCGCCATGCAGCGCGACGAGCTGCCGCGACAGGGCCAGCCCGATGCCGAGTCCGCCCTCGCCAATGCGCACCCGGTGCTCCGGCACCTGGCCGAACATCTCGAAGACGTTTTCCAGGTGCCCCGCCGGGATGCCGAGCCCCGTGTCGGTGACCCGCACGACGGCGTTGTCACCCTGCACCTCCGTCCGCAGCGTGACGGTGCCGCCGGGCTCGGTGTATTTGGCGGCATTGCTCAGCAGGTTGCCGATGACCTGCGTGAGCCTTTCGCAGTCTCCGTCGATCGGCAGCGGCTCTTCCGGGACCGCGACCTGGAGCTCGTGCTTTCGCTCCTCGATCAGCGGGCGCGCCAGCTCCAGGCCGGCCTCCATGGCCTGATGCAGATCGAAGGGGCCGCGCTGCAGCTCCAGCCTGCCGCGGCTGATGCGGGACACGTCGAGGAGGTCGTCCACGAGGCGCACCAGGTGCCGGAGCTGCCGCTGCATCATCGTGCTGACCCGGCACACGAGATCCGGATCGGAAGCGCCATCGTTCAGCAGCTGAATCCCGGTGCGCAGCGGCGCGAGCGGGTTCCTCAGCTCGTGCCCCAGCACGGCGAGGAACTCGTCCTTGCGCCGATCGGCTTCCCGCAAACGCTCCTCCGCCTGCTTCAGTTGCGTCACGTCGAGGAGGGCCGCGACGGCACCGCGCGGCCGGCCCTGCGGGTCGTACAGGGGCTGCGCGGAGACGATGGTATGGCTCGGCTCGCCCTCGTCGAAGCGCTGCTCGACCTCGTCCCCCTCGACGATCTCGCCGCGCGCCGCCCGCTGGACCGGCAGAGCCTCGTCGGGGACCTCCCGCCCGTTCACGAAGAGGCGGAAATGCCGGGGCGCCTGTCCGTCGCCCGCCGTCTTGGACAGGTTGCTGCCGACCGGCATCCGCAGCAGCTTCGCCGCGGCCGGGTTTCCGCTGATCCGGCTGCACTCCGGATCGTGAGCGATCATGACCGCCACCGGCAAGGTGTCGAGCAACGTCTGGAGGTTCTCCTTCTGCTCCCGCAGCTCCCGCTCCGCCTCCTTCAGGGCGGAGACGTCGTGGAATACGTTGACGGCCCCGGCAACGCGGCCGCGCCGGTCGTGGAACGTATCGATGTTCACCAGCGCGCGGACGCGCGAGCCGTCGGGACGCTCGATGACCACTTCCTCGTTGCGGAAGTTCCGGCCTTCCCGGAGCGCCACCGCCATCGGCCACTTTTCATGGGGCACGAACGTTCCATCGGGCAGGAAGAGCTTCAGCGAACCGCAAAAGCGCTGGTCGGTGTCGCCGGGGCGCGGACTGCGGCCCCACACGCGAGCGGCCTGCTCGTTGTAGTAGGTGATGACGCCCTCGGGCGCTTCGCAGGTATAGATGCCGACCGGTAGCAGGCCGGCGAGGCGGCGGTAGCGCTCCTCGCTGGCACGCAAGCGATCTTCCGCGAGCTTGCGCTCCGTGATGTCCCGAGCGACCTTCGAGGCGCCGACGATGCGCCCGGACCGGTCTCGCACGGGCGAGACGGTGAGGGAGATGTCGATCCGCCGCCCGTCCTTCGCCACCCGCTCGGTCTCGAAGTGCTCGATGCGCTCGCCGTTGCGCAGGCGCTCCAGAATCGATTGCTCCTCGTGGCGGAGCTCGACCGGAATGATCAGATCGATGGACTTGCCGACCGCCTCCGCGGCGGTATAGCCGAAGATCTGCTCGGCGCCCCGGTTCCACGAGAGGATGATGCCGTCCAGCGTCTTGCTGACGATCGCGTCCCCGGATGCCCTGACGATTTCCGCCAGCAGCGCCTGGGTTTCGTCGGCAGGGTTGCCGTCATTCAAGGAGGTGTCCGGCATGGGGACGACGAGCTTCCTCTCGAGCAGGCGAACCGCGCCAGTCTACCACGCGAGGTCTCGCCGCCGCCGGGGAAGGACCCGCCGGCGCCGCCGGAGGCACTGGCGCTGGCGAAAGCCCCGGCGGCGACCCTTGCCCGCGTCAGCGGACCCGCCGGGCGCCGACGACGGCAGACGCCGGATCAGCCTATCGCCTGCAGGCAGAGGCCCATCAGCCACCCCGGCAGGATGCCGAGCCCGAGGACGGCGAGACCGTTGAGGCTCAACACCAGCCGCGTCTCCATGCCGGCCTGGAACACCGAGCGGTCCTCCACCGGCTCGAAGTACATGTACCAGACGACCCGCAGGTAATAGAAGGCGCCGATGACGGAAGCCAGCACCATCAGGACAGCGAGCGCGGGGAAGCCGGCGGTCAGCACCGCGTCGATGGCCGCGACCTTGGCGA
>CAZTAE010000228.1:0-3714 GCA_964611535.1 uncultured Woeseiaceae bacterium
GGATGGCGGCGCAGATTCCCATCAAGAACGATCCGGAGGCGAACCAGCAGGCGCTCGCCAAGGTGCGCGCCGACAAGGAGCGCGAGGTGGGCGACGGGCACGACGGCACCTGGGTGGCGCACCCGGCGCTGGTGCCGCTCGCGATGGAGATCTTCGACGAGCACATGCCGGGCCCCCACCAGCTCGACCGGCTGCTCGAAGAGGAGGAGATCACCGCCGCGGACCTGCTGCACGTGGTGAAGGGGCGGATCACGGAGACGGGCTTGCGCGACAACATCCGCGTCGGGATCCAGTACATGGCGGCCTGGCTCGACGGCAACGGCTGCGTGCCCATCAACAACCTCATGGAGGATGCTGCCACGGCGGAGATCTCGCGGGCGCAGGTCTGGCAATGGGTGCACCACGAGACGGGCGTCCTCGACGAAGGCCGCAACATCACCTACGAAATGTTCCGGTCGCTGCTCGACGAGGAGCTCGACAAGATCCGCGAGTCGGTCGGCGAGGAGCAGTTCGCGAGGCGGAGCTACACGAAAGCCGCGGAGCTGATGGACGCCATCACGAAACGCGACGACTTCGCCCCGTTCCTCACCCTCGAGGCCTATCCCGAGCTCGACTGAGCACCGGAAACGATCGGTCGCCCGCTCGGCGGGCTCCTACGGCGATCGCGGCAGCGGGAGAAGAATCGCCGAATCCGCCGCCCGCTGCGATCGGGCGCCTGTCCCGGTACAATGCGCGCCCATCCGTCTTCCGCTTCCGGAATCCTGCATGCAGTACGACCATATAGAAGTGCCCGCCGGCGGCGAGGCCATCACGGTCAATCCCGACCACTCGCTCAACGTGCCGGACCGGCCGGTCATCCCCTGCGTCGTCGGCGACGGCATCGGCATCGACGTGACGCCGGTGATGAAGGACGTGGTGGACGCCGCCGTCGAACAGGCGTACGGCGACAAGCGGGAGATCCGGTGGATGCAGGTGTACGCCGGTGAGGCCGCCACGAAGATTTACGGCGAGGACGTCTACCTCCCCGACGAGACGGTGCAGGCCTTCCGGCACTTCGTCGTCTCGATCAAGGGGCCGCTGACGACGCCCGTCGGCGGCGGCATCCGCTCACTCAACGTCTCGATCCGCCAGTCGCTCGATCTCTTCGCCTGCGTGCGCCCGATCCGCTACTTCCCCGGCGTCTCGACGCCCATGAAGGAATCCGGCCTCGTCGACATGGTGGTCTTCCGGGAGAACACCGAGGACATCTACGCCGGCATCGAATACCCGACCGGCTCGCGCGACGTGCAGAAGCTGATCCACTTCCTGCAGACCGAGCTGGGCGTGAAGGAGATCCGCTTCCCGGCCAGCTCCGGCATCGGCATCAAGCCGGTCTCGCGCGAGGGCTCGCAGCGCCTGGTCCGCAAGGCGATCCAGTACTGCATCGACCGCGACTTCCACTCGGTGACGCTCGTTCACAAGGGCAACATCATGAAGTACACCGAAGGCGCCTTCCGCCAGTGGGGCTATGCGCTCGCGCGCGAGGAGTTCGGCGCCACGGAAAAGGACGGCGGTCCCTGGCTCAGTTTCCCCAATCCGGCGACGGGGAACGAGATCGTGATCAAGGACGTGATTGCGGACAACTTCCTGCAGCAGATCCTGATGCGGCCGGAGGACTACGACGTCATCGCGACGCTCAACCTGAACGGCGACTACATCTCGGACGCGCTGGCCGCGCAGGTCGGCGGCATCGGTATCGCGCCGGGCGGCAACATCGGCGAGGGGGTGGCCGTCTTCGAGGCGACGCACGGCACGGCGCCGGGATTCGCCGGCAAGGACCGCGTGAATCCCGGCTCGCTCATCCTGTCGGCCGAGATGCTGTTGCGCTACATCGGCTGGACCGAGGCGGCGGATCTCATTATCAAGGGCGTCGCGAACACCATCGCCAACAAGGAGCTGACGTTCGATCTTGCGAGGCTGCGCGAAGCGATCCACCAGCCGATCCGCAAGAAGCGACCGCACGGCCGCCGCGACGTGGAGGACGAGCTCGAGCAGCTGATTCCCGGCGCCAGGCTGGTCGGCACGCGCGGCTTCGGCGAGGCGGTGATCCGCCACATGCAGGATTAGTGCACCTGGCGATGGCCGTCCCGAAGCCGACACTCGAGCCCGACGTGTTCGACGAGAGCTGCCGATTGTGTCCCCGGCTCGCCGCGTTTCGCGATAGCGTCGCCCGGAAGCATCCGGGCTACTGGTGCCGGCCGGTCCCGCCGTTCGGCGACCCGCAGGCGCGGTTGCTGATCGTCGGGCTCGCGCCCGGCATGCACGGCGCGAATCGCACCGGCCGCCCGTTCACCGGCGACTTCGCGGGCATACTCCTGTACGAGACGCTGTACGAATACGGTTTCAGCAGCCGTCCCGTCTCCGAATCCGCCGACGACGGCCTGGCTCTCATCGACTGCCGCATCACGAACTCCGTCAAATGCCTGCCGCCGGACAACAAGCCGGTTGGCAGCGAGGTGGCCAACTGCAACGCCTACCTCGCCAACGAGCTCGAACTTCTGCCGAATCCGGAGGTCGTACTGACGCTCGGCGGAGTCGGGCACAAGGCACTCATACGCGCGCTGGGCCTGCGGCAGGCCGACTATCCCTTCGGGCACGGCGCCGAGCACACGATCGACGGCCGCTTCCTGCTGCTCGACTCCTACCACTGCAGCCGTTACAACACCAACACCGGCCGCCTCACCGGCGCGATGTTTCGCGAGGTATTCGGCAGGGCGAGGGAGCTTTTGAACCGGAAGAAAGCGTGAGCAAGACGGACGCTCAGGGATTCGATGCACGGGTGTTCGTCCGCAGCCTGACGCACCGGCCGGGCGTCTACGCGATGCGTAACGCCGCCGGCAAGGTTCTCTACGTGGGCAAGGCGCGCGACCTGAAAAAGCGCGTCGGCAGCTATTTCCAGCGCGATCACGCCGATGCGAAGACGGCCGCGATGCTGCGCCAGGTGGCGGGCGTCGACGTCACCGTGACGAACACGGAAGGCGAGGCGCTGATCCTCGAATACAACCTGATCAAGCGCCACAAGCCGCGCTTCAACGTCGTCCTGCGCGACGACAAGAGCTATCCCTGGATACACGTGGCGCTGGGGCACCCGTTCCCGAGGATCGAGTTCCACCGCGGGGCGCGGACCGGCAAGGGCCGCTACTTCGGGCCCTACCCGAACGCGGGCTCGGTGCGGCGGACGGTCAACGAGCTGCAGAAGCTGTTCCTGATCCGCAGCTGCCAGGACAGCTACTTCAGCAACCGCACGCGGCCCTGCCTGCAATACCAGATCAAGCGCTGCACCGCGCCCTGCGTCGACTACATCGACCGCGAGACCTATGCCGAGGACGTCAACGCCGCCCTCCTGTTCCTCGAGGGCAGGAGCCGGGCGGTGATCGACAGCCTGGTCGCGCGCATGGAGCGCGCGGCGGAGAAGCAGGACTACGAGCTGGCGGCGCGCTATCGCGACCAGATCAAGCGCATCCGAAAGGTAGAGGCCGAGCAGCTCATCTCCCGCAATAACGCCAAGGACCTGGACGTGATCGCTGTCGCCTCGCGTCCGGGAATGTACTGCGTGACGGTCCTGTTCATCCGCAACGGCGCGGTGCTCGGCAGCCGCAACCACTTTCCGAAGGTAAGCGGCAGCCCGGACAAGGAGGAGGTCGTCAGCGGCTTTCTTTCGCAGTATTACCTGGG
>CAZTAE010000229.1:0-3704 GCA_964611535.1 uncultured Woeseiaceae bacterium
GTTCTCCTCAGGCAGCGCGAACAACGAACAGTGCATCCGCGGGGAGGTGCGCCCATCGAACTTTTTCGCGCAGGAGGCTTCCTGGCCTGGCCAGCAACACAGCCTGCTATTACTATCATGGGATGAACCGCTTGAACCCATCGTTTTTTCGAGCGCTGCTGCTCCTGATAGTGGCCGTGGGGCCGCTGCAGGCGCAAACGCTTTACGCATGCGCCATGATGGATACGGTCGTGCACGACGGCTGTTGTTGCGAAACCCGGAACACCGAGAACCATTGTGCGAATCCGGATTGCAACGCCAGCTTCGAGTCCGGGGAAAAGCCGTGCTGCGAGCGGTCAGTCCAAGTCAGCCTTGATCAGGAGGCGGGGCAGGACACGCTGACCGCCAAGCCGACGGAGGTCCGCTCCGATGTGGATCCGCCTCATGCCCTCGTTTGCTCGTCTGATACACTTTTCCCGCCACCTCCATTCCTGACGCAAGGTGCTGTTGAGCGGATTCGCGGTGCCGGTCAATCCGGTTCCGACACCTGGCTCCTCACGCAGCGACTGCGAATCTAGATCCCCATTCTTTCCCGATCTCGGCTACTGGCCTCTCGCCGGAAGCTGAGCGCGTTGCAGTTGTGACTTGTAACCAACGGAAGGAGATGGGCTTTGCGTGCCGTATCTTTATCTTTCGCAACCCTCTGGGTGCTGGCGGCTGCGACCGCCGGCTATTTGTATGCGGCTCCTGCGCCCCGGGACCAAAACCGGCCGGAGTACGGTCAGGCGATGACCGCCGACGACCTGGCGGCCTGGGCTCTCGAGGCCAATCCCGGTCTTGCGGCAACGGAAGCGGCGGCCGAGGCAGCCGCTTATCGTATCGAGCCGGCGGCTTCGCTCGACGACCCGATGCTGAGCTACGGTGTGGCGCCGCTGACTGGCGGGGCGGATCGGAGCCTCAATCAGAGAGTCGACGTCAGCCAGAAGATCCCCTGGCCCGGCACCCTGACGGCGCGCGAGTCGGCCGCCCGCTTCGAGACAGTGGCTGCCGAACGCGACGTCGATGCGCTGCGGTTGCAGATCGTGGCCCAGGCGAAGTCGGCCTACGCCGAGTGGCGATTTATCGCCTCGGCTCTGGACGTTCACCACGCGACGCAAGCGTTGCTCGATGAGCTGCTGGCAACCGCGACGGCGCGATACGCGGCAGGCCGGGCGCTGCAGCAGGACGTGCTCCAGGCGGAACTGGAGCAGGCCGATCTCGAGAACCATCTGCTTCGTCTGCTCCGCCAGCGCGCCGGCGTACAGGCGCGGATCAACGCACTGCTCAACAGGCAGCCGGATGCGCCCCTGCCCGCGGCGGCACCGATATCCCCGGGAGCGGCGCCGCCGACGCTGGAGGCTCTGCAGTCGCTGGCGCTGGCCCGGCATCCGGAGCTCCTGGGCCTGAATGCCCGGATTTCCGCCAGCGAAAGCCGCGTGGCCCTGGCCGAGAAGGCGTTCTATCCGGATTTTCAGGTGGGCGTGGGCTACAACAGCCTCTGGGACGAAACGGATAAGCGCCCGGTTCTCGGCGTGTCGATAAATATCCCCCTCGATCGCGGCAAACGCAGATCGGAGCTTGGGTCGGCTCGCGCCGAAGCGCGTCGCACAAGACACTCGCTGGCCGAGCGCCGCGCGGAGCTGCTGGCTGCGCTCGCGACGGCACGCGCAGAGGTCATCGAAGCGCAGTCTTCCGTCGCCCTGTACGAGGACGAACTGGTGCCGCTTGCCGCGGAGTATCTCCAGGCGGCGATCGCCGACTATCAAAGCGGCACCGGCGCCTTTCTGAATGTCATCACGGCCGAGCAACGCAAGCTCGAAACCGATCTGGAACTGGCGCGTGCACGCGCTGATTACGTGAGGCGCCTGGCCGAGCTCGAGCTTTGGGCCGGCGGCTCGCTCGACGCGCCTCTGCCGGGCGCGGCAGGAGCAAGACCATGAGACGACCATTACTGATCTCCGCAGCCATCATCGGCCTGGGCGTGCTCGCCGGCGGTTCCTGGCTGCTTTTCCCGGACCGGGACGATGCATTACCGACCGCCACTACCGCCGAGATGCCACGCTATCGCGCCGGCGGACTCGAGGTCGGTGTCGCGACCGTTCCGGCGACGCCGCGCGTCGGTGACAACCGCCTGATCGTCGAGCTGAGGAACCCGGACGGTGAGCCGGTGACCGGGGTGCCAATCGATGCGTATGCGGAGATGCCGGCCATGGGCGCCATGCCGGCGATGCGCGCGCCGGCCAACCTCCAAGAAGTGGCACCGGGCCGCTACGAAGGGGACGTTGACCTTTCCATGCGCGGCGAATGGCCGCTGACGCTGAGCTTTCAGGCACCCCGGGGTCAGCCGGTGCGTCTGCAGTTCGGACTTGCGACGGACCGTGCCGAGATGCCGCTCGCGGCGGGCGCGACACCGGTCTCGGGAGGTGCGGAGATGGCAGCGGATGACGTCACCGCCATCTCGGTCGACAGCCGTCGCCGGCAAATGATCGGGCTCGAGACCGGCGAAGCCGCATACCGCGACCTTGTCAAGCGCATCCGGGCAGTGGGTGAAGTCACTTTCGATGAGCGCCTGCTGTCGCACGTAACGCTCAAGTTCGACGGTTACATCGGAGATCTGAAGGCAGACCATGTGGGGATGCCGGTCGAGAAGGGCCAGGTACTGTTCACCGTCTACAGCCCCGAGCTGCTGGCCGCGCAACAGGAGTATCTGGAAACCCTGAAACGCGTCGGCGACCGTGGCATCGCTGACGATCCGCTGCTACGCGCCGCGCGACAGCGCCTGGCGTTGTGGGACATGTCTCCTCAGGATCTCGAGGCACTGGAACGCCGGGGCGCGCCGCAAGATTACGTCGCCATTCGTGCTCCCCGCGGCGGTACGCTGATCGAGCGCCACATCGCCGATGGCAGCGCTCCGCGCAGGGCCGAGACGCTTCTCACGATCGCCGACCTTTCCCGCGTCTGGATCGAGGCGGAAGTGTTCGAAGCCGATCTCGACCTGGTACGCGCGGGGACGACTGCAACGGCCACGCTGCCCTATCTGCCTGGCCGAAGCTACGCGGCGCCGATCGAGTACGTGTATCCGTACCTCCAGGGCGACAGCCGCACCGGGCGTATCCGGTTGTCACTCGACAACCCCGATGGCGATCTGAAACCGGGCATGTACGCCGAGGTCTCGCTGGATGCGGACCTGGGTCACAAGCTGAGCGTGCCGGAGGAGGCGGTCATCGTCGCTGGCACCATCCGCGTGGTGTTCCTGGATCTCGGCCAGGGCCGCCTCAAGCCCGTAAGGATCAAAGCGGGTCGCAGAGCACAGGGGTTCGTCGAAGTGCTCGACGGACTGGCGCCGGGCGATGATGTCGTCACCTCGGGCAACTTCCTCATTGCCGCAGAAGCACGGCTCAAGACGGCGATCGACCAATGGTAGGCGGCCCGGCGGACCGCCCCGCAAACGGGCCGCTCGCAAGACTGATCGCGTTCTCGGCCCGCAACTGGCTTCTGACCCTGATGCTGGTCCTCGCCGCGGCCTTCTGGGGCTATCGATCGCTGGTGAACGCGCCGCTGGATGCCATTCCCGATCTCTCGGACGTGCAGGTGATCGTCTTCACCGACTGGCCGGGGCGCAGCCCCGACCTCGTCGAGGATCAGATCACCTATCCGCTGACGACGACCTTGCTCGCCGCTCCCGA
>CAZTAE010000230.1:0-3696 GCA_964611535.1 uncultured Woeseiaceae bacterium
CGGCGCCGACGAGCGTCACGGCCGGAAGCTGCCTGCTGCCCTGGTAGGCATGCGCGATGCCGAAGCCGAGCGTGCAGACGACGCCCGCCAGCCACAGCGGCAGGTACTGCAGGAGATACCAGAGGAGAAATCCGCGCCAGAGAATCTCCTCCACGACGCCCGCCGTCAGTGACAGGAGATAGAACCGCGACAGCTCCCGCCGGCTCCGCGGCAGCAACAGCTCGAGATTGCCGAAGCGCCCCGCGATCCGCTCGATGGCGCGATCGTCGGCGGCGGCGACGCTCCTGAGCTGCAGGACGAGGACGGCGATGCCGAGCAGCGTGAGCAGGGCGCCGAGCAGGAAGTCGAAGCTCAGGTCGAGACCCAGACCGAGAGTTTCCCAGCCGCGGCCCGACAGCGCCCACACGGCGAGCGCGGCGGCGAGCAGCGACCAGTGGCTGATCATGGTATTGCGGTACAGCCTCATCCTCTCCGGCGAGATCCCCGCCCGCATCCGGCGCATGAAGCGCCGGAAACCGATTGCGCCGGCTATCGGGTACATGACCGCGAACAACAGCACGAAGAGGTGATCGAGAAGCGACATCGCCTGGTCCCTGGGCCATGCGTGAGGACGGGATAGGTTCTATACTCTGCCCTCCATTCTGTCACGCTGACATCTCCCGGGGGGATTTCAAATGCCTGCAAGACCCGTCGTCGCCTGCGCGATTTCCTTTTGCTGTGCGGCGCTGCTCGCCGCCTGCGGCCCGTCGGACCGCGACGTCGAGCCTGACACCAGTGCCGGCATGGACCTCTCCGATCGTGCGCGAGAGCTGGCGATGGATTCGATCATCGTGGATACGCACATCGACGTGCCCTATCGACTCGAGGAGGAATGGGCCGACGTGTCGCAGGCGACGGAGGACGGCGATTTCGACTATCCGCGCGCCGTCGCCGGCGGGCTGAATGCCGCCTTCATGTCCATCTACACGCCCTCCTCGCTGCAGGAAGAAGGCGGTTCCCGGGAGATGGCCGAAGAGCTGATCGATATGGTCAACGAGATCGCCGCGCAGTCGCCGGAGAAATTCGCCGTCGCGTATTCGCCGCTGGATGTCGAACGGCATTTCGCGGAGGGGCTCATCTCGCTCCCGATGGGCCTGGAAAACGGCGCACCGATCGGTGACGACCTCGCCAGCATCGGCCATTTCTACGACCGCGGAATCCGCTACATCACCCTCACCCATGCTCTCTCCAACCAGATCTCCGACTCGTCCTACGACGACAACAGGCAGTGGGGCGGGTTGAGCGACTTCGGCGTCGAAGTGGTAAAGGAAATGAACCGGCTCGGCATCATGGTGGACGTCAGCCACGTTTCCGATGACGCATTCCGGGACGTGATGGAAGTGACCGAGGCGCCGGTCATCGCATCGCATTCCTCCGCCCGCCACTTCACGCCCGGCTGGGAGCGCAACATGGCGGACGACATGATCGTCCGGCTGGCAGAGAACGGCGGGCTGATCATGATCAATTTCGGTTCCTCCTTCCTGACCGAGGAGGCCCGGACGTACAGCCAGGCGCGCGGCGAAGCATTCGATGCCTGGCTGGAGCAGGCGGGCGCCGAACGGACCGACGAGCTCTGGAACGAATTCCGGGCGCAATACGAAGCGGAGCACGGGCCGTATCCCTACGCCACGCTGGAGCAGACTCTCGACCACTTCGACCACGTGGTCCGGCTCGCCAGCGTCGAGCACGTGGGCGTCGGCTCCGACTACGACGGCGTCGGCGACAGCCTGCCGGTCGGGCTCAAGGACGTCTCGAGCTATCCGAACCTCGTCGCCGGCCTGCTGAGCCGGGGTTACAGCGAGACGGACGTCAGGAAAATACTGGGCGAGAATCTGCTGCGCGTGTGGCGTGAAGTGGAGAACGTGGCACGCGCACTGTAATGGGCAGCGCGGGCGACAACCACCGGGCCTTCTTCGGCGGGTCCCGATGATGCGGGGCAGGCTCCATGCAGCCGCCCTGGGCGTGGGCCGTTGCACGCTGCTGCTCGCCGCGGGCCTGCTGTTCGCCGGCTGTAACGGCAGCGACAGCCGCGGCGATTACGACCTGATCGTCCGCGGCGGCACGGTTTACGACGGGCTCGGTGGAGAGGCGTACATAGCCGACGTCGCCGTTTCCGGCGACCGCATCGCGCGGGTGGGTGACTTGTCCGGCATGACGGCGGCGCTGGAGATCGACGCGTCCGGCAAGGCGGTCTCGCCCGGCTTCATCAACATGCTGTCGTGGGCCACCCGGTCGTTGATCGAGGACGGCCGCGGCATGAGCGACGTCAAGCAGGGTGTGACGCTCGAGGTCATGGGCGAAGGATTCTCCATGGGTCCGTTGACCGACGCGATGAAGACGGAAATGCGCGAGCGGCAGGGCGACATCCGGTTCGACATCGAGTGGACCACGCTCGGCGAGTACCTGGAGTTCCTGACGGACAAGGGCATATCGCCCAACGTCGCCTCCTTCGTCGGCGCGACGACGGTACGGGTGCACGAGATCGGCTACGAGAACCGCCCGGCGACCGATGCCGAGCTCGCGCGGATGCAGGAGCTCGTGCGGGAGGCGATGCGCGAGGGCGCCCTCGGCGTCGGGTCGTCCCTGATCTACGCGCCGGCCAACTTCGCCGACACGGACGAGCTGATCGGGCTCGTCAAGGCTGCGGCCGAGCACGGCGGCGGCTACATCTCCCACATCCGTTCCGAGGGTGACCGGCTGGAGGAAGGTGTCCGGGAACTCATCAAGATCGCCAGCATCGCCGGTGCCAGGGCAGAGATCTACCACCTCAAGGCATCGGGCAGACCGAACTGGTACAAGCTGCAGAACGTCTTCGAGATGATCGAGGCGGCGCAGGACGCCGGGCTGCGGATCACCGCGAACATGTACACCTATCCCGCCAGCGCGACCGGCCTCAACGCCGCCATGCCGCTCTGGGTGCAGGAAGGCGGCCACGATGCCTGGATCGAACGCCTCGAGGATCCCGCAATGCGCGCGCGTGTGGTCGCCGAAATGAACGATCCCGATGCCGACTGGGAAAACCGCTTCATCCAGGCGGGCCCCGAGAACATCCTCCTGCTGGGGTTCAGGAGCGAGGAGCTGAAGCCGCTCGTCGGTAAAACGCTGCAGGAGGTCGCGGAGGAACGCGGTACCGATCCGGCGGAAACGGCGATCGACCTGGTAATCGAGGACGACAGCCGCGTCGATGTCAGCTATTTCATGATGTCGGAGGACAACGTGCGCCGCAAGGTCGCACAGCCCTGGGTCAGCTTCGGTTCCGACGCCGCGGCGCCGGCGGTCGAGGGCGTGTTCCTCGAGTCGAACCCGCATCCCCGCGCCTACGGCACGTTCGCGCGCGTCCTGGGCAAGTACACGCGCGAGGAAGGCGTCATTCCGCTCACGGAGGCCGTGCGCCGGATGACGTCATTCCCGGCGTCCAACATCGGCATCCGCTATCGCGGCCTGCTGGCGGAAGGGTATTACGCGGACCTGGTCGTGTTCGATCCGGACACGGTGACGGATCATGCCACCTTCGAGGAGCCGCACCAGTATGCCACCGGCGTCGAGCACGTGTTCGTCAACGGCGTGCAGGTGCTGCGCGACGGTGAGCACACCGGCGCGTTGCCGGGCCGCGTCGTCCGCGGTCCCGGATGGAGCGGTTGGCCGCAGAACGCGAAC
>CAZTAE010000231.1:0-3682 GCA_964611535.1 uncultured Woeseiaceae bacterium
CGCCGCAACCTCACCGGCAGGGATGCGGCTGGGGGGAGGGCCTTTCAGGATCGTGCGAAACAGGGATGTTTCGCCCGAAGCCCCCATGGACGGGTTCACGGCGGTCCTGAAAGGCCCTCCCCCCAGTCGGAGCCCTGCCTGCGACGCGCGCCGAACGCTCATGAATACTGCCGGTTAAGGCGGCGTGGAAAAATGCCGCTTCTCAGCACTCCGGGACGTTGACGGCGAGCCCGCCGCGGGAGGTCTCCTTGTAGATCGTCTGCATGTCGAGGCCCGTCTGCCGCATGGTCGCGATGACCTGGTCGAGCGACACCTTGTGCGAGCCGTCGCCCTGCATGGCGAGCCGCGCGGCGTTGATGGCCTTCACGGCGCCCATGGCGTTGCGCTCGATGCAGGGGATCTGCACCAGCCCGCCCACCGGATCGCAGGTGAGCCCGAGGTTGTGTTCCATGCCGATCTCGGCGGCGTTCTCGATCTGCGCGTTGGAGGCGCCCAGTGCGGCCGCGAGACCCGCCGCGGCCATCGAGCAGGCGACGCCGACCTCGCCCTGGCAGCCCATTTCAGCCCCGGAAATGGAGGCGTTGATCTTGTAGAGGATGCCGATGGCGCCGGCGGTCAGCAGAAAGCGGCGGATGCCTTCGTGGTCCGCGCCCGGCACCAGTTCGCTGTAGTAGTGCATGACCGCCGGGATGACGCCGGCCGCGCCGTTGGTCGGTGAAGTCACCACGCGGCCACCGGCCGCGTTCTCCTCGTTGACCGCGATCGCGAAGGCGTTCACCCAGTCCATGGTGTCGAGGCCGCCCTGCTCGTTCTTCTCGAGCAGGCGCTGCCTGAGCTTCGGCGCGCGCCGCAGGACCGCCATGCGCCCGGGCAGCACGCCCTCGGTGGTCAGCCCGCGGCGGACGCAGGCACGCATGGCCTCCCAGAGCTCGTCGATCCTGCCGAACACCTCCTCGCGCGGCCGCCAGGCGACCTCGTTCTTCATGACGACGTCGGCGACAGCGAGATCCAGCCGGTCCGCCTGCGCCAGCAGCTCCGCCGCGGTGGTGAACGGCAACAGGGGTTCGCCCTCCTGAGAGACCGGCTCCGGCTCGTCGCCCCGCACGATGAAACCGCCGCCGAGGGAATACCACTCCTCGCTGCGCAGCACCTGGCCGGCGGCATCCCGCGCCGTGAAGCGCATGCCGTTCGTGTGCCGCGGCAGCTCCTGTTCGTAGTCGAAGATCAGATCCTCGTCCGGATCGAAGCGGATCCGCCCGACCTCCGGCACGTCGAGCAGCCGTTCGTCGTGGATGGTGCGGAGCCTGGCGTCGACGGAATCCGGATCGAGGGCGGCGGGCGTCTCGCCCGACAGCCCCAGCAGCACGGCGGAATCCGTGCCGTGCCCCTTGCCCGTGAAGGCCAGCGAGCCGTGCAGCCGCACCTCGATGCGCGCGGCCGGCACCGACTCCGCGGCGAGGCCGAGGGCGAACTCGCGCGCGGCCTTCATCGGGCCGACGGTGTGCGAACTGGACGGCCCGACGCCGATCTTGAAGATGTCGAAAATGCTGATGGCAGGCATCTGCACGGCGGCCTCCCGGGGGGATGGTCAGGGCTCCTCGTCATCGTCGTCGAGGGAAAGGAGCGAGGCGTTACCGCCAACGGCGGATATGTTGTTGCTGACGGCGTATTCGACGCCGAAGCGCGCGAGGTAGTTCGGACCGCCGGCTTTCGGTCCGGTTCCCGACAATCCGGTTCCGCCGAAGGGCTGCGCCCCGACGACGGCGCCGACCATGTTGCGGTTGATGTACAGATTGCCGGCTGCCGAGTGCCGGATCAGCGCGCGCCCGCGCCCGTCGATGCGGCTGTGCAGTCCCATCGTCAGCCCGTAGCCGGTCGCGTTGACGGCTTCGATGGCCTCGGCGAGTTTGCCCGCACGCCAGGTCATGATGTGCAGAATGGGCCCGAACACCTCGCGTTGCAACTCGGACAGGTCGTCGATGAGGATGGCAGTCGGCGGGAAGAAGGTCCCCCGCGCGGTCTCCGGCGGCAGCTCGCACTGGTGCAGGATCCTCGCGCGATCCTGCATCGCCGCCACATGCCTCGACAGGAGGTCGCGCGCTGCTGCGTCGATAACCGGGCCGACATCGGTGGACAGCCTCGCCGGATTGCCCGTCGCAAGCTCCTGCATATGGCCCCGGAGCATCTCCGTGACGGTCCCGGCGATCTCCTCCTGCAGGCACAGGATTCTCAGCGCCGAGCAGCGCTGCCCGGCGCTGTTGAAAGCCGACACCACGGCGTCCTGCACAACCTGTTCCGGCAGCGCCGAACTGTCGACGAACAGGGCGTTCTGGCCGCCGGTCTCGGCGATCAGGACGGGGATCGCCCCGTCGCGCGCGGCGAGCGTGCGGTTGATCGACCGCGCCGTCTCTGTCGAGCCGGTGAAGGCCACGCCGGCGATCCGCGGGTCCGCGACGGCGGCGGCGCCGGTGGTTCCGCCGCGGCCGGGAACGAACTGCAGCACGCCCGGCGGCACGCCTGCCTCCAGCAGCAGCTGCACGGCGCGGTGGGCGATCAGCACCGTCTGCGCGGCGGGCTTCGCGAGTACCGCGTTCCCCGCGGCCAGGGCGGCGGCGACCTGGCCGGTGAAGATGGCCAGCGGGAAGTTCCATGGACTGATGCAGACGAAGACGCCGCGGCCGCGCATCCCCAGGCTGTTCTTCTCACCGGTCGGGCCGGGCAATCGCTGCGGCTCGCCGAACTGGGCTTCCGCCCGACCTGCGTAATAGCGGAGGAAGTCCGCGGCCTCGCGCACCTCGGCGATGGAATCCGGCACGGTCTTGCCGCCTTCCGCGATACACAGGGCGATCAGTTCCGGCGCGTGCCGCTCGTACAGGTCCGCCGCCTTGCGCAAAACGGCCGCCCGTTGCGCCGCGCGCAGCCTGTCCCAGCGGCGCTGCGCCTGCACGGCGCCGCCGACCGCGCGGGTGACGGCGGCCGCGTCGGCCTCCCGCCAGGTGCCGACCACCTGATCGACGTTGGCCGGGTCGAGGGACGTGTGCTCGTTGCCGTCCAGCTCCTCGCCGTCGACGATCGGCGCAGCCCGCCGGCTCACGCCGTTCGCCCGCTCGATCGCCGCCAGCAGGTCGCGGCAGACCGCGCGGTCGGCGAGGTTGTAGCCGCGCGCGTTCAGCCGCTCCGGCTGAAAGATGTCCGCCGGCGGCGGGATGCGCGGATGCGGCCGGAACGCCGCCCGGCGCGCCTGCGTCACCGGATCCGCAACGATCTCGGCGACGTCGATCCGCTCGTCGATAATGCGGTTGACGAAGGAGGTGTTCGCGCCGTTCTCGAGCAACCGCCGCACGAGATACGGCAGCAGGTCCTCGTGGCTGCCCACCGGCGCATAAACGCGACAGGGCCTCGCGAACTTCTCCGGGTTGATGATCTCGCGATAGAGCTCCTCGCCCATGCCGTGCAGCCGCTGGAACTCGAAGTCCTGGCGTCCTTTCGCGAAATGGATGACGCTCGCGATCGTGTGCGCGTTGTGGCTCGCGAACTGCGGGTAGAGGCGCTTCCCGGCATCGAGCAGCAGCCTGGCGCAGGCGAGGTAGGAGACGTCGGTGTACGGCTTGCGCGTGAACACGGGGTAATCCGGCAGGCCCTGCTCCTGCGCCCGCTTGATCTCGGTGTCCCAGTAGGCGCC
>CAZTAE010000232.1:0-3673 GCA_964611535.1 uncultured Woeseiaceae bacterium
ATCGCTTAATCCAGCGCCGGCAACTGACGCCCGCTGACGAGCGCGACCATTCTGCGTCGCAAGACGCTGGTTCCACCCATCCTGAACGAGGATTCTCCGGGGAGGCATGCGCACGGCGCTCGCTTCCGAGCACTATGACTGACCGATTCGCAAAAGGGCTCTACGATCCGTCCTTCGAGCGCGACAGCTGCGGTTTCGGCCTCATCGCGAATCTCGACGATAACGCCAGCCACTGGCTGATCGAGACGGCGATAACGGCGCTCGCAAGGCTGACGCATCGCGGTGCCGTAGCATCCGACGGGAAGACGGGCGACGGCTGCGGGCTGTTGCTCAAGTTTCCGGCGCGTTTCCTGCGCGCGGTCGCGGAGGATTGCGGCATCGCGCTCGCCGAACGGTTTGCCGCCGGCACGGTATTCCTGAGCCAGGACGAGTCGCAGGCCGCGAGCGTGCGGCGAACCATCGAGGAGGCCCTCGCCGACCACGAGCTGGAACCGGCAGGCTGGCGCGTGGTGCCCATCGAAAGGTCCGCTTGCGGACAGCAGGCGCTCGAGACGCTGCCGCGTATCGAGCAGGTGTTCGTCAACGCGCCGGCCGGCATGCAGCGCACGTTCTTCAACCGGCGCCTGTTTCTTGCGCGCCGCCGCGCGGAAAAGGCGTTCCCCCGGATCGACCCGCAAGCCTACGTCGCCAGCCTGTCCTGCGCCACCATCAGCTACAAGGGCATGATCATGCCCGATGCGCTGCCGGTGTTTTATCCCGATCTGAGGGACCCGAGGCTCGAGGCGTCTGTGTGCGTGTTCCATCAGCGCTTCTCGACGAACACGCTGCCGGAGTGGCGGCTTGCGCAGCCCTTCCGCTTCCTCGCGCACAACGGGGAGATCAACACGATTCAGGGCAACCGCAACTGGGCGATGGCGCGCGCCGCCAACTTCCGCTCGGACAAGCTGCACGACATCTCCGATCTCGACCCGATCATCTCGCTGACCGGCTCGGATTCGTCCAGCCTCGACAACATGCTCGAGGTGCTGCGCGCCGGCGGCATGGACGTCCTGCAGGCGATGCGGATACTCATTCCACCCGCCTGGCAGACCGTCGACTCCATCGACCCGGACGTCCGCGCCTTTTACGAGTTCTACGACTGCCACACGGAGCCCTGGGACGGGCCGGCCGGCATCGTACTGACCGACGGCCACTACGCCGCCTGCTGCCTCGACCGCAACGGTCTGCGGCCGGCTCGCTACGTCGTCACGAAGGACCGGCATATCACGATCGCCTCGGAGACCGGCGTCTACGACTACGAGAGCGGCGACGTGGTCACCAAGGGCCGGCTGGGTCCGGGCGAGATGCTGGCCGTGGACCTGACCAGCGGGCGCCTGCTCACGACCGACGACATCCACCAGGACCTGAAGGGACGCGCGCCGTACAAGAAGTGGCTCAAGAAGGGCGTCCGCTACCTCGACTCGGAGCTCGTCGACCGCCACACCGCGGCCGAGCCGATGGACGAGCGGACGCTCGCCTGCTACCAGAAGATGTTCAACCTGACTCGCGAGGAGCTCGCCGAGATCGTGAGCGTCCTCGCGAAGGCGGAGCAGGAGGCGGTCGGATCGATGGGCGACGACACGCCCATGCCCGTGCTCTCGCGGCAGGTCCGTTCGCCGTTCGACTACTTCCGGCAGCAGTTCGCGCAGGTGACGAATCCGCCGATCGATTCGCTGCGCGAGCGCATCGTCATGTCGCTGCAGACGAACATCGGGCGCGAGCAGAACCTGTTCGACATCGGTCCGGAACACGCCGAGCAGGTGGTCATCAACTCGCCGGTCCTGTCGCAGCGGAAGCTGCGCCAGTTGCTGGGGCCCGACATGTTCGGCGGAGCCTGCGCCTTCATCGATCTCAATGCGCCGGAGAACCACTCGCTGCCGGAGGCGCTGGAGGCGATCTGCGCCGAGGCCGTCGAGGCGGCGCACGCGGGCAAGGTCGTGATCATGCTGAGCGACAGGTACCTGAAGCCCGGGCTCCTGCCCGTGCACGCCCTGCTCGCGACCGGCGCCGTGCATCACCGCCTCGTCGCCGAGGGCCTGCGCTGCGCCGTCAACATCATCGTCGAGACCGGCGTCGCCCGCGATCCGCACCACTTCGCCTGCCTGATCGGCTACGGCGCGACCGCGGTCTACCCTTATCTCGCCTATCAGAGCCTGCACGACCTCGGGCGGCGCGGGAACGTGGACAAGCAGCAGCAGCTCGGCCGGAGTTACCGGCGCGGCATCCGCAAGGGCCTGTTCAAGATCATGTCCAAGATGGGCATCTCGTCGGCTTCGAGCTATCGCGGCGCGCAGCTCTTCGAGATCGTGGGCCTGCACGAGGAGATCGTGTCCCGCTGCTTCAAGGGCACCGTCAGCCGCATCCAGGGCGCGCGTTTCGAGGACCTGCTCGATGACCAGCGAGAGCTGGCGAGAGCCGCCTGGGAGCCGCGTGAGCCGCTGGGCAAGGGCGGTCTGCTCAAGTACGTGCACGACGGCGAGTATCACTGCTTCAACCCCGACGTGATCGCGACGCTGCAGGCGGCCGTGCGCTCCGGCGACTTCGAGCGCTACCGGGCCTATGCGGCGCTCGTGGACGAGCGCCCGGTGGCGGCGCTGCGCGACCTGTTCCGGCTGAAGCCGGTGGGGCCGCCGGTGCCGCTCGACGAGGTCGAGCCGGCCGGGGAGATCCTGCCGCGTTTCGACAGCGCCGGCATGTCGCTCGGCGCGCTCTCGCCCGAGGCGCACGAGGCGCTGGCGATCGCGATGAACCGGCTCGGCGCGCGCTCCAATTCCGGCGAGGGCGGCGAGGACCCGGCGCGCTACCGCACCGAGCGTGTGTCGAAGATCAAGCAGATCGCCTCGGGCCGCTTCGGCGTGACGGCCGAGTACCTCGTCAATGCCGAGGTCATCCAGATCAAGATCGCGCAGGGCGCGAAGCCCGGCGAGGGCGGCCAGCTCCCCGGTCACAAGGTCAACGAGCTGATCGCGCGCCTGCGCTACGCGAAGCCCGGCGTGGGGCTGATCTCGCCGCCGCCGCATCACGACATCTACTCGATCGAGGATCTTGCGCAGCTCATCTTCGACCTGAAGCAGGTGAACCCGGAGGCCCTGGTCTCGGTCAAGCTCGTGGCGGAGCCGGGCGTCGGCACCATCGCTGCCGGCGTCGTCAAGGCCTACGCCGATCTCATCACGATCTCCGGCTACGACGGCGGCACCGGCGCGAGCCCCCTGAGCTCCGTGAAGTATGCCGGCTCGCCGTGGGAGCTCGGCCTGTCCGAGGCCCACCAGGTGCTGTGCGCCAACGACCTGAGGCATCGCGTCCGACTGCAGACCGACGGGGGCCTGAAGACCGGGCTCGACGTCGTCAAGGCGGCGTTGCTCGGCGCCGAGAGCTTCGGTTTCGGGACGGCGCCCATGGTCTCGCTGGGCTGCAAGTACCTGCGGGTCTGCCACCTGAACAACTGCGCGACCGGCGTCGCGACACAGAACAAGGTGCTGAGGAGCGAGTACTTCGTCGGGCTGCCGGAGATGGTCGAGAATTTCTTCCGCTTCGTCGCCGAGGACGTGCGCATCCGGCTCGCCGGCCTCGGGGTCCGCAGCGTCGAGGAGCTGATCGGCCGCGCGGATCTGATCGAGCTGCTGCCGGGCGAGAC